>CAZDBH010000142.1:0-17120 GCA_964503485.1 uncultured Bradymonadales bacterium | reverse complement strand
GCTAAAAGCTAACGGCTGGAGTCCGGGGCGTTATACGCGACGGGCTCCTAGTTCGTATTTTCAAAAGGGTGGGGGACTCGTTCGACCGTATCGCGTGGGTCCTCCTCACACACGGCACAAGGCGGGCACTGGCCGGTTAGACAATCACAGAAGCACGGTGGACAGAATCGATCGCCCCGTTCGTACGCTAATCTGGCCTGACGCTGGTTCTCCTCGCAAGTCGCGAGTGCGTCTAGCAGAGTCAGGTCAGGGTCGACTGCGACGTCGACGGGAGCGTCTGAGGCGTGTTCGCTATCTGACAGCGTAATCACCAACCTATCGATCGCTGTGTTGCCGGCCAGAGAGTCACCAATAAACCCCCAACGGCTGACCCCATTCGGAGTAGCGACTTCATATTGATGCGGGTACTCGTTGACTGGCGTCGAGAAGTTCTCCGTACAAGGCGCCTCGTAAACAGTCTCGCCTCTGGCGTCCTCCACGAAGAAGACGGTCTCCTGCCAGCACGCCGCTTCTAGGGCGATCGACCGAATATGCCTCCCAAACTCGGCCTCGAAGACGACCGTAAGTCCGTCGCCTACTCCCGGAGCACCGCGAAGCCACAAACCGGTCGGATTGTTTCCTCGATCGGCACCATCTCCATAGTAATTACCGAGCTCGGCGACCTCTCGAAGCCATCCACGCCCCCAGTCAGGGAACGGTCCCGAGAAATCCTCCACGAGTGTCTGGGCCCACGGCACCGTTGGCGTTAATACTGAGAATAGCAAAGCAAACAAGAATGCGTGTTTCATTAGAATTCTCCTCGAGTCGGGTCGCCAAGTAGAACGTCGGCGAGGACTGGTTGGGTCTTCGGTTTCGGCGGATTGTCGGGTCACCGCGGGATGGGACACAGCGAGGACAAGGAGTCGGAGGCAGAAGTGGTTATCTTCGAGAAGTCATTTTGGGGGCGGGCTGAAGGGTTCTCCGGGCTCACTGCGAGCGGCCCCATCTGGTTTGGTGCGATGTGGATTCTCCAGGGAGCCAATCTCAACCAAGAACTGGCCTCTTCATTCCTCCTTGGGTTCGGATTCATGGCCGTAGTCGCAGGCATCATCCTCTTCCTCAAGGGTCTGCTGTCAAAGGGCTTCGTAGACACTGGAGACATCGACAAAGCAGCCAAAGTCAAAAAGGCACGCCTGATTCTTGCTGTCGCCGCCGTTGTTATAGGAGGGGCTGAATTCATGTGGGGCCTCACCATGACCTAGCCAGTTTGGGCGCTGAATCCGTCCTTGCCCGAGTCCGTTCCTGGTGTTAGTTTCCCGGCCCAGTCCACATCCGTCAGCCGTGTTGCACAGTTAGCGTGCACTCAGCACCCGTTTTCGTCCAAGAGGAGGACACCATGTTGCGACTATCGATTGCGATTGTTTTCACTGCGCTGTGCTTTGCCGTTTTGCCCAGTTGTAAGAAAGGTGATGGGGGTGGTGATGAGTTCAAAAGTCCCGAGAATAGACGGAGTTTCAACGAGCTGTCCGGCTGGCTCGACGATGTGAAGGCCGGCATTGAGGCCGGAGAGGACCAGACCGTGTCGTGTGCAGGCGTCATGTCTCTCGCGGAACCGCTGCTCGAAGAAGATCACGCTGAGGCCAAAGCACTCGCCGAAGAAGCGCTCGAAGTCTGTGGTCACCAGGTACCACTACACGACTCTGCGCTTGCGATCGCCGAGATTCAAGCGACCATCGATGCCGGCGATGTCTCTACGATGGGTTGCGCTTCGGCCCGCAACTCGCTCGAAGACATTCCCGAACAATACGCAACGGGCGACGATATCGTAGCGCGTATCGCAGAGGTCAACCTGCTCTGCGGTATGGAGGTTCACCTTGCTGAAGTTGCTCAGATGATCACAGCTGGCCAAGCTGAAATCGTGTCAGACCCCACAACCTCAGTGTTGAGCGCGTGCTCGAGCGCGGATGTCTACCTCAACAACATCGAGGCCGATCTCGCCGAGCACGATCGCGTTGCCGAGGTTCGCGCCCAGATTCTGACTCTATGCGGCCGAGACTTTCCCCTGGCGAAACTGACAGCCCAACTGGACGCAGCAGAGGCCGAGGCGGCTGCCAATCCCGACGCGATCATGAACATGGAGTGCGTTGGTGCCCGAATCACAGCTGACAAATTCGACGAGTCCTTCGCAGCCGACGAAGCAGTTGTAGCGGTCCTCGCTCGACACCAAGGCATGTGCGCCCGCTAGACTCGCATCCTTTACCGGTCTGGCCGCTCCACACGCCTCCCGAACAGTGTGAGTAGGCCGCGTGTAGTTCGTTCGATCGAGACAATCAACACAGCGGCTAACAACCAATACAGGCCAACCGGGATAGTGACGACCTGGGAGCCATTATCGTAGCCGGCGTCCTGAACCACGTAGCCGCCAGAAGCAACAAACACGAACGCGGCAACGGCGAATAGCCCAACTCCTAACAAGAGGTTCACCAGCCCTCCGGGGCGCTGAGCTTGCACCAACGCACGCGAAGAACGCTGAACCACCATCTTTGCCTGCGACGGCGTGGCACCTTGGGCCTGCAGTTTACGTTGGACCTCTTCCTTCGAATACCCGTTTGAAAGAAAGAAGACCGCCTCAGTTTCAAGATGTTCCATCCATCCTCCGGTAGACTCTGGCACGGGGGAGCACCGATTTGGACTATATCAAAGGCACTTTGATTTAACTGACGCAGGATCTTGCGTTACGATGATAACTGGCTCCTGGGGCGCCGAAAACTCACCAAAGCCAGCCAAAGCAACACGACCGGGCAGGCGAAGCTCGCAACGATCAGAACTTGCGGATTTCCGGCAGGTGCGATTGGGTGGAGAAACAACCAGGCGAGAACACCCCAGAGAGTGACCTCAAAGCGTCCCGATCGCGCAACCGCCGACACCGTGAGCAGCCAAATTGCAGGCGCCGTAATGTAAGTGGCCGGTGCTAGCGGCGCTCGAAAGGCAGCCAGACACAGGATGCCTAGCCAGAGCGCCAGCTCGGCGCTTCGTTCCCGCTGGCGCCGCCCAACCCAGAGCACACCGCTGAACAGTATCAGTGAGAAGGCCCAGTTCGCTCCGACGGCATGGACGCGATGCAGGCCGTGGATCCCCAGATGGCGAAGGCGGTGAACCAACCCGATCACCGATACGTTGAATGTGCTGAAGGTACCGGTCTCTTCGAACGAAACGTGACTACCACTCGACAACCGAGGCAACTGCTCCCCCACGAAAGCTTCGAATATCGCAGGACCGCTCACAGCCCACGTCAAGCCACCCAACAGGCAGATACCTCCGATGGCATAGACGCAAGAGCGCCACCTACCTCGCACCCCGAGATAAACCAGGGCAACCGCCGGGAATAGTTTCGCTGCCGTCGCCACACCGAACAGCAAACCAGCGGTTCGCTCTCGCCCTGAATTCACGGCAACCAACCCGATAATGGTGAGCGATATAGCAGCCAGATGAAACTGACCGAATTGAAGGGTGAGGGCCGTTGGCAGCGCAAGCCAGAGTACGGGAAGCCCCAAAGCCAGCGACAAGCCTCGGCGCCCCCCCACCCATCGGCAGCTCAATCCGAACGCCGAAAGAAGGAGCCAGCAGTTGACCCAGAACCACACTGCGCGAATCTGAATGTAGTCGCTACTCAGAGCCAGTGCCGTTCGCGGAAGCAACACAAACGGCGGTGGATACTGAAACGGCTGCTCGATCGAGGGCGACAAGTTGGCCACTTCGCTCGAAACAGTGACTGGGCCACTCGCAGAACTCGGATATAGCTCGCGATCATAGATGTTCATTTCGCCAGAGCGATCCAACTCAGCGCCTCGAATGTAGGCTGCCAACGCCTGATGCTGAGTAGTCTGCGGATCAAACGGTAGAACCGCAGCCTCGGTACGGCCCGGATCCAACATGAACGTCGACAACCGCGCGCACTGAACAACCGACAGGAGGGCTACGCAGACCCACAAACAGGCAACCAGCCGTGACATGCCTTCCAACGTGTCAATCCGCTGGGGTAGTCGCTTGGCCATGGTATGACAGCCTGCTCCGGCGATACCCGAGACCAGGGTACAAACAACAAGAGAGGAAACCGGCAGATTGAGTGGAGCCACTAGCCCGGTAAGGAACCAGCCGCACAGCCACCATCCCCCAACCAGGACAAACGCCGAGAGGGCCGAGCCGGCTGGGCGTAGCATGCGGGCCGGAAGGAGCAAGAGAGTGACCACCGGCAAGATCGCACAAAGCCGCACTGCCGCACTCGCGCGGATGACCTCGCTCAGCAGTCCGCAGACTCCCATCGCGCCGCAGAGGAGCGGCAACGAGACAAGCGAGACGAAGAACCAGGAAACGAACAGACGTCCTGTTCGCACGTGCTGCACAAATACTCCTGTAGAAGTGGGAGTCCAGGCCAACCTACCTCCTCCAGTCTCTGGCCTCTAGTGTCGAGCCTCGACCCCTCACCTCCTGACTCCCAAACCGACGCCAGTCGCCCCAGCTCGAAGGCCTGGGTTTCGGCTCGCGCCGAGTTCCCCTATGCTGCGCGTGCCAGGCAGGAACAAGGAGGAGCCTGTGACGAGTGAGACGGAAACTGCAGACAAGGGGCCCGAAGAACCGGCTCCAGCTTCAACCATTGTTCTGATGCGCGACAAGGAAGACGACCTCGAGATCTTCTTCGTAAAACGCCACGGGAAGGCTCGCTTCATGGCGAATCGCTTCGTCTTTCCGGGTGGACGAATGGACGAAGAAGACAAGGACGCGTCCATCGCTCTGCACTGCAGGGGATACGTTCCACACGAGTTGGCTGAGAAGATGGGAACCGATGAAGAGGAGGCCGTCGGTCTGCATGTCGCTGGTTTTCGCGAATTGTTCGAAGAGGCAGGGGCGTTACTGGCGACGGAGTCGAACGGCGATCCCATCGACTTCACAGCGCCCGACGAACTCGACCGATACGATACCTATCGCGTGACCCTCCAAGAAGAAGAGGTCTCCTTCAACCAGATCATCGAATGGGAGGACCTCACGCTGCGAATGGACCAACTACTCTATTTCGCCCACTGGATTACCCCCCCTGTAGAGAAACACCGCTACGATACGCGCTTTTTTCTGGCTAAAGCCCCAGCTCATCAGACACTCGTCCACGACGAGGTCGAGACGACGGACAGTTGCTGGATGACGCCGAAAGAGGCCGTCGATGGCTACGCGGCCGGAGATCTGCAACTCGCGCCGCCGACGCTCCACATCTTGCTGAACATGGCCGCGCATAAGACTGCTGATGAGGTCTTCGCCCACTACACCGACCGCGAAGTGCCCGCGATCGAGCCTCAACCGAATCTCGAAGGTGGGACAATCGCCCTGATACTACCCGGTGATCCGGAATACAAAGGCGACGAAACCCCGGTAGAGGGCCCCACACGGATTGTCATGCAAGACGGTAAATGGGTCGCGCAGGTCACCGAAAGCTAGCCATTTCGCTTGCCGCGTGCCCATAGATCCAATTCGGGCTGGCTACAACCTCCGAGACCTAAATGGGTCAGAGACTGCTTGCCCTGTGTAGTAGCGCCGCGTCGGCGAGAACCAAGGCGGTCATTGCCTCGACAATGGGAACAGCTCGCGGAAGAACACACGGATCGTGGCGCCCCTTCATGGTCAGCTCGACGGAATTCCCCGCCTCATCCACCGTTTGCTGCTTCTGGAAGATCGTCGCCACCGGCTTGAACGCAACGCGGAACCAGATGTGTTCGCCATTCGAAATGCCACCCTGAATACCGCCTGAGTGATTTGTTGCAGTTCGAACCGCACCGTCCGTCATCACAAACGGATCGTTGTGGGTGGACCCGCGCATGCTTACGGATCCGAAGCCCTCGCCAATCTCGAATCCACGGGCGGCTGGTAGACTCATCATGCTGCCGCCCAGCTGGGCTGTGAGTTTGTCGAACACGGGATTGCCGAGGCCTGCCGGTACTCCGCGAGCAACACAACGAACGCAGCCGCCAGCTGAGTCTTTGTCTTTCCTGACCTGCGAAATATGTTCGATCATCTTCAGCGCGGCCTCGCCATCGGGGCAGCGAACATCGTTGACCTCCACAAATTCTCGAGCAACCGAGCTCGGGTCGACAGAGGCCACAATATCGCCCACTTGATCGACCCAAGCGACAATCTCGATGCCGTGAAGGGCGGTTAAGAGCTGCTCGGCCACGGCCCCCGCAGCGACCCTAGCCGCCGTTTCCCTGGCACTCGCACGCCCACCGCCACGCCAGTCGCGCCGTCCGTACTTCGCTTGGTAGGTGAAGTCGGCATGACTCGGCCTGTACGTGGCCTTTAGGTCTTCATACTTCGAGGAGTCGACGTCCTTGTTCCGGATCAGCATAGAAATTGGCGTTCCGAGGGTCGCGCCCTCGAATACACCCGACAGTATCTCAACTCGATCGGCTTCGTTGCGGGGCGTCACCAACCGGCTCTGCCCGGGTCTGCGCCGATCGAGCGCGCTCTGAACTGCACCCAAATCGAGTTCGAGGCCGGCCGGGCAGCCATCGATGACGCAACCGACACCGCCTCCATGCGATTCTCCCCAGGTTGTCACCCGGAATATGCGACCAAAAGTCGAGCTCATGTTTCTTCCCTAGCCCTTTGCCTTCGGTCGCTTCTTGGTGGTCGTTCCGTGCCGGTCGTATTCCTTCTTCACGACGTCCGCCGCCACTTCTCGGCCGCCCAGCCCGAACGCCAAAGCGAGAGCGAGCGCCAAGGCGCCAAACAGAATCGCAAACGCTGTCCGGATTAGCTCCGGCGCGACGCCCACTTGCTGCAGACCCGCGGCTACTGCGAACACCAACACCGCCGCGCGTCCTAGCGAACCCAAAACCCCAACAAGCCCTGTGTCGTGTTCCGATGTAAGGCCGTCAATCTGGATTTTGACCCAGTTGCCGGCCCACACACCGGCGAGTACGATCACCGCAGCGATGGCCAGGTTCGGTAAGAAATCACTGACAAACGTATCCAGAAGCAGCGCAAAGCGCTCCAACTCCAGTATCGAAAATGCCTGCAGGAGGGCCATCAACGCGATCAACACGGTGATCGCCTGACCCGCGACTGAAGAGGGTGTTCGGGGCCGCTTGCTCTCGGCGGTATCGGGAGTGGCTTCGTCCCCAGACTCGGCGCTCTCTGGGTCCGAAGCCGCGGTGTCCTGAACCGAGTCGCTGGCATCCGAATCGGTCTCAGTGGCTCCTTCAGTTTCGCCGGACGCATCCGCAGCAACAGTCGCGTCGGCTTCGCCATCCTCGGATGGCTCGATGGCTGGGACGACCTTATAGAACAGTTGATCGAAACCGACGTCGCTGAGTACGTCCGCGCAAAGCGTTCCCACGAATCGTGCGATGACCAAGCCCAAGAGTACCAGAACAGTGGCAGCGATGAGATCCGGAAGGATGGCCGCGAACTCGTTGAGGGCACCTTGCAAGGGCTCAACCAGACTGTTCATCTCGAGGGCGTCGAGCCCCTGAATCACGCCGATCACGAGAATCGACCAGAAGACTAGGCCGCCGACGCTTGTCGAGAGGCGCACTCGGTTGGGGTCGAGACCCTCGACCCGGCCCAGCCGATTGTCGAGATTGGTTGCTTCCAGCGCTTTGATCACGCTGAAACTGACCAACTTACCCAGGAAGAACGCAAGCGCCACGATGACTACAGCGAGCAGTAGTTTCGGTGCGGCCTCTCCAATCCCAGTGACCAAGTTCCGAAACGGTTCTGAGGCGGTCTGAATGGCCAGCGTGTCGAAGGCCAGCACGAGTGCGACTAGCACGACCGCGTAGAAGCTAATCCGGGCCACGAATCGTTCGACTCGATGCCCATATTTGCCTCGGGTATCGAAACCCAAGCGGCGTTGAGCCCACTGATCGAGATTCGTGCGCACCAACAGAGAAAAGACGACCCGAGACACGACTCGGGCAACGACCCAGCCACCGACAAGTATCGCGGCAGCGAGCAATAGTTTTGGCGTCTTGAGTTTGATCGAGTCCCAGAGTACGTCGAAGAAATCCATAGCGCTTTCCCTGCCCCGCGGTCGGGCGATGATTGCCGGAATCGTTCCGAGTTGACGCAGTGTAAATCGAAAACACCGCTCTGGCCACGATCTGCCGCTTGACTGAGTCGCACCATTTCTTCACCCTGCATAGGTGCCGAAACACGCGATCCTAATAGTCCTGCTCGCAGCACTGACAGTCCCGTCCACAAATGCGTCTTCCCAACCCGACTGGCAAATTCACCGCGAGTCCGGCGACCGCGACGTCGTCGAGCGTTATCGAGAAATCCTGCACCGCAATCCCATGAGTGAGAGAGGCTTTACCGGTCTCGTCGGTGAGTATCGAACGCATGGCGGGCTGGAGAGTCTCGTTTCGGAGTACGCACAAGCCGTCGCAGATTCTCCCGACGACACCACCACACTGATTATCTTGGCGCGACTTCGGGCCGAAGCAGAACAGAAAGACAACGCTGTACTCCTTCTGACGCGCGCGATTGATTTAGGCGTGACGACTACGGATGTCTACGTGTTGCGGGGCCAGCTCAATATGTCCTTGTCGAGGGTCACGGCCGCAGAGGCCGACTTCGAGATGGCCCTCACTGCGGCGGCGAGTCAGGACCGTCGAGTCGAGATACTGGCTCTGCTGGCCAATGCTCAACTTTCCATCGACAGCGCTCGCGCCCTGAGCACCTATGGCAGAATCGCCGAACTCGCACCTCGCGACCGCTACGTGCGGATGGAGCTAGGCGAGATCCTCTATTCCGCCGGCTTCCGGTCTGAAGCACTCGAGCAGTATCGCGAGGTCGTACGGCTTTCGGGTACCAATACCCGAGACAGAGCCAATGCGCTTCGCGAGGTTGCCACCCTCGAAGAGGAACTCGAACAATACGAGCAGGCCTCTGAAACCTGGAACACGATTATTGAACTCACCGAGCCCGACAACTGGTTAAGGCTCGAAGCCGAGGAGGGCTTAGTTCGTACTTACCGGGCCTGGGGACGCCTCGATCTTCTCGTGGCACAGCTCGATGCGCGCCTATCCAGGCGGACCCGTGACCCATTCGTCCTCTACAATCGAGCCCGGATTTTGACCGAACTGGGCCGCGTAGAAGAGGGTCGCGCGGCCTTCGTTCTCGCCATCGAACGACGGCCCGCGGATCCAGACTTTCGCTACGAATACGCGCAGGCGCTACTACAATGGGAGGACGTCTCCGAAGCCCAACAGGTGGTGGAGGCGATCATCGGGCGCTGGCCCGAGCGCCTCGATTTGATGTGGGCCTTAGTCGATCATTATATAGAGCAAGACCAGCGCTACGAGGCCAGCTTTCTGCTGCGCAGCCATGAATCCGCCGCTTGGGACGACCCCAGCCTGTTGTGGGAACTCGCAGATCGCTATCGGATGATTTCCGACTCGAACGCAGCGCGCAGCGCTCTCGACCGCCTCGTTGCGCTGAGACCCGACGATCTTCGCCCCATCCTCCGCATGGCCGAGCAGTCGATTCAAGACGGAGATCTTGACGGTGCAATGGCCCTATTCGACCCGATACTGACCTCCGGCTCTTCCGAACAGGTCGAGGACGTCGTGGTCATGTTGCGAGAGGCTGGTCACCCTTTGAGAGCAGAGGGCGTGGTGTGGGAAGCGCGCGACCGGTTTCCCGGGGACCCGAGAATCAACCTCTTATGGCTCCGCGAAGCACGAAACGAGTCACAAGCAACGATGTTGGCCGGCGCTCGCGACATCATTTTGATCGCGGATGATTGGGATACAGTTCAAGAGGCATTCGAGTTGTATCGAGGCCTGCTCGACGAGGCCGGGATGCTCACCTGGGCTGCTGAGCACTTCCAAGCTGCCTACGATGCCCATCCAACTGACCACCGAATCGGTCGGCTGTCACTGATGCTGCACATCGTGGTGGGGGATTCAGCCTCCGCAGGCCGTACCCACGCCACATTGGCTGGCACGCTCCCCAGTTCCATCGATCCGGACCAATGGGTACTCGCTACCCTACAGGAATGGCCAAACCCCAATGTACTCCCCCTGCTCCGGCGACTGGGAAGCAATGACGCCAGCGGATCATGGCGCTGGGAGATACAACAGGCTCGACTACTCGCGGAAGCTGGCAGGGCCGATCGGGCCAGGAGGGTTTTAGAAAACACGCGGGAGGCATCGGGAGACAATCCTGCGGTGCTCTTTGAGGTAGGCGGTGTGTTCCTCTCGCTTCCGACCGTGCTCGACGTGGGCAGAGGGTGCGGCCTCATTCAGGAGGCTCTGGCCGCCGACGAACGGAATCTGAACTATCGCTTGAAGTCAATTGACTGCGTTCGGGAGGCCGGCGCCAGTGCCGACGCGTACAATCTCGCCCTCGATGGCTTTCAGTTCATTCGCGACGTTTCTGCGGCCGAGCTGCTTTTCGACCGGCTCGTCATGGCGCTCCCGCCCAACCAAGACCGTCATGAGGTGGAGCAGGCCCTTCGTCGCTCCCTCAGACACGCCAACCGCGATGTCCAAGCATGGCTCGATTCGGCCGTCTCACCCTGGGCCGGCTCTTGAACGAAGCCGGTTCTCCTGGTAGCAAGTTGGCCTGCCCAGTTTTCAAGGCCGACGCCACGCGTTGGCCATCAGCACGGCGAAAGGAGACCTCGTGAGTAAGCTCATCATGGCCATCGATCAGGGTACGACCGGCACTACGGTCCTCATTCTAAATGAAGCCCTCGAAGTACTAGGCAAGGTCAATCAGGAGTTCCCCCAGATATTCCCGAAACCGGGTTGGGTCGAGCACGATCCCAACGCGATTTGGGACTCCACAGTGGTCTCGATCGGTCGGGTCCTCGAGTCGACAGGTCTGCAGGGCTCCGACATCGCCGCGATTGGAATCACCAATCAACGTGAGACCACCGTGGTCTGGGATCGCAAAACCGGGCAGCCGATTCACAACGCCATCGTGTGGCAGTGCAGGCGCACCGCCGACCGCTGTCAGGAGTTGCGAGAAAAGGGACACGCCGAACTTTTCCAGAACAAGACGGGCCTTGTCCTCGACGCATACTTCTCGGGTACAAAGATCGCCTGGATTCTAGATCATGTCGATGGCGCACGATCGAGGGCGGAGTCCGGAGAGCTCGCATTTGGCACGATCGACACTTTTCTTCTGTCTCGACTTACCGCGGGTGAGAGCCACGCGACCGAGGTAAGCAACGCCTCGAGAACACTTCTCATGGGGCTGTCTAAGGCTGCCTGGGATCCGGAACTCTGTGAGATACTAGAGGTTCCGATGGCTCTCTTACCTACGATTGAAGGCAATGCCGCCCAGTTTGGCCAGACACGTTCCGTCCCCGGCCTCCCCGACGGCATCCCCATCACAGGTATCGCCGGCGACCAACAATCCGCACTCTTCGGTCAGGCGTGTTTCGGAGTGGGCGAGGCAAAGTGCACCTTTGGAACAGGGGCCTTCTTGCTCATGAACATCGGCTCGCAACCACTTCCCAGCAAGCACCAACTGTTGACCACAGCAGCCTGGAAGTTGGACGGCCACATGACATACGCATTCGAAGGGAGCGCCTTTATCGCTGGAGCAGCGGTGCAGTGGCTCCGTGATGGGCTCGAGTTTTTCTCGAGTGCAGTGGAAGTCGAACGGCTCGCCGAGTCAGTGACCGACTCGGGCGGCGTGGTTTTCGTACCCGCACTCACCGGTCTCGGCGCCCCCCATTGGAATCCCGATGCAAGGGGCGTGATCTGGGGACTTACGAGGGGTTCTACCAAAGCGCACATTGCGCGCGCTGCGCTCGAGGGGATCGCATTCCAGAACTACGACATCTTGGAAGCGATGGAGCAAGACCTCTCCGAGGCGATGACCGCTCTCAAGGTCGACGGGGGAGCCTGCGCGAACAACCTGCTGATGCAGTTTCAAGCCGACCTGCTAAACGTCCCGTTGGTTCGTCCCGAGGTCGTAGAGACTACTGCCCTTGGTGCCGCGATGATGGCTGGAATCGGAGCGGGGTTTTTCGGCGGGGTTGAGGATCTTCGGAACGTGTGGCGGCAAGACCGCCGCTTCGAACCAAACTCCGACGACGAGACACGTCAACGCCATTTAGCTCGGTGGAAGCAGGGTCTCACTCGCGTTTAGCGGCGATTTCAGGTTGTCCTACGACGCGCTACTACAGTTCGCTGTCCTATGCTAGGGTCCATCCTTGATGAGTACCGATCGAACCGAGCAGCCTCAGAGTTTGAGCCCTGAGGACATCGCAGAAGCCCTCGAAGAATTTCGATCCCGGGCTGCGGCCGCTGGTTTGAAGTCCACCAGGCAGCGCGATCTCATCGTCGCCAAGTTTTTCGAACTCAACCAACACATCAGCGTTCAGGAACTCAACGACGTCATCAAGGCCGAGAACCCGCGGATCGGCTACGCTACGGTCTACCGGACGCTCAAGATCCTGGTCGAGAATGGTCTGGCTCAACCCCGAGACTTCGGTGACGGCATTACTCGCTTCGATCCGCTCTTCGGGAAACCGGACATTCACGACCATCTGATTTGTACCGACTGTCGCCGGGTCTTCGAGTTTAGCGACGAACCCCTCCAAAAACGGGAACAAGAGATCGCAACCAGCCTGGGTACCTTTCAGGTGCTCCGCCACAAACTCGAACTCTATGTTTCATGTACCGATCCAAACTGCGAACACCGCCAAAAGAATGACTAGCCCCAAGACCTGGTTTGTCTCGAGCTTCTGGATCCTACTCCTAGCCGTTGGTGTACAGGCCTGTTCTGACGAGCCACAAACGCCAGACGCCCAACCGACTGAGGACATCTCCGCCGAACCGGACGCGAGCCCGCCCGACTTGCGCCGCGAACCAGCAGACCCACCGGAAGTCACCTCGCTACAGCCGGCTGAGGGTCCGTTGGGGGGTAATGTCAACATCACCGTAGTTGGACGCAACCTGGAACAGCCCACTGCCGTTTATTTCGGCGAGATCGAGGCGCTGAGTGTCGGCCACATCGACATCCGAGTCCTGTCGGTAAGAGTTCCGCCCGCTTCAGAGCCCGGTCCAGTCGACGTGGTCGTCGAGAACCGAAACGGTTCCGCCACTCTCGAAGGTGGGTTTACCTACCTACCCAGTACCGACCCAAATGTGGTGTCTCTCGACCCTGAAAGGGGGGCCTTGTCCGGTGGTGACACAATCACCGTCGAGGGGGCGAACTTCCCCACCGAAGGCACTATCACCGTCGTCTTTGGCGGAGCGGTTGCCGAGCAAGTGACTCTCGATACTGATTCTGTTTTCTCGGTGATCACGCCGGCCAACCCGTTTGGTCCAGTCGATGTCACCTTCAACTTCGATGGGTTCATCCAAGTTGTCGAAAGTGGATTCGACTACTGGCAGGAGCTGGCCCTTTCTGACGCTTTGCCCAACGTGGGAGCACCGGCAGGCGGAACCGAAGTCGTGCTCCACGGTTCAGGCCTCTTCGAAGCAGCTGAGCTGGCCGTCATCTTCGGTGAAACAGAAGCCGAGATTGTCCCTGGCACCTTCTCTGGCGGCGCGGTTACAGCGTTATCACCTGAAGGGGTCGAGGGCGTAGTCGACATCATTGCGACCGGCTCCAATGGTGAGGCACTGCTCGAGCAAGCCTTCACATACGGCGTTCCTATGATTGTCGGCGATATCGAGCCCGCCGACCTCACACTCGAGGGTGGGGAGGTCACAGTATTCGCCAGTGGCATCGTGCTGGAGGCAGCGATTAGCGTGGTTGTCGGCGATGGGGACGACATTCCCGCCACCTTGGTCGAGGAGGACCGATTCACCTTCCAGGCCCCAGCTCAGGATAGCCCCGGTGTGTTTGATCTCCTAATCCAGCAAGACGAGCAACGCCTTCAAATCGAGGATGCTCTCGCATATGTGGAAGAAGAATAGCCATGGCTGAATGCAAAGAGAGGGTCATTGTTGCACTCGATCGAGACACGTCAGATCAAAACGACGCACTGGTCGATGAATTGGGCGACCGGATCTCGTGGTACAAGGTTGGTTCGGCACTGTTCTGCCGACGGGGCCCGGACGCCGTCACCGCTCTCGTGCAGGCCGGAAAACGCGTGTTTCTCGACTTGAAATTTCACGATATCCCGAACACGGTCGCGCTATCTGTTGCTGCGGCCTGCAAGATGGGGGCTAGCCTGCTCACCGTGCATGGAGTTGGCGGAAGCGAGATGCTCCGAGCAGCTGCCGAAGCCTCACGGGCGCACGGCAGTGAGCGCACCAAGGTGCTGGCCGTCACTGTCCTGACCAGCCAAGGTGGCGGGAGCGTCTCTGATAGGGTTCGGACCATCGCAGAGCAAGCCCACGAGGCGAACTGCGACGGGATCATTTGCTCACCCCTCGAGGCCGAACGAGTCCGCAGCGACCGTGGCAACGACTTCATCATTGTGACACCCGGTATCCGAGTCGCCAAAACAGAAGATGACCAGAAACGCGTCGCTACGCCGTCGTCCGCGATCGCTGGTGGTGCCGACTTACTCGTAATCGGTCGACCAATCTACAAGGCAGCCGACCCGCTCAGCGCCCTGCAGCGCATTGAGGCTGATCTTGAAGGCTGAAGAGGAATGGATCGGCGGTGTACACGCCGTACGCGAACACCTCGAGCAGAATCCCGCCGCAATTCAAGAGATCCTCATCGCTCGAAAAAAGGGCGATCCCGCCAGTGAAAAGATCAAAACGATCGCAAGAAAGGCAGGCATCAAGGTCCGTTTTGGCCAGCGCAGGGACATCGACAAGCTGCTCGACGGGGTCAACCACCAATCGATCGCGGCCCGTCTCACGGCTTCCGCCTACGAGGACTTCGAAGATCTCTTGAACTCGACGGAAGCACCAACCTTGTGGGTACTGCTCGACGAGGTGAGCGATCCAGGTAACCTGGGAGCAATTCTGCGTTCCTGCTGGGCCTTCGGTGCTGGAGCCGTGGTCATCACAAAACACCGGTCGGCAGGCTTGACCGCCACGGCCGCGAAAGTCGCAGCGGGAGCCGCGGCTAAGGTGCCAGTTTGCCGAGTAACGAACTTGAAACGGGCGATAGAAGCACTCAAAACCAAAGGGGTGTGGATTTACGGCGCCGCCGCCCAGGGCACAGAAGATCTTTGGTCGCTGGATGGTACCGGCCCCATGGCGCTGGTGCTCGGCTCAGAGGGCAAAGGCCTTAGAAAAGGGGTGAGCGACGCCTGTGACGTGCTCTTTCGAATTCCGATGAACACTGATGCTGAAAGTGTTAACGTCAGTGTGGCCGCCGGCATCGCCTTGGCTCACCTGTTTTCCCGACGCTCTGAGTAGCGGTGACTCTCGGCCGAAAACAGCTCAACTGGCCCGGCCCACGCAGATTAGCACCCTAATCGAATGTTCTTGACAGCAGACCGCAAATCCATATGTTACACCACCGGTCTGGCTCGCGGGCGCGGACATATGTTCGCTGGCGTAGCTCAATTGGCAGAGCAGCTGATTTGTAATCAGCAGGTTGCGGGTTCGAGTCCCATCGCCAGCTCTGGCGGCCGTTTAGGAGGGATGCCCGAGTGGTTAAAGGGGGCGGACTGTAAATCCGTTGGCAAGCGCCTACGAAGGTTCAAATCCTTCTCCCTCCATTCAGCACTTGTCCAAGGATGGGCAAGTGAAGCCAGAACGACGGTATTGCCTGCTCACTTCGGTGAGCAGGCGGTAACCAGCCATCGGCAACGGTGGTGCGGGAGTAGCTCAGTTGGTAGAGCATCAGCCTTCCAAGCTGAGGGCCGCGGGTTCGAACCCCGTCTCCCGCTTTGTTCGTCTGGTGAGGCGGGCGGGTAGGCCCACGTAGCTCAGCAGGTAGAGCACATCCTTGGTAAGGATGAGGTCACCGGTTCAAGTCCGGTCGTGGGCTCCATAACTTTGGTCGGCTACCGATGAGTCGGTAGAGCAGGAGAACGGAAACATGGCGAAGTCAAAATTCGAGCGAAACAAACCTCACTTAAACGTCGGAACGATCGGTCACGTTGATCATGGTAAGACTACGCTCACAGCAGCGATTACCCGAGTTCTGGCCAAGAAAGGCGGAGCCGAGTTCACGGCCTTCGATGAGATCGACAAGGCACCGGAAGAGCGAGAGCGCGGTATCACTATCGCGACAGCTCACGTTGAGTATCAAACAGATACTCGACACTACGCTCACGTCGATTGCCCCGGTCACGCTGACTACGTAAAGAACATGATCACCGGTGCTGCCCAAATGGACGGCGCGATTGTGGTCGTGAGTGCAGCTGACGGTCCCATGCCTCAGACTCGCGAGCACATCTTGCTCGCCCGTCAGGTCGAGGTTCCGTTCATCATCGTCTACCTCAACAAGGCGGACATGGTCGACGACGAAGAGCTCCTCGAGCTCGTGGAACTCGAAGTTCGTGAGCTGCTCAGCGAGTACAACTTCCCCGGAGACGACATTCCCGTCATCGCCGGCTCTGCTCTGGCCGCGCTCGAAGAATCCGAGCCGACCCCGCAGGGTACGGAGTCAGTTTTCAAACTGCTCGAAGCACTCGACACCTACATTCCGCAACCGGAGCGCGTCCTCGACAAACCGTTCCTCATGCCCATCGAGGATGTCTTCTC
Organism: uncultured Bradymonadales bacterium; assembly: GCA_964503485.1. Taxonomy (GTDB): domain Bacteria; phylum Myxococcota_A; class Bradymonadia; order JAFGEP01; family JAFGEP01; genus CAZDBH01. Next base: position 507 of record CAZDBH010000142.1, on the reverse strand, counting down.
GATCTCGGGTCGAGGAACCGTCGTCACGGGTCGTATCGAGCGCGGTGTCATCACGGTAGGCGAAGAGGTCGAAATCATCGGCATGAAGGACGCCGTCGACAAGACGACCGTCACCGGTGTCGAGATGTTCCGTAAGCTGCTCGACCGCGGTGAAGCTGGCGACAACGTCGGCTGCCTGCTTCGCGGTGTGAAGAAAACAGAAGTTGAGCGCGGTCAGGTTCTGGCCAAGCCCGGCTCCATCACACCTCACAAGGCCTTCGCCGCCGAGGTTTATGTTCTCAGCAAGGAGGAGGGTGGTCGACATACACCTTTCTTCGCCGGCTACCGTCCTCAGTTCTACTTCAGAACAACCGACGTGACCGGAATCGTGACGTTGCAGGAAGGCCGAGAAATGGTCATGCCCGGTGACAACGTCGAAGTCGATGTATCGCTCATCACCCCGATCGCCATGGAGCAAGGTGTCCGCTTCGCTATTCGCGAAGGTGGCCGCACGGTTGGCGCGGGTGT
>CAZDBH010000141.1:0-17122 GCA_964503485.1 uncultured Bradymonadales bacterium | reverse complement strand
GTGGGTCCACCTCGACGGAGCGAGCGAACAGCTTCTGGTATTGGAGTCTGGTCACGCTGCGATAGTCGAGATGAACGGCGGAGTTGTCCTCGAGCGACTCGAGCGCGGCGTCTACGAACCAAGGTTACGGATACTCCCGTTGTCGATGACCGCTGGTTGGCATCGTGTTCGGGTCCGCGTCGGCAGCTCCGGTGGTCAAGTCGGCTTCAAACTGCCTGTGATGCCCCTGGTGGGGACTGCGACGACGGTGGACTTCTCCGCTCGTCCTCCCGCCGGAGTGCTGATGAGCGAGGTCGTCTTCCCAGAGCAGCCGACATCACCCGAACAACTCCTACCGCCGGGTGTGCGGAACCCAGTCGACGCGGTGAGCGCATACTTCCTCCTGTTGTTCGCCACCGACAGCGCCAATTCTGCTGCCGGGGAGCTGGCATTGAGCTCTTTGAATGGGCTTGAAGAGCAATCTGCGCTAGTCGATTTGGCGAGCGCGAACTTTGTCTCTGTTGACCCAACCCGCTCGCCCTGGGAGCGCCAATCCCAGGCATTGGCGGACACCCGTTCGGCTCTTCAGTCTGCGCCAGACGCGGGCGGGGCGGCGCTCTCGCTCGCGATGATGATGGCCGCTGACGGTCGCTACGAGAGCGCTCTCGAGCTGCTCGAGAGCTATTCGGCGCAACTCCTCAACGAGCCCATCTACCACTACACACAGTCGATTCTCTTCACCCAGCTATTGCTCGACGAACAAGCGGAAGGCGCTCTCTTCGAGACCATCAGGTTGGCCCCGGAAGCGTGTTCGGCGATGGACGACCTGGTCGGGCTGATGACGTTGCGCGAAGTGTATCCGTCAATGGAGGAGTTGCCTTTTGCGTACCGTCGCTGCGAACAGGGCGTACGCTACGAGGCGCTGAACCTGCTCTTTCCCAGCGGCAACACCGACATGGCGTTATCTCATCTGCAGGTCCTTCAGGCGCGTCACCCCAATGACCTCGAGATACAGCAACGAATCATCGACGTCCTGATCAACACACGCCGTTTCGATGAAGCCCGCAGGGCAGTGGATACTGCCTTCGAGTTGGGGATGAACCGGTCCGCAAAGTTCCGCTACGACCTCGACATCCTAATCGCAGAAGGCCGCCAATCCGATGTCGAACAGGCCCTAGACAGCGCAGAGGACCTCGCGCTGGCGAGTGCATCGCGGTCTTTTACTTCCCTCAGCGCATTCCTGGCATCCGAACCAGTCCTTTCGGATCTGCGAATCGACCCAATAGAGGCAATCGCCGACTACGAGAGCACGAATCTGGTCACAGACGCTCCCGTGGTCTACGCCCTCGACTACGTGGCAAACCGTTACTTCGAAGATGGGAGTGCGTTTTCACTGACCCACCAGATCCTACACGTGCTGTCGCGCGAGGCACTCGGAACGTATGGAGAAGTGAGTGTACCCGACGGGGCGGTCGTCCTTCGCGCCAGGACTATCAAGTCCGATGGGACCATTCTCGAGCCGACGGGCTACCTTGGAAAAGAATCGATCAGTGTGCCCAACCTCGAGGTGGGAGACTACGTTGACATCGAGTATTGGGAGCAGCTCCCGTCGCCAGCCACAGGCCGTAGAACGGTGGGTTCGAGGTTCTATTTCCAGATCTACGACGCGCCGCTGTCTCGATCGGAATTGGTCGTCGAGGTACCGCTGGAGTGGAGTCAGGTCGTTTTCGACGACCGGGCCGACGTACCTGAGCCAGAGATCAGCGAGGGCGACACCCATCGGAGGTACCGATTTTCGGTGGACGGTTCGTTCCCAGTCTACGAAGAGCCCATGAGGCCCAGTCTCGACGAGCTGTTGCCGTCCGTTAGAATGGCCCACGACTACAGTTGGCTCGACCTCACCCGGGAGTACGCCGACCATGCGTTGAACACGGTTCGGGAATCGGGTGCCATGGGCGCGATCGTACATGAACTGGTGGCCGATGCAGACGACGACATGGAGAAAGCTCGGCTCATATACCGATGGGTGATGGACGAAATCATTGATACGGGTGGCTTCTTCAGTGCTGAGGCCGCGTGGACGCTGCGGGCTGGCGAAGGCGAACGAATGCCGCTCCTAATGCAGCTGCTCAGGGTTGCCGGTTTTGACCCGGAGCTAGTTTTTGCCCGGAGCTGGGCGGACGACCAAACCGACAGCCCGATACCCGATGCGAGCACCTACCCGTATACGCTTATTCGCCTCTCCATCGACGATCAGGACGTCTGGTTGGACACGGGACAACCCTATGCGCCGTTCGGCTTTGTCGACCCCTCAATGCAGGGCACGGAGGCTGTTGCGATCGGTTCCCGGGGTGAAGTCAGCATCGTGACGACGCCCGTGCTCGCGCCAGAGCTGAACAGGCAGCTCGTGACGGCGAACCTCGTCATCGAGACGAACGGTGATATGTCGGGTACGATCAACGAACGCGTTGCTACGGGCTCGCAGGCTGCGATTCGGGAAATACTGCTTCAGCTGCCAGATTTGCGGCCACTCATTCAGCAACTCGAGAGCAATCTCTCGCAATCGTTTCCAGGCGTGGTAGTAAGCGACTTCGAGGTGTTGAGCTTGGAGTCTCCGGACGAACCGCTGACATTGTCGTACCGAATAGTGGCTCCTGGATATGCCACTGTCACTGGAGGCGAATTACACGTGTCGAGGCGCTTTTTTGACCGGGGTCTGATTTATCAAATCGGGTCTGAGCCCTCCCGCCAGTACCCGCTGGTCGTGAGTTCGCCGATGTTGGAGCAAGTTGATATCGAGATTCAAATGCCTTCAGGGTTCGAAATCACTGAACAACCCGAGCCGATTGAGATAAACACGCCTTGGATCACGTATTCGTGGTCTGTAGTCGAAGGGGGAATCGGCAGTGAAACCACCAGGTTACGGCGGCAGACCACTTTAGCCGTGACGCGAGTGCAACCTGATGAGTATCTTGAGCTCACAGAAGCGCTGAGACAGATTGACGGCGCCGAGGAACTGCGGTTCTCTGCGAACCGCTCACAGAGCCATTGATTCGATCTGTGATAACGATAAAACATGCACATGACGTGCAAACTGCCGAGCCAATCCGACGCGTCTGGTCCGTTTGGATTGCGGCAGTGCTACTATTACTGATCTCGTCGTGCACCGGAGTCAGTGACCAACTGAATCGGCCTGCATGGCGTGGGGAGGGGGAATTGGAAATTACCGAATACCAGCTCGATAACGGTTTGACTGTGATCTTGCAGGAGGATCACAGCGCTCCGGTCGTAGCTCTGCAGGCCTGGGTCGCAGTAGGAAGTGCCGACGAGACACCGGAAGAAGCCGGCTTGGCTCACGTTCACGAACACATGCTCTTCAAAGGCACGGCCAATCGAGGAGTTGGAGAAATCGCCGCTACCGTCGAGGGGTCGGGAGGCGGCATCAACGCCTGGACCTCCTACGATCAGACCGTCTATCACATCGTGATCGCAAGCCGGTTTGCCAACACAGCCCTGGACGTGCTTTCAGATGCGATTCAAAACTCGGCTTTTGAGGAAGACGAACTCACTCGCGAGCTTGAAGTAATCCAAGAGGAGATCAAGCGCAGCGACGATCTTCCCGGACGTGTCCTGAGCCAGTCGCTATTCCGCACCGCGTTCGGCACCCACCCCTACGGACTGCCGATTATCGGAACCTCAGAATCGGTTGACAGTTTTTCACGAGAGCACGTCGTCACGTTCTTTGGGAAATGGTACCGGCCGAGCAACATCACGCTCGTCCTGGTTGGAGATTTCGACACCGAAGCCATGCAGGCGGAAGTTGAACGTCAGTTTGGTGGATTCTCGAACACCGCAGTGGAGCGCGCCGCCCGGGCGGTAGAACCGCCACAGGCTGAGCTCCGCTCAGTCATCTCGTTCAAAGACATCCAAGAGGCGCATATGGCAGTGGGCTTTCACGCCCCCGGCCTCAATCACGACGACGTCCCTGCCTTGGAATTGCTATCGATTCTTCTCGGCCAAGGTGAAAGCTCGATTCTGTTTCGAGAATTGAAGCGCAATCGGCATATCGCTACCGACGTCTACTCGTATCTCTACACGCCCCGTGAGCCCGGTTTGTTAATGGTCGGCGCGAACTTCCAAGCCAACGATGAGGAGGCAAAAGACCCCCTCGAGGTGCTGGATGCGCTCGTCGATCAGGTCTTTCAGCTCCGACATGTTCCGGTCAGCAGTCGCGACTTGCGACGGGCGCGAACCATGCTCGAGTCCGAGACGATTTACGAGCGAGAAACCGTTCAAGGGCGAGCCAACCGCCTGGGCTACTTTCAGGTCGTCGCTGGCGACCTCGCCTTCGAAGAGCGATTCTTCGAGTTGGTTGCTTCGGTGACACCCGCCGAGATCCGGCGAGTCGCCCGACAATACCTCACTGCCGAGAATATGACGGTCGCCTACGTCATTCCCGAGTCGATGGAAGCGGCTGTGGATTCTGATCGAATCGCCGAACACGTCGCAGCCCGTTTTCGAGAGATGGAAGGCTTGGCGACGTCGACCGAGTTCGTGTCGGACGAGCGCGGTGTCGTGCGCCACCAGTTCCCTGGCGGTCTGACGCTCCTGATTCAAGAGGATCACACCGTCCCGCTTGTCGCTGTTCGAGCCGTTTTCCCCGGGGGTCTGCGCTTTGAGACAGATGAAAACAACGGCGTGAATAGCTTCGTCGCCGACCTCCTTACGGGCGGTACCGAGCGTCGCAGCGCCCACGAGATCGCTGAACAGATCGAGAGTATGGCCGGAGCCATCGACGGCTACTCGGGTAGAAACTCGATTGGCCTTCAGATGGAGGTCCTCAGCCAAGAATTCGAGTCAGCACTCGAGTTGTTCGAGGACTGCCTCATTCACAGTGCATTCCCCGAGGACGAAGTAGAGCGGATTCGCACCCAGATTCTGGCGGCCATTACCGCTCAAGACGACAATCTGGCTGGTGCGGCCTTCCGGCAGTTCAATCGGACATTGTTTGCTGGTCATCCTTTCCAATACGACGTCCTGGGCACCCGCGAGACCATCGAGGGGATGACCTCCGAGGAATTGCGCACGTTCTATCGGCGCCACCTTCGGCCATCGTTCATGACCCTCACGATCGTCGGTGATGTTGAAACCACGGCGGTCATCGAATCGGTCGAGCGCGTTTTCGACGTGATCGAGCATTCGGGTGACCTCGATGTGGTCGTGCCTCCCGTTGTCTCTCGTGACCGCGAGGAGGTCGTGTCCTTTCGCGATCGGCAGCAGGCCCACCTCGTACTCGGATTCACCGGGGTGGACGTGGGGCATGAGGACCGCTGGCCGCTCGAGGTCCTGGCAGCGATTCTGTCCGGCCAAGGCGGGCGACTCTTTCTCGAGCTCCGCGATCGGCAGAGCCTGGCTTACAGCGTGGGTGCATTCAATCTGGTCGGTCTCGATGGCGGCTACTTCGCGACATACATCGCGACGAGTCCCGGCAAGATCGATGAGGCTGTGCAGAGCATGGAGCGAGAGCTGACCCGAATGCAAGAGGAGCTCGTGCCACAGGAGGAGCTCGACAGGGCTCAGCGGTACCTCGTCGGCCAACGCGAAATTTCTTTGCAACGCGGCGGAAATCGGGCCGCATACCTCGCTTTTGATGAAGCGTATGGCCTCGGCCACGACAACCACTACCGGCACTCCGAACGAATACTTGCGGTCACGCCAGAGGACATCCGCCGAGTTGCTCGGGATTACCTGAACTTGAGCACTGGCGTGCTCTCTGTGGTAAGACCAGAAACCGCCGAATAGTGATGCAACTGTAGTCAACGTAATGAGCGAAGAGCAAAGGCAGAACGAAAAAACTACGCTGCCTAGCCATTTGCGCGGCCACAACCGGGTACGGCGCCGCTTGCGCGCCGGGTTGCATCCCTCGTCGATGGTGAAAAAAGCAGGTTGGTTTGCCTGGTTCTGGGGAAAACGTCTCTTCGGCCGAGTGCGTTTCAGTCACCGCAGTATCGATGCCGTTCGTGATGCTGCGGGGCATTCCACTGTTGTGTACGTGGTCAACACGCGAAGTTGGCTCGACTATCTCTACTTTAACTTTGCTTTCATTCTTCACGACCTGCCGCTAGCGCGCTTCGCCAACAACGTGCGCACCGTGTTGGTTAGACCGTTTTTCGGCATCCTGAGGTCCTTCTTTAGGCGACGGTTCCCGGCGAAGGAGGTCGTGTTCGACGAAGCGCTCGAGTCGAGCCAGAGCAGTCTCATCTTTCTCAACAAACCCCATTCAGATGAGGTAGCGAACCGACTGTTCAGTGACGCCTATCTGCATGGACTGATTACCTACGGGGCCCGCGAACACAGCAAGCCGGTCTCGGTAGTCCCCCTGCTTCTGGTGTGGGAGAAGCGATCGGAGTCCTATCACAAGACAGTGTTCGACGACGTGTTCGGGACCCGCCAGTCCCCGGGCTCGATCCGAAAGCTCTTCAACCTCGTGCAAAACGTATGGCAGTCGTTGTTGCGGGCAGGTTCTCCGACCATGAGGGTCGCCGCTGCGATTGACCTCGACGACTTCACGGCGCAGCGGGCGAAACTCAGCATTGCCGAGCGCACAGACGCTCTGAGGGAAGAACTCACTGATATCTTTGATCGGGAACGGCGTGTCATTGTAGGGCCTCCCCTCAAGCCGGCCCATGTGATTCGGGCCGAAATCCTCGACAGTCGGCCGGTGCAAGAGGCAATTCAGCAGGTCGTCCGAGACAAGCACATTTTCAACCCCGGTAAGATCAAGCGGCGTGCTCGCAAGATCATAAAGGAGATCGCCGCTGACTTCAGCCTGATGGCGATCAAGGTCCTGTCGGCGTTCGTTAACCCGGTCTTCGATGCGATTTTCAAGGGATTCGACATTGATGCGGACGGCTTGGAACGCATCCGCGAGACCGCCAAGGAAAAGCGATTGGTCATTGTGCCCTCGCACAAGAGCCATTTGGACTATCTGATCATCAGCAACATCTTCTACCAACACGGCCTGACGCCCCCGCACATCGCGGCCGGAGTCAATCTCAGTTTCTGGCCGTTGGGCACGATATTTAGGAGGTCTGGTGCGTTCTTTCTTCGCAGGAGCTTCAAGGGAGACCCACTCTATAGCGCAATCTTCACCCAGTACCTCACCAAGGTGTTGCACGAGGGTTTCCCGGTTGAGTTCTTCATCGAAGGTACCCGGAGTCGGACCGGTAAGCTGAGTCGACCGCGCTACGGCATGATCTCGATGATCCTCAAAGCCGCCGTCGACAAGCGGGTGGACAATATCGCCATTCTGCCCGTGTCGGTCGGCTACGAACGGATTGTCGAGTCGTACTCGAAAGAAATGCTCGGTGCAGAAAAGAAGGGCGAGAACCTCAGCGGTGTGCTGAAGGCCACCAAACTACTGCGCTCCAAATACGGACGGGTCTATATCGAGTTCGACGATCCAATCGACCTCGACAGCTGGGTCGAACAGGCTGAGCTCAGACCGGGCGGTGACAAGCTGGAATTCCAGCGCTCGGCACGTAGCCTCGCCTACCAGATTATTGCTCAGATCGATTCCTGCACAACCGTCACACCATCGGCTGTAGCAGCCATGGTCTTGCTCAACAATCCGGATCCGCGCGTTCCCCACGACCTGTTGATCGAACAGGCGGGCTTCGTCCTGCGCTACATATCCGAGAAGGGCGCTCGGCTGTCGAACAGCATCACCCATGCCTTCGAAGCGCGACGGCTCATCGTCGGCACTGCGACGGAACGAACCGACGATCGCATTACCGATCCGTCCCAGTTGCTGCCGTCGACTGACGAGGTCGACCCCTTGAAGACGATCGTGTCGCTGACGGACAACGACGCCGGATTGGCGATGCGCCGTCTGATCCAGGAGGCAATGGAGCTCTTCCGCACCAAAGACCTCATCAAGATCGAAGGTCGAGCAGACGAGAGAATCTATGCGGTCGACGACAAGCATCGGCCGGAACTCAGTTTCTATCGCAACAACATCGTTCACTTTTTCGTTCCAGAAGCGATATTCGCGACAGCGTTGCTCGCTCAGGACGGCGGGGTCGTCGAGCTCGAGTTCTTGCGAGAGCAGTGCCGCTTTCTGTCCCGGGTCTTCAAGAATGAGTTCTGCTTCGGGCCACGTGACTCGTTCTCGCAGGCCTTTGACGCGTCGCTCCAGGTGTTTTTGAAGAACGGCTGGGTTACAGAGGCCGAACCGGGGATTTCGATCGAAGCCCCCGACGAACCTGCCGCCGGCACCGAATTCCTGCGTGGCATGCTAACGAACTGGCTCGAAGGATACTGGCTGGTTGCACAGGCACTCGAAGACCTCGCCGCTGAGCCGATGGACAAAAAGGACTTCTTCAAGCGTTGTTTCAAGCGCGGGCGTCGACTCTACCTCCAGGACGAGCTGCTGCATTACGAATCAATGAGCCAACCCGCGTTCCAGAATGCCCTCGATCTGTTCAAAGAGCGGGGACTGGTTCAGGGCGAGTCCAAAACTAAACTCACCGTCAACACGGACAATCCAGGCCTAACCTGGCAAGGCGTCGTCAACCAACTGGGCAGCTATCGCCGCAAGCAGAGACGCTCGCCCACCTCACCTTTGCGCGCGGTTGAGGCGACCGAAACCCTGGCACCTAATGATGCGACTTAATCAGACCAGTTGAGAGTTGGTGCCCCTAGGTTACGACGCCGAGACCGACGGAGCCGGCGCGCAGATACATCGCGAACCAACCGCACGGTAGGTAGTAGAGGCCGGTAGGTGTGTCCGATATCAACCGACTGACGCGCAGCTGCGCGATCTCCTTTTCGACATCCGAAGCCCCACCCGTCAGACCGAGTTGGGCTGCGATCTGCTCAACTGCGGAAAAGGAAGCGGCCGGCCTCATCTGGCCGGTACCGAGGGCCAGTGCAGCCAAGACCCTCTGACCGTCTGGCGGGAGGCGTTGCAGTATTGGCCGAAAGAGACGTTCCCCTGCCAGCCAGCATGCCTGCAAAACCTGGGTGGCCTCGTCGCTCGAGACGACTGACGACCCGTTCTTCTGAGCCAGCCTGAAGCAGTTTCGACCGATGATTTGCAGTAGATAGGGGCGCCCACCGGCGGCAGCCAAAAGACGTTTTATGCTGTGATGACCGTATTCGATCCGCCCAGCCACTGGACTGGTCAAGAAGAAACTCGCCTCTTCCTGCTCCAGAGGTGGCACATAGTGCACCTGGAGCTGGGGTGGGAACTCCACCGCCGAGGTCTGCCAGTGGGCCTGCCGAGATGACAGAATCAACGCCAAGCGGGGGTGAATTGCGAACAGATACTCGAGCGCCTCGACCAATTGGTCGCGCTCGGGATGCCTGTCGAGAGACTCGAGTCCCTCTACGGCGAGCACCAGTAGGCGGCCCGTCGATTCCGCTGCTTTGACACACTCGTTTATCGCGTCAACCAGGCTGTGGGCACCGAGTATGAGCTTGGGTGAATCAGATTCGTCCTGCAGTTGAACGTTGATTTGATCGGCGAGAATGCGTCTATAGCCGGGCGCGGTTGACTCCACCAACATCCCGAGCGGTAAGCGGGCGACGATGTAACTGTCAGGTTCCAGGCTCCACAGAACTTGTCGGATGACCGTAGTCTTGCCGATTAGCGGCTCACCCCAAACGAAGACCGGGCCGTAGGGCGATGTGACGATGTCCGCTCGAATTGCTCGAGCGAGAATAGGTCGCCTGGCTAGCGCCATCTGCGAGGCGCGCCGAGGCGAATAGCTCGGATGAAACGGGTTGTTCTGGTCTTTCATCTCGAGAGGAGTTTAAGTGCCCCGGCACTGATAGGTAAAGTGAGATTACCTACTTTCACCTTGATTTTGCCGGCGCGGTCGTAGCCCATGACGACTCCGCGTTGGCCTGAGAAGAGTCCTCCGGTCACCTGAACGTGATCGTTCTCCTCGAATGGCGCGTTCCCGCTCCGCCGTTTGACCTTCTTTTCCTCTGCGACTTGCTGAGCAACGTCGGCGAAATCGTTTTCACGGGACCACGAGACAATTCGGTACAAATGGGCTAGTTCGGCGAAGGCATCGGCAACGTCGTTAGCAAACCCCGCGGTCGCAACCCGGGGGTCGTCGGCCGGAAAGCGCTTCTCTACCGCAATCCACCCATCTGTCTCCGTGGCGTTTACCAGAGCCGATTCGAGGGTGGCTTCGGATTGGACGTCGACGGGTGCTGTGGTGTCACCTGCGATCCAACTATAGGCGTCCGATAGGCTGGTGATGGCCTTGAGCAGCTTTGCCTTTTCGTATTTATCGCTCCACTTGCGCTCGAGGTTGCGCCGGTCTAGCCAGGCGCTGTGGTGAACCCCAAAACTGGCGACAGCACCCGTCTCCTCTATTCGCACTGCCAAGATGGCGTGTCGATGATGGTGTGCTGGGTCGTCGATGTTGTCGGCCAATGACTTATGGCGATCGATAATCGACTGGAGTTCTTTCTTAGCCCGGTCATCGCGAGTGTAGAAAAGCCATTGGGCGTCGACTTTCTTCTGGTTCCAGATACTGGGCCGTTCGCTCGATAGCTCGTGGTCGAGGTCGAGATTCAACTCTTCCACAGTTGGTTTGAGCTTTGCCGCAAGCGCAGAGAGCTTCTGCTTCACCTGCATTCGAGGCAGGTTGTGCAAGTTGCTGGACCATTTCTCGGGCTCATAACTCCCGAAGTCCTCGTCCGAGAATCCCTCGAACGGTTTTAAGAATGCCTCAAACAAATCTCGACTCCACACCGAAAAGAACGAACTCTGACATCACCTTTCTAAAGCAAATTGAGTTACTTTTCGCAACGTTCCTATCGAAAAAAGATCGATTTGTGTGGTTTTTTTTGAGTGGTTCGGACTGAATTCAGGACTCGAATGCGGTCCTGATTCTGTCGGTCAGTCCCGTGTGGCGCTTCATCGGATCGGCGTTCTTCACCGCCCTTCTCAGCGCCTGCACTTGTCCAATCACGCAAACCAACTCCTTCGCCCGGGTAACCGCCGTGTAGAGCAGGTTTCTCTGAAGCATGACGTAGTGTTGGGTTGTAATCGGGGCGACTACCACGGGGTACTCGCTTCCTTGGCTCTTGTGAATCGAGATGCAGTACGCGAGGGCGAGTTCGTAGAGTTCGGATTTCGGGTAGGGGATTCGATGCTGATCAAAGCGGACGATCAGATCTCCGCTCTCGGAGTCGACGCTTTCGAGCCGTCCAATCTGGCCGTTGAACACTTCTTTTTGATAGTTGTTCCGCAGCTGAATCACCTTGTCGCCAACCCGAAACTCGCGGTCGCCGTGCTTGATTACTTTGCCGTTCGGATTCAACCGAGCCTGAAGCTCGGCGTTGATTGAGCGGATACCGAGAATGCCTCGATGCATCGGAGCCAACACTTGGACTTGGTCGATCGGATCCCAGCCGAAGGCCTTGGGAATTCGGTCGCAGACCGCTTCTACCACCCTTTTCAAAGCGAGCTCCGGGTCATCGACCGCAATGTGGAAAAATTCGCCCCTGCCCATCGGCTTGCGGGTGGTGCTTTCGGGTAGTTGGCCTGCACGGATTCTGTGGGCATTCTTCACGATGTCGCTCGACTCGGCCTGCCTGAATACCTCGGTCAAACGCGCTGCGGGGATGTCCGGCACCGAGAGCAGATCTTTGAGCACGTTGCCGGGACCCACCGACGGAAGCTGGTCGGCGTCCCCGACCAGGAGCAAGCCGCAACCGACGGGAATCGCTCTAATGAGGCCTCGGGTAAGTCGCTGGTCGAGCATCGAGGCCTCGTCCACCACAATCAGGTCGGCTTCCAGAGGGTTGTTCTCGTCCCGCGCAAAACCTCCCTCTTTGAAGTTGAACTGCAGCAATCGGTGAATCGTGGCGGCCTCCCGGTTGGTCGCTTCGGACAACCGTCGAGCGGCGCGGCCAGTTGGCGCGGCTAAAAGAACCTTGCCACCCTCCTTCGAAACGGCGTCCGTGAAAACCCTGAGGATCGTTGTCTTGCCGGTGCCCGGTCCCCCTGTGAGTACGGCCAGTCCAGACCCGATCAACTGCTCGACGGCCCTTCGCTGGCTGCCTTCGAGTGAAAAATCCATCTTTCGTTCGGCCGCGTCGATCTGCTTGGCCAGTACCTTGGCAGCCAGGGCCCTTGGTCGTTGTCTCGCAATTTTCGCGACACGTTCGGCCAGCTCTTTCTCAATCGTGTGCGAGGCCCGTGAATAGACGGCTTCTCCGAACTCGCTGGACAGTCGGTCCTGCACCAGAGCCCCCTCGAGAATGGCGCGATCGAGGCACGATTCAACGGCGGTGATGCCCACTTCTAGAATCTCGCGAGCGTGCTCGATCAGTACCTCTCGTGGCAGGAAAACATGACCGTTTCCCGCTCCCTCGTCCAACGTCCAAACCAACCCGGCGATGATTCGCTCCGGTGCTTCGAGATCGAGACCGATGCTTCGGGCCACCTTGTCGGCGCTGCGAAATGCGATCCCGAAGATGTCGCGTGCTAGGCGGTATGGATTCGCTTTGATGATTTCGACGGCGTCGTTGCCGTATTTCTCGTAGATTCGCTGAGCGTAGGTCGTGCTGACACCATGCGTCGACAGAAACAGCATGACCTTGCGAACCGCTCGCTGGCGATCCCATGCCTCGATGATTCGTTTCTGTCGAACCTTGCCAATGCCGGGAACCTGCAACAGACGCTGTCGCTCTGCTTCGAGCACATGGAGTGTCTTTTCGCCGAATGCGTTGACGAGGCGCTCCGCCAGGACCGCACCGAACCCGCTGATCATACCCGATGACAGGTACCGGATGATGCCTTCGCGGGTGGTTGGCGGCAGCACGAGCACATCGGTCACCCGGAATTGGCGGCCGAACTTCGGGTTGTTTTCCCAGGTGCCTCGAAGTTGGACCTGTTCACCGGGACTCGCCCCCAACAGATTGCCAATCACCGTAACTCGACCCCGGGTGCTTCTGACCGTAGCGATTGCGAAGTCACCCGCATCGCTCTCGAAACGAATGGCTTCGAGTGTGCCCACTACGCGGGCTTGGTTATCGAAGAGGTCTCCAGGCAAACCAGCTCCTGATGAACGGGGTCGGGTAGCTTACCCGGCTGATCCGTAGTTCGCTGCGATTGGCATTCTTCTACCGGTGCCGAAGGCCTTGGACGTGACGCGAAGCCCCGGTGCGGCTTGGCGGCGCTTGTACTCGTTGCGGTTGATCACTTTGACCCATCGCCTGACCATCTCTTCGTCTAGCCCGGTGGCAACTATCTGTTCGATGGAGCGATTGTTCTCGACATAGGCCTCGATCAACGCGTCCAATTCGTCGTAAGGCGGCAGGCTATCCTGGTCCTTCTGGTCCTCGCGCAGCTCCGCGCTCGGCGGCTTGGTAATGGTGTCCCAAGGGATGACCTCCGCATCTCGGTTGATCCAGCGGCTGATCTCGTAGACCAGCGTCTTTGGAACGTCCGAGATGACCGCGAGACCGCCACACATGTCGCCGTAGAGCGTGCAGTAGCCGACCGCAAGCTCTGACTTGTTGCCCGTCGTGAGCAGCAGGCTACCAAACTTGTTCGACAGCCCCATCAACAGCGTGCCTCGTGCCCGCGCCTGGAAGTTCTCCTCAGTCACGTCGCTCGGAAGGCCCTCAAAAACCCCGGATGCGATTTCATTCAGCGCTTTGAAAACCGGCTCAATCGGGATTATCTCAAAGTCGATACCCAGGTTCTCCGCCAAACTTCGGGCGTCCGTGACGCTTCCATCAGACGAATACCTGGAGGGCATCGCCACACCCAGCACATTCTCTGAACCGAGAGCTCGTTGCGCCAAAACCGCTGTGAGCGCTGAATCGATCCCTCCCGACAGCCCCAACACGACTTTCTCGAATCCGCAGCGGCGCGTGTAGTCCCGTATGCCTAGAACGAGTGCGTTGTGGACCTCCTCTGCGCCCGACGAGGCACAGGGCCGAAGCCGTCCTCGGACATCGACCCGCGATCCGCCTTTTTCGATCTCTAGCGTGAGAAAATCGGGCTCGAAGTCGCGGGCACGGGCCACTGTGGCGCCATCGCTGTCGATAGCCATCGAGTGGCCGTCAAACACCAGATCGTCGTGTGCTCCGACCTGGTTGACCATGAGTATCGGTGTGCCGTGTTTCTTTGATTGTGCCGCGATGAGTTGGCGCCGAGTCTCGGACTTACCCAACGTAAACGGGCTTGCAGAGATGTTCACGAAGAAATCGACGCCAGCCTTGGCTAGCTCAGCCAGCGGATCTTTCTGATAGAGGCCGCCCAAGTCGTCCGATCCGAACCAGATGTCCTCGCAGATCGTCACTCCGATTCGCCAACCCTCCCATACGATCGGCTCGCGTGACGATGCAGGGCAGAAATATCGGTCTTCATCGAAAACGTCGTAGGTAGGAAGAAGCGTCTTGTGCCGAGTTGTTTGAACAGCCCCACGATCGAGCAATGCGGCCGAGTTGAAAAGCGGATTTCCGGCGCCCGCGTTCTCGGAAACACAGCCAATGATTGCCGCTACACCGGCTTTGGTGAGCTCGGCGATGCGCTCGACCAGTTGGTTGTTGGCCGCGACGAAGGCGGTCTTCGTCAACAGATCGCGGGGTGGATATCCGGTGGTCACCAGCTCGCTGAAAATAAGGAGGCGAACACGCTGGTCTTTTGCTTGCGCGAACGCCTGCTCGACGAGTCGGAACGTCCCGTCGAAATCGCCAATTGTCGGATTCAGCTGCGCCAGTGCAATTCGCATTTCTCTTACCATACCTCGTGGATACAACGCCGGTGGCGCAACCGTCCAGCGCCAGAGGCCGTTATACTCGAGCAGCGCTCACTGTTCCTCGTCCTGCCTCTGCCGTTTCACCCGTTCAGACTCCAGCACAGCCTCGAGACGGGTTTCCAACACCTTGAGCTTTGCAACTGACTCGCCCAGCTTGTCCCGAGCCTGCTCGACTGACTTGGTCAATGCGTAGTGCTGGTCGGCGAGACGCACGGCTTCAGCCTCGAGTCTCTTTTCGGCAGCGTATACTTGTGAGTGTGTTTCTTTCATGAACTGAACATCACCGATCGACAGCGTTCCGCTCGAAGTGGCTTCGGCGTGCTCAATGTGGCGCCTTTCTCTCGACGTGCGCGCTTCGATCTCCAACGCGTTGATACGCGCCTCCAATAACTCGGCTTGGCTAGACAGCGAAGAGAACTCGGCTAGACAGTCTTCCCGCGACTGGCGTTCCATCGCGATCAGCGTTTCGAGCTGGTCCCGCGTCATAGTCCGACGATTTCCTGAAGTGCATCGATAGTTGCCTGGTAGCGAGCAGGTTCGTTCAGAGGCTGCTGTAGAAATGCTTCGAACTCCTGGATTAGCCCAATCGCCTCATCCACGAATGGATCGGATCCCTCTCGGTAGGCGCCCAGACTGATCAAATCGCGTTTTTCTTCATAGCGAGCGAGTACCCGTCGGAAGCGACTGGCCGCTGCGACGTGTTGCTCGGTGGTAATCGTTGGCATCGCTCGACTCAGGCTCTTGAGGACGTCGATCGCGGGCCAGTGATTTCGTTCGGCCAGCGCCCTGCTGAGAACAATGTGTCCATCCAGTAGGCCTCTGACCTCGTCGGCGACTGGCTCATTCAGATCCCCGCTTGCGACCAGCACCGTGTAAACGGCAGTGATCGAACCGACGTCATTGTTACCAGACCGTTCGAGCAGTTTCGGAAGCGTCGTGAACACGCTGGGCGGATACCCGCGCCGACTGGGCACTTCGCCCACCGCCAACCCGACGTCGCGCTGCGCGCGTGCGAAACGGGTCAGTGAATCCATGAGCAACAGCACTCGCCTGCCCTGGTCCCGAAACCACTCGGCCACCGCAGTTGCTGTGTAGGCTGAGTGAAGCCTGATCAGCGGTGGTTCGTCCGAGGTTGCGGCGACTACGACGCTTTTTGCCTGTCCTTCCTCGCCGAGCGCGTCCTCGAGAAAGGCGCGTACCTCTCGGCCCCGCTCTCCGACCAGACCGATTACGACCACGTCGGCTTCGGCATCACGCGCGATTTGGGCGAGGAGTGTGCTTTTACCCACACCAGACCCGGCAAAAATTCCGATGCGCTGTCCCTCACCTAGCGTGCAGAACGCGTCGATCGCCCTGATACCGAGTGGAAGGGAGCGCTCGATTCGACCACGGCTCAACGGCGGCGGGGGGGTGCGCATGACCGGCCAGTCAACGGCTTCTGGCGTGTCCGGCGGACCCTTTCCGTCGATCGGTCGACCGAGACCGTCGAGCACCCTGCCCATGAGGTGGTCGCCCATTTGAATGGACAATCGCCGATTGGTGGTGGTGACCTCCGAGTTGGGGCCTATCCCAGTGGTCTCGCCGAGTGGCAAAAGGGTGACGGCGCCCTGGTTGATCCCAACGACCTGGGCCAACAGGGCACCCTTGGGCGCGGTGACTTCGACCATATCCCCCACGCGAGCACCGGGAACAGAGGCCGTAATGACGAGTCCAGAAACACTGCGGACTCTACCGGTCAATGGGCGCGGGTCGACCTCCGAGAGTGCTGCTATCAACTTCCCTGACAGATTCTCTTCACTCATCTTCTGTTTTCCCTCTTAGGGCGATCCCGATCCGCTCGAGCTGTGTACCCAGTCGAGCGTCAATCCGACCCGCTTCGCTGTCGATGATGAAGTCGTTCGCTTCCAGCGTATCGTTCAGCTCAACTGAGACTGGAATGTCGGTAAGCTTGTGCTCGAGGGCGGCCAGCAAATCTGCGATGCGCTCCGCCGCTGACGGCGCAATCATGAGGGTGACCGGTTCATGGGGCTTTTGTTGGACGAGCTCCTCTCGAACCAGTCGACCTAGGAGATCAGGATCGGCGGCAAAGGCCTGGCCGATTATCTTCTCGGCGATCACCTGCGCGACCTCGACGATGTCTTCAGCGGCCTTCGACAGTGCCTGCGAGCGAATGTCTTCACTCTCGAGCAGTTTGGTCGTCAGCCCTCGTATCGCGTCGCGGGCTGCGCGCTCCAGAACCTCGGAGTGGAGTGACGCTGCCCGAGCGCGGGCCTCCGAGAGAATCTCGGACGCCTCGGCAAGGCTCTCAAGCTGCTGTTTTTTCACGTACAGATCGCCAGCGTTTCGAA
>CAZDBH010000140.1:0-17124 GCA_964503485.1 uncultured Bradymonadales bacterium | reverse complement strand
CGGCCAACAGCCGCCCCAACAGGGTTATGGGTATCCACCTCAGGGATACGCTCAGCAGCCCCCTCAAGGGTACGGCTATCCGCCACAGGGTTACGGCCAACAACCACCGCAGGGCTATGGCTATCCGCCGCAAGGCTATGGTCAACAACCACCGCAGGGTTACGGTCAGCAGCCACCTCAGGGCTACGCCTACCCGCCCCAGGGTTACGGCTATCCCCCTCAGGGCTATGGATACGCCGATCCTGAAGTGACTCCAGACCCCGCTGAAGACCCCGAAGAGACTCAAATCGTCTACCAGGACGAAGGGATCTACAACGATCTGGGTGAGGACATTTACGACGACGATTGGGATGATGACGACGACGATGATGGAGAGCCAATCTACAGGAAGTGGTGGTTCTGGGCCGGAAGCGCTGCAGTCGTAACGGCTGCAACTACAACAGCGATTATTCTGGCTTCAGGGAGTTCCGAGCCGGCCACAGGCGGCGGTTTCCGGACTTCCATCGTCTGGTAAGAAAATAAGAAAGCGAAAGACAGACAACGTCTACTGAGAGACCCGAGACGCTATGAAACGACTGATTTGGTTACCGATTTTACTCTTGTTGATCCCAGCTTTCGGCGGTTGCGCCGATGACGTGGAGCCCATCGAGCGGAGTTTGACTCTGCGAGTGTTCAACGCCGATGGCGGCGAGGGCTTTCCGGGCAGCGTTGTGGATCAGATTTGGTCAGTCAGAGTCCGGATCTACCAAAATGGCCGAGAGTCAAAGACGTTGATGTTCGATTTCAGCGAACCGGCCGGAAGGCTCCCTGAGCTGACCTTCGGCGAAAACTACCAGATTATCGTCGAGGGACTCGATCAAGAAGACGATGTGCTCTCCGACGGAGCCACTCCAATCTTCGACTATCTACCCACCTCGAACTTCGATCAGATTCATGTTTTCGTGAGCGCCCACAATAGTATCGAATACGCCAGTGCATTGTTTCGGACCCCAAACGGCGTCGTCTCGGCGCCTGCTGAATTCGAAGGCCCCGATGTAGCGAGCCGCTTGGGCTTGGCATCTGAGGCACTCGGTGGACAGCGCGCTGGCCACTCCGTGACCGAGCTGCGCGACGGCCGGATCATGGTGGTGGGTGGCGCCCGCTTGACCAATGAGTCGGGTAATCCGTTTGCACACTTTATCGACACGGTGGAGATCTACGACCCGTTCTCTGGATACTGGACGCTTGTTCGTGACCATGGCGCCGCCGAGGTGGAGTCCCCAGAAGGAAGCAGTGAAGCTGCTCCCATGCGCCTCTCGGTGCCCCGGGCGTTCCACACCGCCACCATGCTTGAAGATGGTCGCATCGTCATCGCCGGAGGCTATTACCAGGCCGACGGTTTCGTCGATACCTCCGGCGCCGTCGATATCATCGACGTGTCGAAGGGCACGATTCAAACGCTGGAGCAGGGGTTCTCGGATCTTCGGACACCACGTGCATTTCACACTGCCCACCTCGTGGAAGGACAAGTCGTGGTCATCGGTGGCGCCAGCAGGACTTTCGACCGGCCGAACTTCATCGCTACTATCGAAGCCTTCGATCCCAGCAGCGGCTTTTTCGACATCCTCGACGACCCGGACAATCCCGGAACTGAGCTGTCGCTAGCGATCGGGCGCGGCCTGCACACCGGTACGACGCTTCCCGACGGCATCATCATTACAGGTGGTCGCACTGGAGACGGCGTAACCGATACGATTGAGTTTCTCGAGTTGAAAGATGGCGAGCTTCGCAGGTTCTTCTCTGACGGACCGCGGCATATGGGGACAGCCCGCTTTGGCCACACAGCCGTCTGGATGGAGAAGGACTTCGAGAGTCTGGCGGAGCGTCAGCCTACCTATCTGGCGATCGCTGGCGGCTTCAAAGAAGTTCATCCGGCAGGAGATTCGGCAATGACGCTTCTCAGCGGCGCTGGTCTCACAAACAGCGTCGAGTTCTTCGACACCTGGAACCTGGAATTGGCCGACGACATCGCTATCCAGATGCAGACCGCGCGAGCTCATTTCCAGATGGTCGAGACGACGATCACTCGCGACCTACTCGCCTTCGGCGGCGTAGTCCAGAGTGGTGAACAAACAGCGGTTACGGATTCGGTGGAACGCCTCTTCAGAACCTTGAATGGCGGGTTCCCACTTACAGTTGATGAGAATCCCACCGACATGAATCAACCTCGGGCTTATAGTGGGTCCGCTTCGATCGCCACTCACAATGTGATGATCGTCGGCGGCTGGAACGGCGGCAACAGTGGTGCCGTGTGCGGAGGCGCTACTATCACCGCCGGCTGTACGTCTGAACTCGCCAACCCCGGCGACCTGTTCCATCTCGGATTCCTCTACTAGTTCGTCCGCTTCGAGCGTTTCATCTCCTCAGTTCAACGCTCACCCCACTTCGAGTTTCTCGGCGGCGTACCCGACTACCGACGGGTCGCTCTTTCTGGCTTCCTTGGGGCCGTGGTTCATCAAGAGTATGGCTTTTGTAGCCCGCGCCGACTAAACCAGGGTACGTTTGGGCTATTGCACCCGATTTGGTGCTGTAATTGCAGGAGCCCTTGCGCCCTTCCGAGGGGATGCAGCGACGCACACGCGCGCCCTCGAAGGATCGGCAAAAAACTAACGGTGGTCACAGTAGTCACGTTATTTTTCTTGGGGATTTGCAGTGGGAAGGTGTTTATCCACCCTTGGGGCGGCGCTGGTACTGGCGCTAGCTTGGTCAGTTCCAGCAAATGCGGTTGTGGACGGGACTCCGCCACAGAGCTATCGGACGTTCCAAGTCTTCGGAGGAACGGCGGTGCTCGGCAACACCCTGATGGGGAGGGTGCCCAGCCGCCCTGAGGTCAACTCGTACCTCCTATCGTCGAGCGAAGCCGAGGCCAGCAACATCCCAGTTGGTTCTTCGATCTCAGGCGCCTATCTCTTCTGGAGCGGATCGACGACCGGTTCGGGCCCCGATCGCAGAGCTCAGCTCACTTTCGCCAACGGTCGCCGCAGGAACATCGATGCGGATCGGTGTATTACCACCACCGGTAACTTCGGCGGCACGGATCGTGTCGACTTCTTCTACTGCCGAGCAGACGTAACTAGCCAACTCGCAGCGAATCCAGCCAGCGCCTCAGATTATCGCGGCCGGTACGCGGTCGGCGGGGTTTCAGCGCGGCCTGGAGAGTTAGCCGAGGACTGAACATGCGAAGAACCCAATGTCTGCCAAGCGATGTATGCGGGTTTGTCGCTGGTCATAGTTTATGAGGACCCGGCTGAAAACACACTGCGAGATATCGTCCTTTTCGACGGCTTTCGACTGCTTGACGAGACACCATTCTCGGATGGCATCGACCGCTTCACGATTACCGGCTTCGATGTGGCTGACCCGCCCGAGGCGCTGTTCACCTTCTTCGGCTTGGAAGGCGACGCGCTTCTCGGTGTTCCACCCCAAGACAGTGACCCGGTGTTCGGCTGCGACACTTGTTTTGACTACATCTCGTTCAACGGGACCAAACTCTCGGACCCGAACAACCCCGAAAACAACATTTGGAATTCCACGACCCCGGCCGGCGGCGCTCTCGGGATCGACATCGACACGTTCGACATCAGTCATCTGGTGCGGCCCGGTACGAGAACGGCGCGAATCGAGATCGGAAGCGGCGACGGCGATACGGCCAGCGGACAGGCCGGGGGCGGCGGCGAACTCGTGTTCATGGGCTACGTCATGCTCACGATCAACCGAAGGGCTCCCGACTTCCGGTCTTCGAACACCTTCAAATCGGTCGATCCATCTGAGGCGGGGCCAGGCGAGACGCTCTTCTACACGGTCAACGTCACGAACGATGGCTCTCAGAACGCAACCAACGTGGTCCTTCGGGACGCCATGCCAGCCGGAACGACCTATGTGGCCGGGTCCACCCGGGTCGACGACGCCGCAGTCGGAGACGTCGGAGGCACCAGCCCACTCGTCGCTGGGTTGTCACTGGGAACGGTCCCATTCTCGGGTGCCGGTAGTACACGCCGAGTGACCTTCCGTGTGACGGTCAACAGTGACGCGGCGGCAGGTAGCTTGATCACCAACAGTGCTGTGATCAGCAGCTCTGAACTCCCGGATGTGGAAACCAACACGGTCACGACCCGGGTCGAAGCACCCGAACTGGGCCAGCCAAACAAGTCGTTTGTCGACCTCAATGGAGGCTCAGTCGAGCCCGGAGATCGAATCCAGTACGACATCGAGATTCTGAACGACAGCGGCCGGACCGCTTCGGGGATCACCTTCGTTGACGACATGTCGCCCTACGTGCAGCTCGAAGCGGTGTTTGCCTCCGGTTTCACAGACGAGTCGAGTTTCTCGGGTGGCGCTAATGGTACCGGTCGTGTCGAAGTGTCCGACATCCTCATACCAGTTGTTACCGAGCGCGCCTTCATCAGTTACACGGTCCAGGTCCTGTCGGTGGAGGAGTTGGTAGCCAAAGGTGTTGCTGCGGCTGACGTGGACGGCCTGCTGGTCTCCAATCAGGGTACAGTGTCTGCGCCGTTTCTCGCCACTCCGCTCCGAACAGATGATCCGACGACTCGGCCCGTTCCCGACGCGACCGAGTTCCGCCTGTCCAGTCCGGTGAATTTCTTTGGCGACCAAACAGCGAAGACCGTTCGAGACGTCAACGGCGGCCAACCCGAACCGGGGGATCGAATCGAATACAGTCTTCAAGTAGGGAACGCCGGAACTCAGCCAGCCTTCATCAATCTGAGCGACAACATCCCCGCTGGGCTCGAGGCAGTGACCGTTGACGGGCCCGGATTCGTCACCTTCGAACCGGCGCCGGCTGGTGCATTTGGTAGCGGTCTTATCGGAGTCATCAACCAGGAAATCGAAGGCTCCGAGCAATTCCTGGTCACTATCTCGGGTGTTATCTCGGATGATGCAGAAAACGGACTGGTGATCCAAAACCAGGCGTCGCTGACTGTGATCGGTCACCCCGATCAGAACCAAGAACTTGTTTCAGAACCGCTCATCGTCGTAGCCGGACCCGATTTCAGCGATGCGACGAAGGTTGTCAGAGGCCCCGCAGGAGGCTTTCAACCCGGGGA
The DNA here is from genome assembly GCA_964503485.1 of uncultured Bradymonadales bacterium. GTDB lineage: Bacteria > Myxococcota_A > Bradymonadia > JAFGEP01 > JAFGEP01 > CAZDBH01. The sequence goes on along the minus strand of CAZDBH010000140.1, from coordinate 12,019 downwards.
TCGGGTCGCCTACGACATCGAGTTCTCGAACCAGGGCAACCAGCCATCTGGAGCAGTCACCGTTACCGATCCGGTCGACCCGTTGTTGACTAATGTGAGCGTGACAGGAGGAAGTTTCGACCCATCAACTCGTATCGTTACTTGGAACATCAGTGACGTAGCTGAGGACGCCACGGTCACTCTGAGATTCGAGGCGGACATCGTCACCGATGCCAGCAATGGGGCCATCGCCACGAATCAGGCGACGATTGCCGCTGCCACCGGTACCTGGCTGTCAGATGACCCAGGGACCGCCGAAGTCGACGACTCGACCGATTTCCAAATCCTCGCGCTGGGCGATCTCTCCGTGACGAAAGAGGCGATCGACAACAACGGAGGTTCGTTCGAACCCGGTGATTCGATTCAGTATCGTATCACCCTGCTGAACCAAGGGCGTTCGGTTGCCACCAACGTGGTAGTCACAGATACCCTCAACACCGACCTCCTACTCGACATCGAGCTCGTCGATGGACGGCTGGTTGGCTCCCAGGGGACCTGGGATCCCACCACGGTTGCCGCCCTATCGTCGATGGACCCAGGTGCGCGCGTCGAGCTGCTCGTGAACGCCCAAATCCGACCGGGTATCAGCGATGGCTCTGAGATCAGCAATCAGGCCCTGGCCGTGAGCCCGACCATCGTGGAGTCCACTCTTTCCGACGACCCGCGAACAGCCGAACCCGATGATCCCACAATAATAATAATCAACGCCGATCCAGTGCTCTCGGACAGCCTGAAAACCGTTACTGATGAGAACGGTGGAGAAGCCCAACCCGGTGACGTGTTGACCTACACAATCACCGTTGTGAATACCGGCACTGGCGCCGCCCGCAACGTGACGATCAGCGACCCGGTGGACGCCAATCTGACCGACATTGTCCCCGAAGACGGAGGTGTTTTCGACGCGGGCAGTCGGCAGATCAGTTGGTCGCTACCGGGAGCCGTGGCTCCCAACGAATCGGCCGAGGTTCATTTCAGTGCAACCATCTCGGGAACGGCGGTCGCCGACACGGTGATCAGCAACCAGGCCACCATTGGGGCCCTCGACTTGGTGGAACCGGCGTTGACCGACGACCCCGACACCCCGGAAGTCGACGACAGCACCGATCTGGTCGTGCGCAGCCAGCCGGACTTTGTGACTTCGACCAAAGCGGTCGCGGATGCCGGTGGCGACGATGTGTTCGAGCCCGGTGAGGCAGCGATCTACAGCATCGTCATCACCAATACGGGCACCCAGGCGGGCACGTCGATCGTGGTTCGCGACGAATTCCCGACCGAGCTGACAAACTTGGTTATCGACGGAGGCAGCCTCGACGGAAGCGAAATCGTCTGGCGGATCGACTCACTGGCCGCCGGAGCGTCCACCGGAGTTGGTTTCCGAGGCGATTTGGTTTCGCCACTCGACAATGGCTTGGTGGTTTCGAACCAGGCCTTCGTCACCTCGGCTGAGATTTCGGAGCCGACACCAACCGACGATCCGAACACCGATGAGGTTGACGATGCGACGTTGTTCGAAGTCTTCTCGGAAGCCGATCTGACCGCGAGTCTCAAAACGGTCACGCTGCTCGACGGCGAACCGGCCCGGCCGACCGGGCGAGTGGCCTATGCAGTACAACTCTTCAACACCGGAACCTCAGCCGCAAACAACGTGGTCGTCACCGACCAGGTCGATCCGAGTCTGACGAATATCGTTGTCACCGACGGCACCTATGATGACCTCTTTCGGGTCATCACGTGGAATGTCGGGACCTTGGACCCAACCGGAGACACGCCGGTAACACTGAGTTTCACCGCAGAGATACTCTCGCCACTCGACAACGGTACGCTGATCGAGAACCAGGCGTTCATTGCTTACGACGGCGCTCCGGACCCCATCCCAACTGACGATCCCTCCACGGCCGAGGAAGATGACCCGAATGTGTTCCAGGTTATCTCGAGCTTCGACTTCTCGGATGCCCTAAAGGCCGTAAATGACGACGGGGGCCTCGGATACAGACCTGCCGATACCGTCACCTACACCCTGGGCTTCAGCAATCGGGGTGACTCGGCGGCCCGCAATGTCGTGGTAACAGACCGTCTCCCGACGGAACTTACGCTGGTCGAGGCTGTAGGCGCCCAGGTTGAAGGCGATGCGGTGGTCTGGAGGGCCACAGGAATACCCGCGCTGGCCGAGGTGAACCCAGGCGATGAGATCAGTATGTCACTTACTGCTCGAATCAACTCCCCGCTGCCAAACGGCACAGTGGTTCTGAACCAAGCAGAGATTTCGGCAGATCGCGCAGCCTCTCCATTCCTGACCGATGACCCCGCGACCGCTGAGGAAGATGATCCAACCAGCTTCGAGGTTACGAGTGAGCCCAACCTCACCGGCGTCACGAAAACAGTCTTCGATCTGGATGACGACGGACTGGTGGAGCCGCTCGACGAGCTCGAATACACGATCGGTGTGGTGAATAGCGGAGACGATTCAGCTCGCTCCGTTCGGGTAGAGGACGAGATTCCAGCCGAGCTGCAAGATGTCGTGGCACTCGACGGCGGGCGAATCGAGGGCAATCGGGTAGTCTGGGACAGCGATAGCAGCCCTGAACTGATTTCCGTTGCCAACGACAGTCCTGTGCTGCTGCGCTTCAGAGCTACAGTGCGTGAGGACATCGGTGACGGTACGATCATCGACAACCAAGCTCAGGTATCCGCTGAGAACCATGGACCCGAACTCACCGACGATCCATCCACCGGTCTCGGAGACGACGACCCCACATCGGTGCAGGTGGTCTCCCAACCGCGTTTGGATACCTCTACGAAGGATGTAACGGACCTCAATGGGGGTGACTTCGAACCCGGTGACTCGATCCTCTACACGATTCAAGTCGAGAACGCTGGTAGCCAAACGGCCCGGAACGTACGGGTGACCGACGCAATAGACGCAAACTTGCTCGACATTGAAACCGATCCGGCCGCGACATTGGTCGACGGTGAGTTCACGTGGGAATTGGGCGATCTGAGGCCCCGAAGCAGTCTCGAGTTGACTATTCGCGCCACCATCTCCTCTGAAACGCCCGGCGGGACCTCGATCGGCAATCAGGCTTTCGTATCGGGAACTGGTCTGTTCAACGAACCGACGGACGATCCGACGACCGACGAGGAGGACGACCCAACCGAGTTCAGTGTGCAGGGTGACCCGGATTTCAGCCTCTCGACGAAGACGGTCTCCGATCTGAATGGTGGATTCGTGGAGCCAGGGGATGAGTTGCTCTGGACGATCCAGGTGGAAAACTCGGGTCAGGCGACGGCCTTTGGCGTGCGTGTCGTCGATACGGTCGACGCGAGTTCGCTAGTCATCGGAAACGTCGGTTCGGATGGAGGTGTGCTCGGCAGCGAAATCGTCTGGTCGGATGTATCGAGTCCGGGAGAGCGGGGCATATTACCGGGCGATGTGGTCGAACTAGCCTTCACCACTACAGTTCTGGACAGCGTGCCCAACAGCACTCGAATCGCCAACCAGGCTGAGATTTCCGATTTCGGCGGCCTCAGTTGGGTTACCGACGATCCGGGGACCCCGGCGCCCAGCGATCCCACGGTCACGGTAGTCTTGTTCCCAGAGCTCAACAGAGCGACCAAGTCCGTGACCGATCTTAGCGGTGATCGAGTCAGCCCTGGTGACCGACTCGAGTATGAAATCACGATCGACGCCGGTGATGGCCCCGATCTGACGAACGTGACCATCGTCGATCAGTTGGACGAGAGTCTGGGTGATCCAGAGCTCATCGACGGAGGTTCCTTCGATGGCGCAACGAGAGAGATCCGGTTCAGCGCGGATACAATCGAAGCGTTGAGGCGGGTCCAAACCGGTAGCACAGTGAGCTTCCGATACGAGGTGGACGTGGCGATCGACGCCGTCGATGGCCAGCGAATCATCAATCAAGCCTTCATAACGAGTGCCGAGGTCCCCGAAGGCGTACTGAGTGACGATCCAAGCAACGGAGTCGGGGACGATGATCCGACGATTGTCGAGGTCGAGTCCGATGAAGGCCCCAGTTTCACCCAATCGACGAAAACAGTAGACCTCTTGGGCGGCAACGGCGGTCCTGGCGAACGTGTTCGATACACCGTGGTTGTCACCAACAGTGGACGGATTGTCGCCGAGACCGTGTTGATGCACGACTTGCTACCCGAGTTCGTCAGCTATGTACCGGGCACGTTGTTTGTAAACGGCGAGGAAGTCGATGATGGCGGATTTAGTCCGTTGCCGGCGGGCGTGTCCGTCGGACGCCTTGCACCCGACGAATCAGCTCAGGTGTCATTCGAGGCCCAGGTCTCTGAGGACGCACCGGTAGGTTCGGTCGTCAGCAACACGGCGATGGTGAGTGACGCAGGCCGATACGCCGCGGCCACCGACGATCCAACGACCCCTGCACTCGATGACCCGACTCGGTTTGTTGTGGGCAGTGGTCCAATTCTCGACGGTCTACAGAAGCTTGCCGAGCCGACCGATGAAAACGGCAGCGGCTCAGCCGATATCGGCGAGACCGTCGTCTACACGATCGTTATACCGAACGATGGGACCGAGCCGGCGACCGGCCTGCTGTTCGAGGACGTGATCGCTGACAACGCCAGCTACGTGCCCGACAGCCTGACGATTGACGGACGCAGCGCGACAGACGCGGTTGATGACGACTCGGCCGAAGTCGTCGGCAGCGGTTTGGCGGTCCGATTTGACGAAATTGCCGCGCGAACCACCCGGACAATCCAGTTTACCGTGCGCGTCGAGTCCGGTAGCGAACTCGAGAACCAAGGCCAGCTCACCTCTCGTGAACGGCCAATGGAACTCACTGACAGCAACGCCTCTGAACTCGACGGCGATCAGGCAACGGTCGTTCCGATCGGGAACCAATCGGTGGGCCTCTTGCTCTCTAAGACTGCGGTCAATCCGACCGGAGAGCCCGTGGGGGCCGGTGGCAGGCTGCAGTACGTTGTCACCGCCCAGAATACCGGTTCCGAGGCCGGGTCACTCGCATTCGTCGACCGGTTGGATGGGGCTCTAGTCGACTTCGAACTGCTCGCCGGACCCGCTGGAACGAGTGTCGAGGCCACAGATGACGGCGTTAGTGTCGCCCTGGATCGTTTCCTGGCTCCGGACGAGGAGGTCACCTTCCTTTTCAGTGCAACTCTGGGGGATAGCGTCACTGATGGCGTGCCTGTGTGTAATCTGGTCGAGGGGAGCCTGGTCAGTGAGACTGGCAATGAGTCGACCGCCATCTCAGAGAGCGTCTGCTTTGACGCGGGCGGTTTGGTCACGGTCGCGTCGCTCGACGGGGTTGTTTTCCTCGACGTAGCAGGGGCCCCAGATGTGTTCGAGCAGGATCTGGACCGCGGTCTGGACGACTTCATGGTGGAACTGTCCACTCCGGGTGGACTCGTCGTTGCCTCCGTCTCGAGCGAGGCGGCCGGCGATTATGCCTTTCCACTGCTCGAAGACGGCATCTACTCCGCGCGACTGTTGACCCATGGCGGTCGAGGCGACGGTTCGATTTCGCTCGGGGAGCACGAGCTAACGCTGCGTCGAGGTAGCGCGGTCGCCCGAGACTTGTTCGTCGATCCCTCGGGGGTCGTCTATCAGAGCGAGACCGGTGAGGGTGTGGACGGGGTGCGAGCCTACCTGCACTACGGCCCCGATGACCCGAGTTGTGGCGGTCTGCCAGATGACCGGGAGCGCGAATGTCTCGTCTTGCCCGAGGACCTGTTGGAAGAAGCTCAGCAAGGCCAGCTAACCCACGACGGGTTCTATCGGTTTGACGTGAGCCCTGGACATACGTATCGACTTGATTTCGATCCGGGGATTTTCCAGTTGTCATTCCCGTCGACAGCGATTCCACCGTATCCGACCACCCTGGCGGCCTCCGAAGAGACGTTCGTGGTACCGAACGCCTATCCAGACATTTCTGCTGGAGCGGAGCTCATCTACTACCTGCTCTTCGATATCGAGTCGGAGCAGGGTGAGGTGAAGAACAACCACGTGCCACTCGATCCATCGAGCGACCGGATCCTCTTGGACAAGCGGGCCAGTCGACGTAGTGCCGTTGTTGGCGACGTAGTCACGTACACGGTGACTGTGACGAATCAAAGTAGCGGCGACCTCACTTACGACTCCGAACTGGGACTCGGCGGCGCAAACATCGTCGACCTGATTCCGGCCCCATTCCGATTCGTCGAAGGAAGCGCCCGAACCCGTATTATCCTGTCTGACGGAACCGAGCAGACACTGACAACCAATGTGGCGGGCCATCTGGAACTGACCTTTGCACAAGAGAGCGAAGAGGGCGGCCCGCAACCGTTCTCGATTCCGGCTGACTCGCAGCTCGAGCTTCGCTACCAGTTGGTCATCGGTTCAGACACTGAACCCGGCTACGAATACGAGAATCTGGCCGAACTGCGAAGTGGTGACGGCAGCGTGCTGCTCAGCAATCGCGATGGGGCTACGGTACGGGTGGTCTACGACCCGGTTTTCGATCAGGGCCTCGTGGTCGGAAAGGTCTTCTGTGACGACAACAGCAACGGAGCCCAAGACGAGGGCGAAGATGGTCTGGTTGGGGCCCGAATCTACATCGACACCGGTTACTACGCCGACGCCGACGCCTACGGACGGTACCACTTCGACAATATCGATCCGGGTACTCACCTTCTCAAACTGGACGAGCACAGCCTGCCGATTGGCAGCAGCATTACCACCGATCAACGACGTGTTATCTGGGTGACACGCGGTACCCCCAGCCTGATCGACTACGGAGTGAGTTGCCAGGACAACAGAGTGTTCGACGTTGCTGTTTCGGCGTCGCCAGAACTCGAGGCGGAAGTTGTCCGCCTTCGTGCCGAGCGCTACATCGAAGTGTCAGGTGACCTCGGGACTGGAACGCTTCGCTTGGATGACCAGGAGTTCGAACTCCCCACCTGTTGGCTCGACGCCTCCTTTGGAGAGGTCAACCACGCGGTACTCGCACGCGATGCGCTAAGGGACCCAATGGAATTCTCCGTTCGCACCAGTTCAGGTTCGGGCTGGGCGGTATCGGTGCACGATCGAGCCGGTGATACGCTTTGGATGCACAGAGGAAGCGGTTCGTCCGATACGGTGAGCTGGGACGGATTGGCCGAAGACGGTAGCTTGGCACTCGAAGCGGGGGCCGTCTATCGAGCCGTGCTGCGCTCGAGAGCAGGGGAGACCCGTTGTAGCACCCAACCCGTCTTCTTTGGGGCTGCGCGTCCCACTCCTGAGTGGATGTTCGAGCGGACCTTCGAAACTGAAGGCTTTCGTGGCGAACGCCTACGCACGGCACTTCGCCGGGAGATCGAGGAGTTCGCCCCGGAATTGACCGAATACGCCGATGAGATGCTTACCGTCGAGGTGCACCATGACGATTCGCTACCACCCGCGGAGTCCCTCGAGCTCACCCAAGCCCGAGCCGATGCGGCAGCGGCTATCGTTTCAGAAGTGATCGGCCGAGACCTCGACGATATTCAGGTGATCGGATTTGGCGGATCTCGTCCGTTGGTTCCGAACATCGGGGACAGAAACAGGCGGACAAATCGCCGGCTTGTAGTGGGTGTCGGTGACCCGCGACCTGTCAGTGAGCCGCCCCGGCTGCCCCCAGTCCAGGAGCAGACGCCAGGCGTGGTTGTGGGTGGGACCGATCTCGAATTGAGCGCGGAGGGCACCTTCGGAGGCTATGTGCGCCGTCCTCAGGAGGCTGAAGTCGAGGTCGAAGTGACAACCGAGGGGGCGCGGATTCGAGTGACTGGAGAAAATCGTCGCCCGAGCTCCCATTCCGATCAGCCGGAAGAGCAGATCGTGCCACCTGAAGACGAGGAGTCAGAGCCCGTCGAAGAGGAGCCGGAGCCAGCAGAAGAGCCGCCCACTGATGATGAACCCGAGCCCAACGAAACTGAGCCCGACGAAACTGAGTCCGACGAACCGCAAGATGGAGGGGAGGGCGGTGACGACGAGTTTATCGAGCCACTCACGACGACCTTTCTCGGTATAGGTGGCCTGAATCTGCACGAAGCCGACTATCCCTTCGTGGCTCCGGGTGACATGGCCCGCCAACCGCGTTTTAGAGTAGAAGTCGCTCAAGCCGACGAGTTCGAGGAACTCGACCCGCCAGCCACAGGCGAGCAAGCGCCGCCTGCGGGGGATCCGCCGATTCGAACACAGCCTCCCGAGCGCGCCTTCGGTGACAACGCTCCCGCGACTGGGCAGCCAAACACTCCGGTACAGCCGATCGCAGGTGAGTCGACTGACCAGTCGGGCGGCGAACAGTCAGAGCTACCTCGAAACGCCGGCCTCAACGACCCAGTCAGGGTCATGGAGAGCATCGAAGACCTGACTCCAGAAGAACTGGACCGGGTTCTGACGGGCCGGGTGAGTCTGCAGGAGTTGATGAACCTGACTCCGGCAAGTCGTTTAGAGGTGAATTTGCCCCCTGCCGGCGCGATTCTCAATCGGCACGAACTGACAGTTTGGGGTCAGACCTACCCCGGCAATCTCCTCACGATCAACGAATTGGATGTGCCAGTCGACGGTGAGGGGCGCTTCCGCTACCTCCTCTCGTTGCCTTCGGGCCAGAGCATTATCACGGTGGAGACCCTCGATGAGGCAGGGAATCGCGGTATTCTCGAGTGGCCGGTGGAAGTGGCGTCGGTTCGTTACTTCCTCATGGCTCTCGGTGATGGCGCGGTCGGAACCCGTGGAACCCACCTCGATGGGTTAAACGACCACAACTCGTTGACTACCGACAGCGATATCTTCCACCTGCTCTATGGAACCGCCCGGGTCTACTTCAAGATGTGGGTGTCGGGCGAGGAGCTGCTCGACGGTGCCTTCGACGAGATCGCAATAACCGCTTATGTCGATACCGCCCGGCAACGGGAATACGAGGAGTTTGTGGACGAGGTGATCGAACCGGACCGCTACTACGCTGTGTATGGCGACAGTAGTGAGCAGGTCGACGATATAGAAAGCCAGGGCAAGTTGTACGTTTTGGTCACGGCCGATGAGTCCAGTGCACGTTGGGGAACCATTGAGACCCAAATCGAGGGTGTGGAGCACCTACGATACGAGCGCACGCTCCAGGGCGCCCAGCTGGTCGTCAACGAGACCTTTGCCGAAGACTATGAAACGGAACTGCGAGCACACTGGGCAGACGATGAGAACGCCCTACGCCAGTCGGTGGATTATCTAAGGGGAACTGGCGGCTCGCTCTACTATCTGCGACACGACGAAGTCATCGAAGGCAGTGACCGCGTGTCATTGGTGGTTCGCGATCGAACCTCGGGAATCGAACTCTACCGCCGACGATTGAGTAGAAACGAAGACTACACCGTCAGGCACCAAGAAGGGCGCCTGATGATGATGACCCCGATTCCGTCGACGGTCGACTCCAACTTCATCGTCAGCGACACGACGACCACGCGCGATCCCTTAGTGGGACATGCTGTCTATCTGGAGGTTGGATACGAGTACGAGGGAGAGACCGATTTTGGCTCATCTTCGGCGGCGGTGCACGCTCGCGAGACCTTCGACGAATGGCTGTCCCTCGGCGGTGGCTACATCAGGGAGGGGCGGAGCGAGAACGCCGACGCCCCATACGAACTGTGGGGTGTCGAAGCAGGTCTAAGACACGGCGATCGGACACGTCTCGATTTTGAGTACGTCCAGAGTCAAAACACCCATACCGCAGCCGAGTACAGCGACGACGGCGGTTTGACTTTCGAGCGATTCAATACCCGAGACGCGACCGGGGCAGAGGGTAGCGGTGTCCACATCTCGGGCGGTGCCGAGGTTTCGGATATCTTCGAGTCGATCGACGAGGAGGTCTTCTATCTGGGCGGTTACTACGATGCGCTCGACGCTGGGTTCTACTCAGGTTCGAGTGTCATGGATCAGGGCTCGACCCGCTTCGGCGGAGAAGCTCGCTGGATAGCGAGTGAGCGCAACACGGTGAGGTTGGAACACGACGGCTCGAATACGATTTTCGAGAACCTCGCGACCATCGACGATGACAGCCGGGAAGTGAACCGTCAGACTTCAATGGCCCAGTACCTGTACAACGCAGGAGACCTGCGCTTGACCCTCGAGTACGCCCACACGTTCTACGATGACAATCAAGAGCAGGACGGATTCAATACGGACATTGCGGCCGCTGGGTTCGCATTTGATGTCATTGACGACCTGACGCTGTCTATCGAGCAGGAGGTCATCGCACGCAGTGACGATCCGATGATTCTGCGGCAGACCGCGGCCGGTGACGAGCTCGACCCGTCGGACCGTTTTACGACCGGGGTAAGCGCGAGTTATCGGTTGCTGGATACAGTCGAACTTCGAGCAACCGAGCGCGTCCGGTACTCGGGAGAAACCTCGACCAGTGTCGGACTCCGGACCGCGTTCTCGGATGATATTGACCTCTACATCCAGGATCGATTCGAGACCTATCGAGACCGCAGCGGCACGACCAATAGCGTGGTGGTGGGAGGAGAGAACCGCTACGGTCACGACGGCAGCGGCAGGTCCTACGCTGAATACCAAGTTCAGGACGGTATCAGCGGGGAGACCAATCGGGCGTTGATGGGCGTGGGACAGCGCTTCGAGATCGTCGACGGATTCACCGGCGACGCCGCCTACGAGCACACGCAGATCTCCGATCCTCGCTTTGGCGGCGACAGTACGCGCGACTCCGGGAGCGTCGGACTCGAGTACCTCGGCCTGGACTGGCTCAAAGTGAGCTCCCGATTCGAGGTCAGATTGGACGACGGTGACGCACAGAGTCCCAGAACGAGCCCCTGCGAAACGAGCGGTATCGAAGATAACCCGCGCTTCTGCAGAGATATGTTGCCGGAGGGGACCGATCGGCTGCAGATCACGACCGCAAGCGGTCTCGACCTGGTGCCGATCCCCGACGTGACTTTGGTCCTCCGCTATCTGTACTCCAATACCGACGACATGACGGTAGACGAGACCGTGGCGCGCACGACCGAAGCGTCCTTTGGTGCGGCCTATCGCCCGATCGCCTTCAGTTGGGTGACGGGTTTGGTCCGCTATACCTATCTAGACGACCTTCGACCGGTGACGTTCGGAAGCGACGACTCAGAGCGGGAATCCAGCCACGTCCTTTCAATCGTCCCAATTCTCAATTTGGACCGGTGGGGCTTTCAGTTGGTAGAGAAACTTGCCTTCCGGCGCAGTGAGCTGCACGTGGCTGGCCTGCCGGCCACGACCAACGACATGTTCCTGTGGATCAACCGAGTAAACTACCATCTCACGGGCCAGGTTGACGCCAGCCTCGAGTATCGGATGCTCACCCAGTCGTTGGCGAACGACAGTCGAAGCGGCTTCCTCCTCGAGGCCAGCTACATCTTGGAGGACTATGTTCGCCTCGGTCTCGGATACAACTTCACGGATTTTACTGACAATGAGCTGGGGGACTTTTCTCAGGACGAGTCGGGTGTCTTCTTCAGAGTCACAGGGCAATACTAATTGGCCTCAAAGGCGACGTTCTCGGTCTTTGCTTATGGGTCGCTCATCTTCTGTCCCGAACTCCCTGGAAGGGTCATCGGGCGGGCACGTGCGCGGCTCAATGGCTACGATAGGACCTTCAACAAGATCGCGACCTCGCGTTTCTGCCCACGGAGCGATAGCTTCGATGCCTTCCCAACCCCAGATGAGCGGCTCCTCAAAGACGGGAGCTACGTCTCGCTTGTGCTAGGGACCTGCCCCGGGTCCGGAATCGACGGGATCGCTCTCACTTACCCGGTCGAGGTGCGCGACGAGTTGATTGCGTTGCTGGACCGAAGGGAGGGGTACGATCCGACGGGAGAGAAGCGCTCGAATGGGTATGTGCGGGTGACCGAGCCGACTGTGAGCGAAGGCGGGACAGTCGAACCCAGCCTAGGAGCCTGTCGCGCATAGCGCTCCAGGCTCCGCCATTGGCTTTTAGCG
>CAZDBH010000139.1:0-17175 GCA_964503485.1 uncultured Bradymonadales bacterium | reverse complement strand
CCTAGCGAAGCCGCCGTGACCAGCCGCAAGGTCGAGAACGCGGGTCGGACCGTCCGGGTTCAGCAGAGGCGAGAGCTCGTCGAAGAACCATCGATAGCTGTCGAGAATACCGTTGAGTTCGTCCAGCGAGGACATGATACTGGTGCGCAAGACGGGATCCAGTTCCGGGTCATCCAGGTATTCTTCCCGATCACAGCTTCCCCAGATCCGATCGCCCTCGGCGATGAACTTGAGCAGAGGGCCGCTCAGGCCCGCTCGGCGTCTTACGTCGTCTCGCATCTCAGACAAAGCCATCTCAGCAAAGCGGGCCAGTGCGTCCGGATTGCTAGACCAATCTCTGTGAGCGTGGTCTTCGCCCTCCTCGATATGCTCGGCACGCTGAGCAAGGACGCCTTCCAAGGCCGCAGAACGAAACGGGCCCAGCTTTCGAGTTGGAGCGGGCGGTCCGGAGCTCGTAACGCACTGGGTTGCAGACAAGAAGAACTGACCGCGTCGAGTTTCTGGTGTGAAATCGCCCATTTGAACCTACTTTTGTGTGAGCAGCGCTTGTATGAACAGCCGCGGGTCAACGTCGTCGCTCCACAGGAGCGGTTCGAACTGACCCGAGGCGGCCCGCAAGGCCTGTGATGTAATGAGGTGAATGAGTCCAGCTCGTATCGGAGCGCCTTCCGGTATCAGATGGCCCGCTTCGTTGCGGAGGAAGTCCTCCAGCTTGTCGATTATCCGAACAAACTCCCGGATGTGTTCGGTGGCCCCTGGCGGGTTGTCGAGCAACTCCCGAACGAACATCGAGACTCCGCCCCGGCGACGCTTGGTAAACTGTTGCATGGCGTCGTTCAGGGCGAGGATTCGCGTGAAGACGTCGGTTTCGTCGTTCAATGCACTGTCGAGCACTGAGCCAAGCTCCTGATTCACTGAGGCGACCACCTGCGAATAGAGCTGCTCTTTAGACCCAAAGTGGTAGAGCAGCGACGAGCGACGAATCCCAGCGCTGGCGGCGATGTCCTCGAGGCGCGCTCGGCTGTAGCCAAGGGTACCGAACGCGTCTTCGGCGGCCTTCAGCAACCGCTCTCGCGTGTCTCTGCTCTCTGCTTTGGTGGGTCGTCCCATTTATCTACTCCTCAGTAGATAATAATCTACTTGAGAGTAGATTACAATGGCAGAGACAGAAAGCGTATGCCCGAGGTGGTAGCTCGAACGTGAACGACTAAAGATCTCTTCGGGCCGATCAGGTCTGTGATGTCGTTGGAATGAGGCTACTGCAGGGCAGTTAGACGGAGGTCGGGTCGCACAGCCACTCGAGTTTGCGCTTTGTACTTTTGAGGGTGCGGAGCATGAGTTTGCCGTTCCCTCGGAGGGGGTTGCCGCCCTCCCATGTCATGTATTGGGCGACATGCGGATTGAGCCGAGCCTGGTAGAAGAAGCGTTCGACCTGCTCGAATTCCTGGCGAAGCATGGGTCCGTATGTAGTGGCACTGGTTTCATTTGCAAAGGCCCAAGAATACAGTCCCCAGCCAGCTAGTACGGCGAAGAGTGTGATGAACGACGAGGCGACAACCGATTGTTGAAGGATTACCGCCAATCCGACTCCCGGCAGCATCAACAGCAGCACCGCCAAGAGGATGACAATTTCCCCCGCCTCGGCGGCAGTCCTAATCGGCCTCAAGAATGTGGAGACTCGGGCTTCACGCTGCGCTTTCGGCCAGAGTTCGATGGCGCCATCGATATAGGCGATAGCGCCTTTGAGTGAATCGTGTTCGAGTTTCATCTCTTACTCACATGAACGTACATCTGGTTACAGTGTGGGGGCAGATCAAAGAATGTGCAAATTCCGGCCGAACGGTGATATGGCACCGACGCCGTCTCCATCAGAGCTTCGCACTGGACAGCCGGGTTGAACTCACTGTGGTTCGAGCCGGCGAGCGACAATACAAGTTGGACAACCCGAGCCCGCTATACTAGGATCCTTATTTGTTCCCGCGAACGTAGAGTCAAGGCAGCTTATACATGTCGACCGAACCGCAGCTGAGCCTAAAACCCGGCGACTTGCTCCAGGACCGCTATCGGCTGGACGCAGAGATCGGTCAGGGCGCCTTTGGCGTGGTCTTCAGAGCGAAGCAGATCGAGCTGGACGAAGACGTCGCGATCAAGATCCTGAAACCGAGCGTCTTCAAACAGCCGCGCCTCCTGAAGCGGTTTGAGCGCGAGGTTTTCGTCGCGAAGAAACTGCGGCACCCCAACACAATACGAGTCATCGACACGTCTTCGACTGAAGACGGGTTGCCTTACTACGTGATGGAATTCATCAGTGGGCGCCCACTCGACGAATTGGTGGACGCAGAGTACGGCCTGACGATCAAGCGGGCACACCACATCATCACTCAAGTGCTCAAGGGTCTGCACGAGGCACATTCTCAGGGCGTTGTGCACCGCGATCTCAAGCCCGAGAATATCCTGATTTGCGATATTGTGGGCGAGAAGGACTTCGTAAAGATCCTCGACTTTGGGATCGCCAAAGCGATCGGCGCATCGTTCGAGAAGATCACCCAGACTGAGGTGATCATGGGCACGCCCAACTATATGTCTCCGGAACAGGCCTTGGGTGAGTCCAACATCGATGCGCGCTTCCCGCACCGACTCAGTGGTCTCATCATGAACGACTTATCAGCCTTTTGACTTTCGATGACCGGGCCGGTTGAACCAACAGAGCCGAACCTGCTTGCAGGCGAGCGAATCGATGTGATTCACAGCGGTCGACTGCGCCTGATTCAGAGCGCGCGCGGCAATCGTTTCTCTATAGATGCGCTCCTGTTGGCCGCCTCAGCCGAGGTCACTAGTGGAGCGCGGGTTCTCGACCTGGGATGCGGCAACGGAGTCATCGCCATCGCGCTTGCCAGTCTTTATGAACCCGCCAGTGTAAACGGGCTCGAACTTCAGGAGGGCTTGGCTGACCAAGCCGAGCGAAACATCGTCCTGAACGGCTTCGAGGACTCGGTCTCGATCATTCGGGGTGACGTCCGATCGGCCCGGACACTCCTAAACAGCAGCTCGTATGACCAGGTCGTGATGAACCCACCCTATTTTCCTAAGCGGGACGGCCGAGTGAATCCAAACTCAGAGCGGGCAGTGGCTCGACATGAGGTGATGGGGACACTTTCCGATTTTGTGGCTGCCGCCCGGTACGGACTGGTGAACAAGGGCTCGGTGCTGGTCATCTATCCGGCGTTTCGGAGTCCTCAGCTCTTGGCGGAACTGGCTCAGCAGGGCTTGTCGCCGACTAAAGTGCGCTACGTTCATCCGCGACCCGCCGAGGATGCGAATCTCGTACTGGTCGAAGCCCGCAAGGATGGGGGACCTCAGCTGAGGATCCTACCACCCTGGAATGTTCGGGAGGGAGAAGAGTACAGTGACGTGGTTGAACGCATCATTGCAGGAGAGCGCCTTCAATGAGCCGAATTCCGGTGCACAAGTGGGCTTCCCGAGCGGGCGAGTTGATCGCGATACTCGCGCTGTTGGCGACAAGTGGCTGCGGCGGCCCAGAGATCCGAAACCGCGTTCCACTGTCTCCTGCCGAGTCGGCCCTCTCGACAGCCCAACTGGAGGTGGCATCGGCTCTGGAGGCTGCAGCGTTGGCCGAAGAGGACGTGGAGCGGGTGTCGTTCGCCGTGCGCTACAATCCGGCGCGATGTGACTGTCCCCAGTGGGAGGTCATGTTCCGAGGCCGATGGACGCGCGCGGGACTCGAATCCGAAGAAGAGAGCACTCTGGAATCGCTTCTTTCGCGGGGTGTTGCCGACGAGGAAGGGGGGCTGTTCCCCACCTATTCTATTGTTGGAACGCTAGCACCGACCTCGATCCTCGCTGAAACGGGAATGCGGTATCGGGTTCTGATCGTGCACAACTGGTCGGGAGACGGTGAAACCGTTGACCCGTCCGACCGTCATGAGTAACTTCAGGCTGCGTCGGTGGAGCACCGAATCCTTGGAGTGCACGTGAATCAAACACACAAAACCCTCAGAAGCTATTACTGCGAGGACACGCTGTGGGAGCTTTTCGAGGTCATGACTCGAGACCTCGATTGTTCGATGGATTACCTAATCAATGAGGCTATGCGGCAGTATGCGGGTAGCAGGAACTACAGCGTCAGTGAACACGGCCGACAGCCAGCTCCTCCCGTCGCATATGCACCCCAGCCTCCTCGGCCCTCCAGCACCCCAGCGGTTCCGCCGCCACCGGTTAGGCCGCCCATGCCACCGCGGGTTCAACAGGAAGCCAAGACGATTCCGATCAGTCCGCCTTCTCTGGACCGACCCAGCGGCGGTTTCAATCAGGCGTACCGACCGACGACACCGCGGATTCCACCGTTGCCGAGCAGCTCAGCGCCTCCGCCCCAGCTGTCGAGTCCGCAGAACTACTCCGCACCGCCTCGTCCAGTTCCCGTGCCACCACCACCGGCACGTGACCAATACAGAGGTCAGCAAGACAACTATGTGGCTCCGCCTCCGCCAAAACCGGCACCGAAGCCGGTGCCGCAAGCGGCCCCACAGCCAGCTGGTAAGCCGAGTCTGTATCTCTATTTCAACGGACAGCGCTACCTGATCAACCGAGAGCGTTTCATCGTCGGGCGCGGCAGCCAAGGCACGGACTTGACGATTCGAGACGGCAATATCTCTCGTAAACACGCGGCAGTGATCTGGCACGAAGGCGCCTACTTCATCCAGGACCTGGGATCGACCAATGGTGTCGAGTTCAACGGAACCCGGGTCGAAGCGCGACAGATCAACGAGGGCGACCTGTACAACATCTGCGACTACGAGCTCCGGTTTTCATACCAAGGCTAGCGCTCCCAGAGCCGGCCCGGCCACTCATTTCAATTCGAAGATCCACCGCAAAGTGCTTGGCATTTCGTGTAGCGGAAGCTAACAGGTGGGGACCGCTCTAGGGAGAAGTGACCTTGAATCAGGAAGAGCCATATCAAGCTGAGCATCATGTTCGCTTCGTGACTGCCGCGAGTCTGTTTGATGGCCATGACGCCGCCATTAATCTGATGCGCAGAATCCTGCAATCGACAGGCGCCGAGGTCATTCATCTAGGGCACAACCGCTCGGTCCGGGAAATCGTCGACGCGGCGATCCAAGAGGATGCGCAGGGCATCGCGATCAGTTCCTATCAGGGCGGACACGTCGAGTTCTTCAAGTACATGATCGACTTGCTCGAAGAGCGTGGTGCGAGTCATATCCAAGTATTCGGCGGTGGCGGTGGTGTCATCGTCCCTCAGGAAATCGCAGAGCTGGAGGCCTACGGAGTCAACAAGATCTTCAGCCCCGAAGACGGACGCCATCTGGGCCTGCAGGGTATGATTGACCACATGATGCGAGCGGCCGACTTTGCCCTCGAACCGTCTGCCGATCTATCGTCACTGAGGCCATCCGATCACCTCGAAATCGGCCGCCTGATCACCGCCGTCGAACTGGGTGACACACCGGCTCACCCAGCTCGTACAGCTGAAGGCGTCGCACCCATTTTGGGTCTGACGGGAACGGGCGGCGCCGGGAAGTCCAGCGTTACCGACGAGCTGCTGTTGCGTCTTTTGCACGACTTCGAAAACCTCCAGATTGGCGTGTTGTGTATCGACCCGACCCGAAAGCGGTCTGGAGGTGCGCTTCTGGGTGACCGAATCCGAATGAACTCGCTGAGCAATCCGCGGGTATACGTTCGCTCATTGGCGACCCGAAGCAAGGGGAGCGGGTTGTCAGCAGCGGTGCCGGCGGCTTTGAAAGTGCTTCAAGCGGCAAACTTCGACTTGATCGTGGTCGAAACCAGCGGAATCGGTCAGGGCGATACCGAGGTCGTCGATGTCGCCGATGTCAGCGTCTACGTGATGACTTCAGAGTATGGTGCGTCGAGTCAGCTCGAGAAGATCGACATGCTCGACTACGCCGACTTGATCGTTCTAAACAAGTTCGAGAAGCCCGGTTCCACCGACGCATTGCGGGCCGTGCGGAAGCAGTGGCGGCGCAATCGCAAGCAGTTCCATCCGACCGCAGAGGATGAGGAATTGCCGATCTTTGGTACGACAGCCAGTCGTTTCAACGATCCGGGGGTCACGGCGCTCTATCATGGGGTGTTGGCGTCTCTGAACGGCCGTTGGCAGCAGCCCAGCGAGTCGACTTACCCACTGCCGAGTTCGAAGGTAACCAGCGTCGAGGGCGGCGTCATCAGCCAAGAGCGGCAGCGCTACCTGTCTGAGATTGCTGACAACTGCCGCGGTTATCGTGCTGAGGCGACGGCTCAGGCGACGATCGCCCGCAAGGCCTACGCGTTTGATCTTCTGGTCGGCGAAGTTGCCGACGCAGAACAACAGCGAGACGCTCTACTCGGCGAGCTCGCGCCCGAACGGCGCGCTGCGGTCGAGGGGTGGTCTGAACTGGTCGACTCGTATTCAGGCGACGAGTTCGTTTATGCGATTCGAGGGGTGGAGAGGCGCGACGAACTGAGTGCGACCACCCTGGCGGGCACCCGAGTTCCCCGTGTCGCCCTGCCTCGACTGGCTGATTGGGGAGACCGCCTTCTGTGGTCGGCCCTCGAGAACGTGCCCGGTCGCTTCCCGTTTACGGCCGGCGCCTTCCCTTTCAAGCGCAAAGGTGAGGAACCCAAGCGCATGTTCGCTGGCGAGGGCCCGCCGATTCGAACCAATGAACGTTTCCACTATCTGTGTGTCGGCGAGCGGGCCCATCGGCTCTCGACGGCGTTCGACTCGGTGACGCTGTACGGCGAAGATCCGCACTTGCGCCCTGACATCTACGGCAAAGTCGGTGAGAGCGGGGTCAGTGTCTGCACGCTGGCCGACATGAAGATTCTGTACTCGGGCTTTGACCTGTGCGCACCCACGACGTCGGTTTCGATGACCATCAACGGGCCAGCGCCTATTATCTTGGCTATGTTCCTGAACACTGCAATCGACCAACAGATCGATCAGTTTCGCAACCGGGAAGGACGCGAGCCGGCTGCGGACGAGCTCGAGTCATTGCGCGCTCGCACACTGTCGGTTGTTCGAGGCACCGTGCAGGCAGACATTCTCAAAGAGGACCAGGCTCAGAACACCTGCATCTTCAACACAGCGTTCGCGCTGAAAATGATGGGCGACATCCAGTCGTTCTTCATCGAAAACAAGGTCAGGAACTACTACAGCGTCAGTGTGAGCGGCTACCACATCGCCGAAGCGGGGGCGAACCCAATCAGCCAACTGGCGTTCACGTTGGCCAACGGGTTTACCTACGTCGAGTACTATTTAGCTCGAGGGATGGACATCAACGCCTTCGCGCCAAATCTCTCGTTCTTCTTCTCGAACGGTTTAGACGCTGAATACGCGGTGCTCGGGCGTGTCGCGCGCCGCATCTGGTCGGTGGCGATGCGCGAGCGATATGGGGCCAATGAACGCAGCCAAAAGCTGAAGTACCACATCCAGACCTCTGGCCGTTCGCTGCACGCTCAGGAAGTCGACTTCAACGACATTCGCACGACGCTACAGGCGCTTCTGGCCCTGTACGACAACTGCAACAGCCTGCACACGAACGCTTTCGATGAGGCGGTAACCACACCGACGGCCGCTTCGGTGAGACGAGCTATGGCCATTCAGCTCATCATCAATCGCGAGTTCGGCCCCAGCCTGAACGAGAACCCGACTCAGGGCGCCTACCTATTCGACGAGCTGACCGATCTTGTCGAAGAAGCGGTGCTCGAAGAGTTTGACCGACTGAGCCTGCGCGGTGGTGTACTGGGCGCGATGGAGCGCGAGTATCAGCGTGGCAAGATCCAAGACGAGTCGCAGCTCTACGAGCAGAAGAAGCACTCTGGCGAGCTCGAGATCATCGGGGTCAACACGTTCCTGGCCGACGATGCCGACAGTTTCGACGAGAAGGTCGGCGCCCTCGAACTCACTCGTGCCTCGACCGAAGAGAAACAGCTACAGCTCGACAACCTGGCAGCCTTCCAAAAAGCCAACGAAGCAACCTGCCAAGCAGCTTTAGCGAAACTCCAGAAGGTTGCTGTCGACGGGGGAAACATCTTTGCCGAACTGATGAACACCGTCAGGCACGCTAGCCTTGGACAGATCAGCGGAGCCCTCTACGAGGTCGGCGGCCGATATCGACGCAACATGTAGTTCAGGCGGCAGCCCACGCGGGATCGACAACCTTCCTAGCCAAAAGCACCCCGAACTCTTGGAGAGGAACCGACGGCGAGTTAACGTTGGGATCTATGTCGACGAGTTACTGCCCAAAATGCGAATCACTCACGGACACCTCAGCCGAGCAGTGCCCTGAGTGCACCAGTGCGCGCCCTGTCGAAGGCTGGCCGAGTGATACGCTAATCGGGGCGGTCTTTGCGTCTGACTATATGATCCAGACCCGGTTGGGCAGTGGGGGCTTCGGCGTTGTCTATTTGGCTGAAAACACCGAACTAGGTGGCCGACGGGCCCTCAAAGTCCTGCATGCGCGGCATGTTCACAACGACGCGATCCTAAAGCGTTTCAAACGAGAAGCGAAAGCGCTCTATCGCCTGCAGAGCCCCTACACCGTTCGAATGGAACGGTGGGGACGAAGCGACGAGGGCCACCACTACCTGGTGATGGAGTTTGCCGAGGGCGAGAGTCTACGCGAACTGTTGTCTCGAGAGGGTCCCCTCCCCCAGGATCGGGCTTGGGAAATCACCCGACAAATCGCCATCGCGCTCTCGGACGCGCACGATTTGAATATCGTTCATCGTGATTTGAAACCCGACAATATCGTCGTCCGATCGCATCGTCATGTGGGAGAACGGATCGCGGTCTTGGATTTCGGTATCAGTAAGATCCTCTCGGACGAGACCAGCAAGCAGCGGTCTGGTTTGGTCGGGACGCCGGCCTACATGGCGCCGGAACTGTGGAAACCGAGTCTGGGCGAGGCGAATATCCGCGCCGACCTCTGGTCACTCGGTCTTATCCTGTTTGAGATGGTCAACGGGAAGCTGCCGTTCGATGCGGACACGAGCAGCGAACCAATGGGGATGGCCTACCAGGCGCTCAACCTGGATGCTGCCCGCTTGAAGGCTCTGTTGAGCGACGGGGACCTCTCCGACAGAACGCGCGAACTGCTCGGCCAGCTCCTCGTCCCCAACCCCGATGATCGGCTGCAAACGCCGGGAGCCGTACTCGACTTGATGGCCGGAGGGCAGACAGCCCAAACCGCCAAACGAAAGCCACAAGAATCGAAGCGCGAAATCGAGACAGCCGATACTATTCCCGTTCCTGAGCGACAGCCGTCAGGGCGGCGCTCCAGCGGGAGCTTGATGCGTTTCGACGAAGAACCGCCCGAGACTTGGGGCATCGACACCGACGAGCAGGACGACGATGGCCCCAAGCCCGATCCTGGCGGAAGGCTGGGCGTATTGGTGTTGGCACTCTTCATCCTCGGAGGCCTCGCCCTGGGCACCCAATACTTGGACGAGGCGTTTTGGGCGGAAGACGCTCCCGATATCGCTACCGACACGGGTCCTGACGTCGACCAACAGCCTGAGCCGCTGGCTGAATCGATCGTAGGAAGCGACGGAATCGTAGCCCATCTTGTCGCCGAGGGCAGCTTCCTGATGGGAAAGGAAGGGGTGGCGGAGCCCGTTCACTCGGTCACGGTCGGCCCCATCTATGTCGACGAGAATCCGGTCACGGTTGCCCAGTGGCAGGCGTGCGTTGACGCCGAGGTGTGCAGCTATGAAAGCCAGGGCTGTGCCTGGCAGCACGAGGGCGATCATCCTGTAACCTGTGCTCCGTGGCCCGCCGCCGAGACCTACTGCCGTTGGACCGGACGACGCCTGCTAAGCGAAGCGGAATGGGAGTACGCAGCGACTCGCGAGCAGCCGATTATCGTAGTTGCCGAGTTGGGTGAATGGGTCGCCGATTGGTATTCGGCGGACTACTACGAGGTGTCGCCCCCCAGCAATCCGCAGGGCAGCGTGTTTGGTTTCGAAAAGGTGATTCGCGGCCTTCCCGACGACGATGGACTCGTTGTCCTAGCTCGCAGAGATCGATTTCTTCCCCAAACCCGCAGCCAGAGCGCGACTTTTCGGTGTGGGTTCAGTCCGTAATCGGGCCTCTCGTCGTGAACAGAGGGAGCTGGCCTCAACACACCTACTGACCGTGCGAGTTGCAATCTGCTTCCCGCGGCGAGTTGGCGTTGCCATCGGGACAACATGCCGCGTAAAAGGCTCCCGCATCGTTTTCAGCGGCGCACGAGGGTGTTGCTCCACCGCAAGTAGCCGTAATCGACTGAGTCACACCGCTCGGCCCTTCCGCGCAAGCTGTCAGTTTACCCTCCTAGCCGATATCCCCCACTAATCACTATGCTGCGAACGTTGGTTGGTGTAATGAGGTCGCTCGACCTGTTCTAGTGAGTGTGAAGATGACTACGGAATACAAAAGCAGCGCACTGACCGAACTCGATTGGCGCGATCGCATTGAACAACAAACCCATGCTGAGCTCGATGATGCACTGAGCACGGAGAGCTTGAGCGTCTATGCCGGGTTCGACCCGTCCTCGAGTTCACTCACGGCAGGCAATCTTGTTCCGCTGACCGGGTTGGCGTTCTTTCTGCGTCACGGTCATCGCCCCATCGCGTTATTGGGTGGCGCCACGGGCCGAATTGGGGACCCGAGCGGGAAGAGCGAGGAGCGGAGTCTGCGCACGGTCGAAGAGATCGAAGCGGACGCCCAGGGTATGGGCCGACAGCTGGAACATTTGCTGCGACGAAGTCTCGAGATGCATCCCGAGACGATCGCGGACGGGGTGAGTGACAACGCTGAGATTCTGTTCGTCAACAACGCCGACTGGATGCTTCCCTGGCACTATATCGACTTTCTGCGCGAGGTCGGAAAGCACTTCCGGGTCAACAGTATGATGGCCAAAGACTCGATTCGGTCGCGTCTCGAAGAGCGCGAGCAAGGCATCAGCTATACCGAATTCAGTTACATGCTTCTGCAGGCATACGACTTCATGCACCTGTATGAGAACCATGATTGCCGCCTTCAGATCGGCGGCTCCGACCAATGGGGTAACATCACGGCCGGGATCGATCTGACTCGGCGGAAACTCGGAAAGACGGTCTACGGCCTGACGTTTCCACTGCTCACGACCGCGAGCGGCGAGAAGATGGGAAAAACCGAGAAGGGTGCGCTGTGGGTCGATCCGGCTCGAACGAGCCCGTACGAGTGGTATCAGTACTTCATCCAGCGAGAAGACGCCGACGTGGCAAAACTGCTGCGGACGTTTACCTTTCTGACCCGTGAAGAGATCGAATCCCTCGAGAAAGAGGTCGCTGACGGACACAACCGAGGCCAAGTGCAAGCCAAGCTCGCCTACGAGGTGACTGAATGGGTGCACGGGCGCGACGAAGCAGACAAGGCTGTTCGTGCGAGTAAGATGCTCTTTGGTGGTGAGATCAGCGATTTGAGCGATCGTGACCTGGCTGCGATCTTCAAGGACGTGCCCTCGGTCATCCTGGCGCGCGACGAATTGGCGGGAAGCGGTTTCAACGTGCTCGACCTGTTCGTAAGGGCGGAATTGGCCAAGTCCAAAGGGGCAGCTCGCCGATTGGTCGACCAGGGCGGTGGCTATGTGAACAACTCCCGCGTGGCGAACGACAAAACCGTGACGATCACTGATCTAGCGAGCGAGACCATGATGGTGCTTCGCTCCGGCAAGAAGAGCTACCGTCTGGTGCGATTCGAATAGGCCCGCCGTTACCACCGGCACGACTTGCTCTTGCGTGCGACCTCTAGCGACATTCCTCGAGGGCTTCTCGCCACAGGGTCTTCATCTCACCGCTGGAGATATAAACGGGTTGGCATTCGCTGAGGACGGCACAATAGTCGCCGAGTTGGGCTAGGTTGGCGCAGTGCTCAATAAGCTCGCCTTCGGTTGGCTCCCCCGAATCGGCGCACTGCCCCTGCAATTCTGACAGCATCTGCTGGAGCAGTTCAGTTTCTTCGGGCATGAACTCGTGCGCGTTCATCGCGTCGATACGAGCGAGCAGCGACTCGGCGACTTCTGCGCCCTCGCAGGCGTTCAGTTCGCCGGATTGAACTTCAGAGATCGTCTGGAGGGCTCGTTCTCGGATGCCTCCAGCCGCGACCGGGGTCGAGATCGATAGGGCCAAAACGATGAGGAGTAGCCTGTTCATTCGGCCCCCTCTTGTCCGGGCAGGTCGAGGGCACAACGGAAGCCGACCTCGGGCATTTGGATGCACGGACTCTCAACGAACTGGTAGGCGAAGGTTTGCGCGAAGAGGGGATGGCTGGCGTAACTTCCACCGCGGAAAAAGAATGGCGGCATATCGGCCCGGCCGTCTGGCCCCGACACCCATTCGGCGACGTTGCCCCCCATCCCTTCAACTCCCCATTCGCTCGCCCCCGCAGAAAGCGCGGTGACGGGAGCGGTCTGCTCGAAGCCGTCGTGCACGCTTGTCGTTCTCGACCAGACGGGCTGTGAGGAGCTTCCCGTGTTTGAGGCACCACTGATCGACGAATCACCTAGCCAGGGATATCGTCGTGCGGATTGGCCCCGGGCCGCTGCTTCCCACTCCTCGAAAGTGGGCAAGCGTCGACCTTGCGACTCGCAATACAGGGTTGCCTCGAGCATGGTCACGTTGCGGATGGGCTCGTGCGGATTGACCATAGAAATGGGAGCGACTGTGACGCCGGGGCAAGCGTCCGCAAATGCCGTGAGCGCTTGAGAGTTTCGTGCAAGGTCGCGCTGGAACGGAAAAAACTCTGCGACGCTGACCTCTAGCCGGTCGATCAGGAACGGAGCTAACTCGACTTCGCGATCGGGAAGGAACCCCAGATTGGCGCGCTCGCCGAACTCCGCTATTTGGTCTTGCCGATCCGCCTCGCTCTGACCGATGACCGTGCGGCCGGCCCGAATCGCGATCATTCCCGGAAACGCACTGGCAATGTCTTGTTGGTCTGGCCGGAGGTCTGATTCTGCGGAATCTGGGGCGAGGTCCTGCTCGACTGCGTCTGGATCGGCGGGGACATCGGAGGGATCGCCGAGTAGTCCGGGAACAAGCAGGACGCCGGACACAGCAAGGCCAACCGCAGTTAGCGCAAACAGCCACTTGAGTCCCGTCTTCTTACGGGCCGATTTCGCTGCGTTCGCCACGTCGTCGAGTGTTTCTGCAGTTTCGAATTCCCTGATGGGGCGAGACGGTGTCCGGGCGTCGGGTAGCGTGTCTGCGGGAACCACCGGACGACTGGCCTGCTCGGTTGTTCGCCTTGCTCCGGAGTCTCGAAAAGCGCCAGTCTCCAAGATCCCCAGTCGGTCGATCGACTCGACAACGTCCTTCGCGCTGGCCGTTCGGTCTGTGGGATCTCGCTGTAGCAGTTCGGCGATTATCGCTTCGAGTTCGGGGGACACGCCAACGGCGCCAGCTATCTCGGTCAGTCGGGGAGCCGGGTGCTTCTGCATCTGAGCAAACACACTCAACGGCTCGTTCTGCCGACGAGGCCAGGGCACTTGGCCGGTGAAGATCTGGAATGCGATGACACCCAGACTGAAGAGGTCGACGCGTTGGTCAACCTCGTCAGATCGGTCCCATACCTCGGGAGCCATGTATTCGGGTGTGCCGATGATCGACTGACCGGTCAGACTGCTGGTTCTTTCGTCGAGGATCTTCGATATCCCGAAATCGAGGACCTTGACCTCTTCTCCTCTTCTGGGATCGACAACGACGCGAATGTTCTCTGGTTTGAGATCGCGGTGCAGCACGCCGTTGTCTGCCGCATCGACCAGAGCCATGGCCATGCCGCGCACCATGCGAAGGCCGCGACGAATGGGCAGGGGGGCTTGGTGGTGAAGGAGCTCTGCGAGGGACTCGCCGTCTGCGTACTCCATCGCCATGAAAGGGACGCCCTTTCGCACCTCGCCGAAGTCTTCCAGGCGGACGATCGTGGATGCGGTGAGGCGGTAGATGGCCCTCGCCTCGCGACGAAATCTCTCGACGACCTTTCGGTCGTATGAGAGGTGTGGATGAAGGACTTTGACTGCGCGGAGTGCACCGAAGTCAACGTTGCGGGCAAGGTAGACCACACCGAAACCGCCGGCGCCGATTCGCTCCAGAAGTTTGTATTTCTCCCCCAGAAGGGTCCCGATCAGCTCGTCTTCGGGCCAGCCAGCTGGGGCACGCTCGGAGTCACAGCGAGCGCAGACCGTCAGATCGGCGGCAGTCGGCCGATTGCAGGCCCAGCAGTAGTGTCGCTGTACCGTTTCTTCGAGGCGTTCAGACACGCGCGGGTTACTCCAATTTCGCTCCCTCGACTAGCTATACCGGATGGAAAGCGAATCGTCAGCCAGAAGGGTCAGCGGGGGCGCACCGAAACACGTTCTAGTCCGACAGAACCGACTTAAGTGTCGGAAGTAACTGGTAAAAGATATTTCTGGGTTGCGCTTGCCGAGCACGAAATTTGGTGATAGGTTGCGCTCGCCTTAGCCCTTCGGGGTTAGACGCAGGCACTCGTTCTGGCAACATGAGGACTAAACACAACCGTCCTGGGTGTTTCCGAGGTGGTAAATTCACTTAGGGACGCTATCATGGAAGTCTACGGAGGAAACCACGTTGAGTAGCATCGCGGTCGAGCCTATTCACCCAGGGCAGGCAACTGCTGATGGGGGGCCGTTGGCTCCAGGACGAAACCACAAGTACGCCGGGTTGAGTAAAACTCAACTGGTCGATTTGTACCGCCTTATTTATCTTTCTCGTCGTTTGGATGATCGCGAGATCACACTCAAGCGTCAGAATAAAATCTTCTTTCAGATTTCAGGAGCTGGACACGAGGTACCGGGCGTTTGCGCTGCGACGTTAATGCGTCCGGGCAGCGATTGGTTCTTCACGTACTATCGCGATCGGGCTCTAGCGCTCGCGCTGGGGGTCACGGCCGAAGAGGTGCTGCTCAATGCAGTCGGTGCCTGGGATGATCCAGCGTCTGGTGGCCGGCAGATGCCGAGCCACTGGGGCCACGCAGATCTCAATCTCTTCACCTCGTCCTCACCAACGGGCACCCAGTTCCTGCAGGCGACCGGGGCAGCCCAAGTGGGTCGGATTTGCCGAGCAGTCGAAGGCTTGGCAGAGGGCTCGATCCCCTTTCAGAGCGATGAGGCCGTCTACGTATCAACAGGCGACGGCGCCACCAGTCAGGGTGAATTCTGGGAGGCGATGAACACCGCATCGAACCTGAAACTGCCCTTGATGGTCGTCGTCCAGGACAACGGTTATGCGATCAGCACGCCGGTAGAAGTCCAGACCGCCGGTGGCAGCATTTCTCAGATCTTCAAGACGCTTCCGAATCTCTTCGTTATCGAGACCGACGGCTGCGACATCTTCGATACCTACCGAGGAATGGCTGCAGCACTGCAGCACATTCGTTCGGGCCAGGGCCCCGCCCTGGTTCACAGCCACGTGATCCGGCCCTATTCGCACTCTATGAGCGACAACGAGGCAATGTACAAGCCGGATATGGAGCGACAGGCCGAAGCTGAGCGCGATCCAATCACCACTTTCGCAGAGTTTTTAGTCAGCGAGCGAATCCTGACCAAGAAAGCCGTTCAAAAGCTCAAGGACGAAGTGGACGAGACGATTCAGGCCGCGACAGACGCCGCCTTGGCTGCCCCGACCCCACCGCCTCACTCGGCGGATTGGTACATCTACTCGCCTGACGTCGATCCATGTGGAGACGACTTCAATACCGAGCCAGAGTTCTCGGGTGCCCCCGGAACGATGGTCGACGCGTTGAACCACGTGCTACGTGACGAGCTGCGGAACGATCCGAGCGTGGTTCTCTTCGGTGAGGACGTGGCTGACGTCTCGCGCGAACAGCACATGGATGAAGTGAAGGGCAAGGGTGGTGTCTTCAAAGTCACCTACGGCCTGCAGAGAGAGTTTGGTAGCGATCGGGTGTTCAACTCACCGCTCGCCGAAGCCAACATCGTCGGACGTGCCATTGGGATGGCGGGCCGCGGGCTGAAACCGGTCGTCGAGATTCAATTCTTCGACTATATCTGGCCCGCTTATCATCAGATCCGCAACGAGCTCTCGAATATTCGGTGGCGCTCTAACAATAACTTCAGCGCACCCGTCGTCATCCGCACGCCGATTGGCGGTTACTTGCGGGGCGGTGCTCCCTATCACAGTCAGTCGGGAGAGGTGCTCTTCACGCACATCCCAGGGCTGCGTGTGGTGATGCCGAGTTCGGCGCTGGATGCGGCCGGGCTGCTGCGAACCGCGATTCGCTGCGACGATCCGGTCTTGTTCCTCGAGCCCAAACACTTGTACCGGCAGACGTACAACAAGTCGCCGTATCCTGGTCCGAACTTCATGATTCCTTTTGGCAAAGCCAACCTCGTGAAGTCGGGCGGCGATCTGACAATCGTCACCTATGGGTCGCTGGTACAGCGGTCAGTCAAAGCGGCGATGCAGCTGACAGAAGAAGGTATCGATGTCGAGATTCTCGACCTCCGCAGCCTCAACCCCTACGACTGGGAGGCCATTGCGGAGTCGGTGAAGAAAACCAACAAGGTGATCGTTGCCCACGAGGATTGCAGAACGTGGGGCTTCGGGGCCGAGATTGCCAGCCGAATCGCGGACGAACTCTTCGAGTATTTGGACGGCCCTGTCCGTCGCGTAGGCGGTATGGATTCATTCGTTGCCTACCATCCTGACCTCGAGGACGAAATCCTGCCCCAGATTGGGGATCTGATCGACGCAGCCCAAGGGCTGATGGCCTACTGAGGGTAGAAGTGGCTTCCACCACACATGACATTCTGCGCGACCTTCAAGGGATCAACTGGATTGACGTTGCCTTTCTGCTCTCGCATGGCGGTCAAGTAATGGACTCGGTGGGCGAGAGCGCAGCCTTCGACCCGAATGGTTCCTTCGCCCATGCGGTGGACGAGCCAACCGACGACGCTGACACCTCGCTGTACATGACCGCTATCACCGATTCAATCTACCTTGGTGTGCTTTTCGCAGCGGAGACCCCCATCGAGGATGTCCGGGTC
The DNA here is from genome assembly GCA_964503485.1 of uncultured Bradymonadales bacterium. Lineage (GTDB taxonomy): Bacteria > Myxococcota_A > Bradymonadia > JAFGEP01 > JAFGEP01 > CAZDBH01. Next base: position 94 of record CAZDBH010000139.1, on the reverse strand, counting down.
GCTGTCCGTGCGAGAGAGTCCGAATTGGCGAATTCGGTTCTGCCCTAGGAGCCTGTCGCGCATAGCGCTCCAGGCTCCGCCATTGGCTTTTAGC
>CAZDBH010000138.1:0-17247 GCA_964503485.1 uncultured Bradymonadales bacterium | reverse complement strand
CGTCGAATCATGCTGTTACGCTCCGGTGTTGCCTGAAAACCGCCCTGTGAACGACGGCCACTGATAGCAGTCTATTCAAGAAGAACCAAGCAAAAACGTCTTGTTTGGCTTTGAGTTTGGCCGCAGTTGGTCGTCTAGAAACTTAGCACGCCCTGACGAGGTGCGCTCAGCGGACGAACTTTTCGTACGTATTCATCTCGTGGTTCGAATGTCTGAAGGTCGCAGGGCTCATGGCGGGGAGCGAGAGTGATTCGAACCCCAGGATAGGCCCTCAGCCCCTTCTTTGCTGCCTCGACCGCTCTGTCCGCTAAGTTGTTCTCCTCGCTCATGTGCAGCAGGAATACGTGTCGCAGAGTTGAGCTCGCGATCAATCGAAGCGTTTGCTGGGCCTGCCAATTGGACAGATGTCCCCTGGCTGACGCGACCCGGTTTTTCAACCAACCTGGGTAGTTTCCCCAGCGAAGCAGTTCGACGTCATAATTGCATTCAAGCAGCAGCACGTCGCAGCCAGTGAGCATTGCCCTCACGTCGTGTTGAGCTTCGCCCAGATCGGTTGCCAATGCCAGAGACAGACCAGGGAAATCGATGCGGTAGGCCAGGCACTCGCGAGCATCGTGCGGAACCCGGAACGGCGAAATTTGAGCCGATCCAATCGAAAACGGGGTTCCGGGTCTCACCGTTGTTGCCGACAGAGCGAGTCCGTAGTCCGACTGACAGCCAGCGATGGTTCCGGCCGAGCAGTAAACAGGAACGTGCGGCTCTCTCTTTCTGATCCTCTCCATGCCGTTTATGTGGTCGCGGTGTTCGTGGGTCAGCAGGATCGCGCTCAGGTCGCCCAACTCGGTTCCGAATTCAGAGAGGCTTGCTTGCAGTCGTTTTCTGCTGATTCCAGCGTCGAGGAGTAGCTGGGTGTCTCCACATCGAATGAACACCGAATTGCCCGATGATCCGCTGGCTAGCGTCGCGACCTGGATTGCTGTTGATTCCGCCATCCTACCGTCCTTGGTTTGGCATAGGTCTTTCAGAATACCGTAGGGGAAGCAGATCACAAGCGGCGATTTCGTTAGTTATCGTGTGAAGACGAGGATCGAGGCGGGCTCATCACTGTGAGGTCAGGAGCCCAAGTTTTGCGACAGACGGTTTACGTTGACGATGAGGTAGACCGAGATGGCCGCGCCGATAATCGGCCAGGTCAGCGCCCTGCCGCCGCCTCCCGCGTTGACGATGAGCGCAGTGACGATACCAATCAGGATGAGATTAGCGATCAGGACACCCGTGACGACCTGAGGCTTGTTGGTCAACAACTCACGCAGCTGTATTCCGCAGTAGAGAATCCCCGCTGCAACAAGCAGGTTGGCCACGGAAATCGCCATCAACAGCCCCCCTATACCCTCGCTGGTAACGTTCTGAATGCCGCCGAGCACGCCGAGCACGCCAACGATGATGAAGTAAATTCTCATTGATCTGACGGTTTCTCTCATCGCCATTGGATCACTCCTTCGATTTCTAGGGTTCGGTGTCAGTTGTGAGTAAATGCCTCTCGAGACTGTATACGGGGAAGGCCCGGTAGCAAAGAGACGTGGGTTTCGACTTGGCGGGCTGAGATTGCCCTACTGGAGCCGGCTCGGGTAGCGCACGCGCACGGTGTCGCCGTGGTCTGCGACCCCCGAACTCAGCTCTACGGCGAGGCCGCCAGCGCATTGGGCGGCCAGGTTAAGTGAATACTGAGGCTGCTCCTCGTCTGGCCCGGCAAGTGCCGTCCAGCCAGCACCACCCTCGGACATCACCTCGACCACGACTGCGTCGGAACAGTAGCCGGTGGCGTCGCACTCCGCCTCAGGGCCACATTGAGCGCTGTCACTGCAGTCTTGTAAGGGGCGGGAAAGGCAGCGCAGACCGAGATCGCGACGAATGACGGTCGAGATGCGGTCGAGGGCTTGCCCGACCGACTCGTGGCAGATGGAGCTTTCGACACCTCGTTCTCCAAACCCCTCGACGAGTTCGGAATAGCGGTAGCCCGCGAACGCCTCACCGAGGTCACCGTTGCAAGTGGGGCTCAGCTCGTCGCCGGTATCCGGCCGCAGGCCGTTGTCAGGACCGATGATCCCGGCCACGAAGATTCGGCTGCTATCGTTACCCTGGCTGCGCAGGAAGGTCTCGTATTCCGATACCGGCGTCAGTTCATCGCGGCGCCATTCACATTCGGCGGGCTCATTCAGCCCAAACTCGGCGCTGTGTGAACAGTCGTTTTCGTCGGTGAGGAAGATCACAGCCAACCAGGCCTCGGGCCGGCGAAATGGGGTGTCGTTGAGCGCCTGGTCGCTTTCGAGAGCCAGCCGCATCGCGTCCAAGCCGCGCTCGATGCCGGCAGCACCGCCGGTCTCTGTGCCGACCGACGCGATACACTCAAAGTCGTCGCCCAGCCTCTCCTGATCGATAGAGCCAGCGCTATCCGCGTAGTCCTCCAGCCGGAGCACCGGCCCCACACGCTCTGGACAAACAGGGTTCTCGGCGGCCGGACAGGAGGCGACAAAACTGCCGGGTGCTGTGCGAAGCCTGCCCGGATCGCTGCTCATGTCGGTTGTGACGACTGCGATGTGAAAGTCGGCGCCGATATCGAGCAGACCCTCTACGAAACCCTCAAAGTGTCGGTTGAGTGCCACTTGCTCTTGGCACATCGAATGAGAGTTGTCGATCACCCACAGCACATCGATCTGGTTATCGAGGCCCACTGGCGCTTCCTCGGTGATTTCAACACTGACTTGAAGTGGGGTCATTGGGTGTTCATTGCAGGCCAGTGCCACGATCAGGAGTAGAAACGGAGGCATCCATCGAGAAGTCATCGTATTTTCCTTTGGACGCCCTGCTGGTGTGCGGACAAAAAAAGACAAGCGACTGCTAAGAACTTCCACAAGGCCAGGAACCGAGTTTTCGGGTATCCCCTAGACTGGAAGGGCCCGATAGGGCGCATATGAGTAGTACTTGGGCCGGTCGTCGAGCCGCACATGCAGCCAGGGAACACCACCGCCCGCGGTACTGAGCCATACAGGTCGGTCGCCGATTCGGGCCAGCAACTGGCTACCCACCTTTTGCCACAGTCGATCAATCTGGGCGGCGGGAGCCCCGCGCATGAAAGCTGCCATGTGTGGGTAATGGTCGTGGCTGGAGGAAGGTGTCGGCACAACGAGTATCGAGTCCCCTCCCAGATTCTCGAAAACGACAATATCCTCTTCGGCTTCGCGCATTTTTGCACTAAATGCCGAAGGATTGGCCGGTCGATCAAGGCTGGGGCTGGCAACCAAAACGAACTCGAAGGGACGGCCAGAGGTCGACCGGTCGACTGCTGGCATCTCCCACCGGTAAGCCACGGCGGTCGACGATTTTAGCACTTGGGTCATCGAAGCGCGGAACTCGACGTCGTCCCGCCAGAGCACCGCGGCATCGCGAACCGTCAGATGGGGTACGCACCAGCGGGCTACGCCAGCGGCAATCGTTTCAGATGTGAATTCGGTGCTCACTCGCGACAATCCTCAACTCATACCAGCCTTCATCGGCCGAGAGTCAGCGCCTCGATGATTTGCTCGCAACTCGACCGGGCGAGATCGCGTGCGAAGCTCTCCATGTCTGCTGTGCATTCGGCCTCCGAGAATCGGGCTTCGATGAGGGCTTGTTCTGGACACAGTTGGTTTTCAGGATCAGTGGCACACGCTTCTTGAACGCAGGTTGAGACGCGTTCATGGGCTGCGGCACACGGGTCCGCAACCTCGGTCGTTTCAACACCGCAGCCGATCCAGGCTGGCATCTGGCCTGGACGATGCAGAACCAGAAAGTCGTCGTCGTCAATCCGACGCAAGAGCCAGACGTCCTCCGAGACCGGATGTACCTCGTGCATCTCCGAAAAGTCCTCGTCGCTCTCAGAGAACCCGAGAATGGTCCTGCCGGTGTCGTCCAGAGCGACCAACAGCGGACGCTCCAGCTCTCGATGCCCATCCCGGATTCGGATCGTTGAGGACCCGATGTCGAGGGTGCGGCCATCTGCTTCGCAGCGTCTCGGTTCGACCACCCGCCACTCGCCCTCGAGTTCCGGCGGCAGTTGGCCTGAGCGCCTCAGCTCTGCGATAAAATCGTCGCCGCTGACCCAAAGCACCGCCCGGTTTGGAGACTGGACCAGAAAGTGAAACTGGTGACCCTCTGCGTCGGTGCCCGTCACGTGTGCATCTGAGTAGCTGAGCTGGATCTCACGACGATGCTCGCGCCCAAGGCCCCTGAACCCAGTGACGATCGCTCGGCCGGGCTCGAATCGGACCGTGAACTCGACGTCGTCGTCACCGGCGTTCGAACCATGCCACTCCCCGGCGAGTGTGGACCGAACATCCTGGTCTTGAGCCAGCACCTGGATCGACGCACAAACCACGAGCGATGCAGCGAGGATGGCCGGGAGAGCGGTGGATTTCACTGGTCTGAGAGACCGAGTCGGTCGATGACAAAGGCATATTCGAACGCCAACTCTTCTAACCGACCGTATCGACCGCTGGAACCGAAGTGTCCTGCGCCCATATTTGTTTTTAGAATCAGAACGTTGTCATCGGTTCGAAGGGTGCGCATTCGCGCCGTCCACTTGGTGGGCTCCCAGTACTGGACGCGAGGATCATTCAGTCCCCCAGTAACCAGCATATGCGGGTAATCCATGGCGGCCACGTTGTCGTAGGGCGAGTAGGAGCGCATGTAGTTGAAATACTCCTCCTCTTGGGGGTTTCCCCACTCCTCCCATTCGATCACGGTCAGCGGAATCGTCGGGTCGAGCATCGTATTGATCACATCCACAAAGGGCACGTCTGCGACCACAACCGCGAATAGGTCGGGGCGCATGTTGGTGACCGCACCCATCAGCAGACCACCCGCGCTGCCACCGGCGATCGCGAGCCGGTCACTAGAGGTATAGCCCGTGGTCGTCAGATGTTCAGCGCAGGATATGAAGTCCGTGAACGTGTTGCGCTTGTTCAGCAGCTTTCCGTCCTCGTACCACGGCCTTCCCATCTCCCCCCCGCCGCGGATGTGGGCGATGCCGTAGACGAACCCGCGGTCCAGCAGGCTGAGTCGATTACTACTGAAGTACGGATCATAAGGATAGCCATAGCTGCCATATCCAATCAGCATCATAGGAGCGCTACCATCGAGCGCCGTATCGTTCCGGTAGACCAGCGAGATCGGAACCTGAGTACCGTCTTCCGCTGTCGCAAAGACCCGTTCAGTGGTGTACTGGCTCCGATCAACGGCCCCCAGAACCGGGGTCTCTTTGAGCAGCTCGATGGCCCCGCTGTCCATGTGGTAATCCAAAATCGACCGGGGAGTGAGCAAAGACTGATAACGCACCCTCAGCGTAGATAGGCTGTACTCGACATTGGTCGCTGCCCGCACAGCATAGACGGATTCAGGGAAACCCACGTATTGCTCGGCCCCAGTCGCGACCTCGACGACTCGCATTTGTACGAGGCCGTTCTCACGCTCGTATATGACTCTGTAATCGGCGAATGAATCGACGCCCGAGATCTGCACATTGGCGCGGTGCGGAATGATCTCGACCCAGTTGCTGCGGTCCGGCGTTTCGACCGGCGCCTCGACCAGACGAAAGTTGACCGCCGAGTTGTCGCCATCAGCTCCGTTGGTCCATATCAGGAAGTGCTCTCCCTGATGCTCGATCCCGTACTCGACACCGTGTTCTCGGGGTTGAATCACTCTGAAATCGCCGGTCGGGTTGTCTGCGTCCAGAACCCAACGTTCAGATGTCATGGCGCTGTCCATCGCCATAACCAGATACTGCCGGCTGCGGGTCTTGCCCAGATCGAGAAAGTAGGACTCATCACTCTCTTCGTGGATGAGCTCGGCGGCAGCTGGATCACCGCCCAAGCTGTAGCGATAGACCTGATAGGGTCGGTGGGCCTCGTCGTCGACTGTGTAGAATACCGTCGCGCTATCGTTGGCCCACTCGAGTGAGTAGGAAACCCCCTCGAGGGATTCGGAGGCGACCTCACCCGTCGCCAGGTTCTTGAAGTAGACCGTGTACGTCTCAGACCCGTCCGTATCGACGCCGTAAGCCAGTATGTTGTGGTCGGGGCTGATGGCGCGGATGCCGACGTCCATGTACTCGTTACCCTCGGCCAGCACGTTTTCGTCCAGCAGAATCTCTTCTTCGCCCTCGTCCATCGACCCGGCTCGTCGGCAGAAGATGCCGTAGTCGGCACCTTCTTCTGTGCGCGAGTAGTACATGTAGTCGCCGTGCTGGTAGGGAACAGACAGGTCGGTCTCTTGAATTCGCCCGACCATCTCTTGGTACAGGGTCTGCTGAAGACCTTCTGTGTGGGCCGTCATGGCTTCTGTGTAAGCGTTTTCGGCCTCCAGATACGCGATGACCTCGGGGTTCTCGCGCTCACGCATCCAATAATAGTCGTCCTCGAGCACGAGACCGTGAATCTCGGTTGTGTGCGGGATTCGAGCCGCCACCGGCGGGTCCAACTGGACCACAACATCGAGTGGCGGGTTCTCGATAATCAGAGGGGCTGACGGCGAGCACGCCGAGTAGACGAGAGCCCCAAGAAATGAACAGAATAGGAACCCGGTTGAAAGTGGTTTCATGAGTAACCCGTAGTCAGTTAGCGACGAAGCGAACGCGCTGCTTCTATCTTCTGAGGGGCGTGCTGTAAAGAGGCCAAAACCACGTAGGAATTGGGCCTAGGAAATTCCCGCAAATTCTTCCTTGGCAAGCACGAAACCCACGTGCTAGAAGCTCATTTCGACCGGATAGAACCGGTTTCACTATGCAGAACCGACCGCTCGCAAGGCATGCTATGTCGTCGATAAGTACCAAAGTTCAGGTGGCGCAGCCTGTACCAGACCCGCTCAAAACGTTGTCCGTGGAGCTAATTGCCCGGCTGTCCGACAAGACGAAGGAGCCGCCGCTCGTTTACCTCGATCCAGTTGAGACAAAAGGGGCTTCAGGTGGCGCGATTGACGATGAGCTCACCGAGTTCATCGTCACATTTCAGCCCCCAGATCCTGCTGCCTCCCCATGGGAGTTCGTTTTCGACTTGGTTCAACTCGAGGCATTAGCGGCGGGAGAAACCAAGACCCTTTCGTTGTGGCGCTGTGATGTCGACCCTGATTGCGGGTCTCGATTTGCCAACCAGCAAGAGCGCTGCCTGGTCTGCAATCCGGTCACGAGCGACCTCGCCCGCATTCTGTCGTTGGTAGGCGACGTCGACAGCCCGATAGCCGATCCTGAACCCGATCCCGAAGTCGCCGAACCCGAAGCCGAGGTGGATGCCGATCCGGCCGAGGAAGCGGTGTCCGCAGAATTCATCAACGAGTCAGAGGAGTTTCTCAAGCTTCTACTGTCGTTGGAACTCATTGAACTCGAAGACGAGCCGATCGCGGTTGAGCATCATTCGAGTTTGGGCTCGATATTGAACCAGCGGTTCCCCGAGTTAGACGAACGCGTCAAGGCCGTCTGGGATTGGTTCATGAACGAGGACGGAATCGCCGAGGTGTTCGCCTCTGAGCGAGAAATGCGTCATATCCTGAAGCGTTGGTAGACGGCCCTCGAACTCTCTAGCCCTCGATCGAATACTTCTTCATCAATCGATACAAAGTAGTTCGCTCAATACCGAGCCGTTTCGCAGCATCGAGTCGCACCCCTCCGGCGTCCTTCAGGACACTTCGGATTTTCTCAGCTGCCGCCCTGTCCAGGTGCTCGTTTAAGGTCTCGTTGGGATCGGCCGCCGCTCCAGGCGACCGGACACCCACTGGGCGTAGGTCGGCGAGGGTGATCATTTGGCCCCGGGCCAGTACGACAGCACGCTCGACGGCGTTTTCGAGTTCCCGCACATTCCCGGGCCAATCGTGACTCTGTAGGTAGGCCTCGACATCGTCGTCCCAGCCCGAAATGCCTCGACCCATCTCACGGTTGAAGCGCGACAGGAAGAAGCGGGCCAGAGGCGCCACATCGGCACGTCGTTCACTCAGCGGAGGCAGTACAATCGGTATGACCGCGAGCCTGAAGTAGAGGTCCTCCCGAAACTCCCCTTTTTCGACTGCATCGGACAGGTCCTTGTTGGTCGCTGCCACGACTCGTACATCCACTGTTCGGTGTCGCTGACCACCGACCCGCTGAACTTCGCGTTCCTGAAGAACCCGTAGCAACTTGGCCTGAAAGCCCGGATCGATATCACCGATTTCGTCGAGGAAGAGCGTCCCACCGTCGGCGCGCTCGAAGACTCCAGCTCGAGATGCCGAAGCCCCAGTGAACGAGCCCTTCTCGTGACCGAACAACTCCGATTCCAAAACACCCGTGGCAAACGCCTTGCAGTTCACAGCGATGAACGGCTTGCCCACCCGATCGCTATAGTAGTGAATTGCCCGGGCGATGAGTTCCTTGCCTGTCCCAGTGGCGCCGTGGATGAGGACCGTTGCACGTCCCTTGGCGGCCCGCCTAGACAGGTCCATGACCTCTCTCATGGGCTCACTAACGGTGACCATATTGTCGAACGAGTAGCGGCTCGCGAGCTCGCGGCGAAGGTACCGGTTGTCGCGTTCGAGGGCGGTCATCGCCAGCGCCCGTTTCACGAGGGCTTTGGTCGCGTCATTCTCGAAGGGTTTTTCGATGTAATCGAAGGCGCCTTCACGCATGGCTTCAATCGCAGTTTTCACCGTCGCGTGGGCTGTGACGAGGATAACTGGACACTCAGGGCTGGTTGCTTTGACCTGTTTGAGGACTTCGACCCCATTCGTCTTAGGCATCTTGAGGTCGGTCAGAACGAGGTCGTAGGGCTCTTCAGCGAATTGCTCCAAGAAGAGGGCAGGTGAGGTGAACGTGTCGACCACGTAGCCTTCTCGCCGCAGGACCATCGAGAGAATCTCCGCCATGCGGTGTTCGTCGTCCAGGACTGCAATCTTCGGCGTCATCGCTGTGCCTCCCTGGGTAGCTCGATTCTATAACAGGCACCCCGGCCGACCGGACCAGCACCCGCGCCCTCGGCGAGGTTCAGAGTACCTTTGTGAGCTTCGATGATTCGCTGGGCCATTGCCAACCCGAGTCCAGTTCCGCCAGCTTTTGAGGTCGCGAACGGTTCGAACAGTGTCTCCTTCATCTCGTCGTCCACCCCAGGACCGTCGTCTGCCACTTCCAGGGTGACGTTTTCCTCCGAGGAACGCCATCGGACGGCGATCTCCCCACCATCCTCGAGAGCCTGAACCGCATTGAGCAGCAGACCGAACACGACTCGTGACATGAGCTCGGGGTCGGCCAGAACGGACGGACTCGAACCCTCCGGGACTGTCAGACCGATGTTGGTGGCCTCGAGTGTCGAGCGGCCGAGCGAGCAAGCGGCTTCCACGATCTCACTCAATGCGACCTCCCTGAGGTCTGGCGACAAGGGCTTCGAGAAATCGAGTAGCAGGGTCACGAAGCGGTTGAGCCGATCGACCTCTTCGCGAATGAACTCTCCGGCCCTGTAGCGATCGCTATCCGGTTCGAGTTCCTCCAGCAAGACGCTGGTCGCGCTCCCGATTACGCCCAGCGGGTTGCGAACTTCGTGGGCAACTCCGGCCGCGAGTCGCCCGACCGCGGCCAGCTTCTCGTTTTCGAGTGCCCGCCGTTGGGCTGCCTCCAGCTCTTTCATCTGATTTTGGATGGTCTCTGCCTTGGCCTTGAGCTCTTTGCGTGCCACGATCAGGTGTCCTATCAGATAGCCCATGGCGCCGAGCGTGCCGGCGTAAAAGAGTGACACCCAGAGGGTCACGTCCTTGCCGCCAATGAACATGGTGACGCCCAACAGCTTGTAGAGTGAATAGTCGAAGAGGCCGATGCCGATGCCGAGTAAGAAGCCGACTCTGGCGGCGCGGGGGTTTAGAAAAAGCTTCGACATGGCCTCATGATGAATCAAGTGTCGTCTTGGGGGAAGTTCGTCGCGCTCAACACCACTTAGACTTCCATGACCGGTACCGTACTCGAAGCCGGAGCCTTCTTGGCTTCGGGGCGAAAAAGCAGATAGGTCAGCGGAACCAACGACCCCAAACAGCAGGCCGCCACCGCCCAGGGTATCGGATTGATTCCCCGCTTTCGGGCGTCGCCGACCATCCAAATGATGATTAAGCCCATCGCGAGCACCAAATCGACGCTCACCTGGAGGCCCACGAAATTCCCGCTCAAGCCAACGAATCCCGCCCAGACGTCGGTTTTGAACACGACGTACAGCGTGAACGCCGCGAAGTCCGCCAAGACCAACAACAACAACCATTTCTTTCCACTCATGCGATTTCTCCGTGTTCTCGCGTTTCGTTCGGAGCGACCTATCGCACGGGTCGTGCCAAACCTCTCACCGCGGGGCTGCGAGCATGATGGCCCGTCGTGTCGGGATGGCTCGTTGCAGGACTGCAACGTTGGCGTTGCTCGGTTGCATCAATCCCTCTACCCGCCCATCTCAGGCCCCGATCTCTGGCCGACGGCCTGAGCGTCAGGAGCGACGGGCTCTACTATAGGGGGCGTGATACGAATCGAGATGGAACCCATCCAGCTCAAGGCGCCCGCCTCAAAGTGGCCGATGCGCTGATTGACTTCCTGTCTTCGGACACCGCTTCGGCCGGTTGGTTTAATCCGTAGCCGGTGGCTACCCGCCGGCGTCTGGCCCACAAATTCGACTTTCTGCTGTGGTTAGAGAGATGTCGGTGGTATACTTACATCAGTTTTAGTTCGGTGTTTGAGCTGATTCAGCCCCGGACGGCTTTATTGAATGATGATTTTTCGCAGTTTGGATGGATGAATAATGAATTTCACGCCGAGGTGTCTTGGCACACCGCTCTTCCCACTCAGCCTAGCTCTCTTTCTCGTTGCACCGGCCTGCACTGACGAAGCAATTCCGCCGGAAGTCGAAGAGGAGGTCGCCGTGGGCGTCAAGGGCCCGGATGGCAAGTACGATGCGAGCGTGCAAGCTGTCTTTGTCGACTTCGAGTTCTCTGGCTCATTTTACTCCAGCTCATGCTTTTCGAGAGACCGCGACCTCGAGAGTCAGATGCTATACACGGTCGGGCAGCTGAACGGCGACAACTCGGTCGGTCGGCTCGACCAAGTGGATGTCATCGATATGCAGACCGAGCAGGTCGATGGCGGGTGCCAGGTGACCTACACTGTGCGAATGCCCGTCGCCTGGGGCAACACACGAAACGTTCCCGATGAATACGTTTTTCAGCTACCTCGAGACATGACCTACACGGGAATCGAGACCTTCTTCGAGACCTATGGCGATGACTGCGTCGACTGGGGAGCGCATGACGTGGATACGGGCAGCTTCTGGTACTACTACCGGCCCGCTCGCTGCGCAATCGCTGAGGAAAACGTCGTGCACGCCGAAGCGACCGTATCCTTGTCTCCCATCAACACAACAGGGAAGTACCCGGAGTATCACCGCGTGTGGGAGGACGGTACCCTCAGAGTGGTTGCTGTGTTCGGAAAGTACAAGGATGGCAGCACATCGGGTGACTCTGGCATCAACGCCTACAATCGCTTTGTCCGCGAAGTCGACCGGCGTTTGTCGCCCCACGACCTGACAACCGTACCCGAGGAGGTTCCCAACTCGCCCGGCGTTGGCGTGCCGACCGTGTCCTTCGATGCGGTGATCGATGATCAGCACAGGGTGCACGTCGATGCTATTCTCGTAGACAATGTACGAACCGCTGGAGCCGAGTTCGACGCACTCTACGGCGAGCTCTCGGCGCAGGCCGACTTGATCGTCTACAACGGACACGCCGGACTGGGTGCAAACATCCGGGCACTGGCACGCAAGGGCTCCTGGGTCCAAGACCAATACGTCATCGTCTTCATGAACGGTTGCGATACCTACGCGTACTTGGATTCGGCGCTCTTCGATGCCCACGCAGAGGTCAATCCCGACGACCCAACCGGAACAAAGCACTTGGATCTCGTATCCAACGCGATGCCCTCGTTCTTTCGCTCGATGGCACCTGCTACTCTGGCCCTGTTTGATGGGCTTCTGAGCTATGAGTCGCCACTGACATACGAACAGATCTTTCGCCGAATTGACGCATCCGAGGTGGTGCTAGTCTCGGGAGAGCAAGACAATGACTACTTCCCCGGTTGGCCCGGTGACAACACCGACCCGCCCTCGGGTGAATGGGCTGGGTTGAACGAATCTGGGAGCCTGGCCCGCAACGCAATCACTCATTTCGAGACCCCCGTGTTACCCGCGGGCCGCTACAGCTTCGTCATGAGTGGTGAGGGTGACGCCGATCTCTACGTGCGAGTTGGGGAAGCACCCGACATGGACGTCTACGATTGTCGGCCCTATTCGAACGCCTCTGACGAGACCTGCGAGGTGGAGTTGAACGGAAGCGCAACGATCCACCTCATGGTCCATGGGTTCAGTCCCTCCAACTTTGAACTCACCGGCTCGGTGGTGAACTAGAAGGCTGTCAGCGGACTGACGACAGCTGACTCGCAGGAGGGAGGCTCAGGTTTGGCAGAATGTGGGTGAGTTCGACCAGGTTCAGATTTTTGGCGCAGCGCCTCGAATCTCGTCAGACGCGCCATCATCGAAGGTTTTGAAGTTCTCGATGAAGAGCCCGGCCAACTTCTTGGCGGTGCGATCGTAAGCTTCCTTGTCAGCCCAGGTAGCCCGCGGGGTGAGTACCTCGCTCGGGACGCCGGGACAGACCGTCGGTATCTCGACACCAAAGGTGGGATCGGTGACGGTCGGAGCTGCAGCCAGTTCACCCGAATGGATCGCGTCGACGATCGCACGGGTGTATTTCAGCTTGATTCGGGCCCCAACGCCGTAGGCGCCGCCCGACCAACCCGTATTGATCAGCCATGTTTTCGCGTGGTGTTTCTCGATCCGCTCGGCCAATAACTCGGCGTATTTGGCTGGATGCCAGACCAAGAATGGCGCTCCAAAACAGGCAGAAAATGTTGCCTCGGGCTCAGTGACACCAACTTCAGTACCAGCCACCTTTGCGGTGTAACCGCTGATAAAGTGGTACATGGCCTGAGCGGGGGTCAACGCGCTGACTGGTGGAAGAATGCCAAAGGCATCGCACGTCAAAAACACAACGTTGGTGGGGTGATCGCCCACGCACGGAATCCGCGCGTTGACAATGTGCTCGATCGGATACGAGCCGCGCGTGTTTTGGGTGATCGACGTGTCCTCCCAGTGAACGGCGTGGGTCTCATCATCGAGAACGACATTCTCGAGCACCGCGCCGAATTTGAGGCTGTCGTAAATCTCCGGTTCTGCTTCACGCGACAGGTTGATTACCTTGGCATAGCAGCCGCCTTCGATATTGAAAACGCCGTTATCCGACCAGCAGTGTTCATCGTCACCGATGAGCTGTCGGCGCGGGTCTGCAGAGAGTGTGGTTTTTCCCGTTCCGGACAAGCCGAAGAAGATGCTGACACTCTTGTCGTCGGCCTCATTGGCCGAGCAGTGCATGGATAGGACGTTTGTCTTGGGCATGATGTAGTTCATGACCGTGAAGATGCCCTTTTTCATTTCCCCGGCGTACTCCGTGCCGAGGATCACGAATTCCTTGTGCTCGAGATTCAATGCGACACAAGTCTTTGAGCCTACACCCGGTACGTTTTCGTCGGCCAACATTTGACCGCCGTTGAAAATAACGTAATCAGGCTCGCCAAAATCAGCCAACTGTTCTGCAGTTGGCCGGATCAGCATGTTGTGCATAAAGAGGGCATGGTAGGCCCGGGCACAGATCACACGCACTTTGATTTGATACTTCGGATCCCATCCAGCAAAGGCATCGATGACGTAAAGTTGCTCCTTGGTGTTCAAGAAGTCGATCGCTCGTCGCCGGTTGGTAAGGAAACTCTCTTCTTCCAGTGGGAAGTTAATGGGGCCCCACCACACATTGCCCTCTGACTCCGGGTGTTTGACCACCCGCTTGTCCTTCGGGCTCCTGCCCGTTTTCTCGCCCGACAGTGCGACTAGAGCACCGTTGTTGGCGAGGACGCTCCCTTTCTCGGAGGTTAGCGCCTGGGCATAGAGTTTGGCGGGCGCGGGATTGCGCAACACGCTCTCGACAGTGATTCCATATTGCTTGAGATTCGGTACCGACATGTCATCCCCCATAGCAGAGTTGATTTGGGATATAGAAGGGATCGAGGCCTGTTGCAAGGGGGCAATTCAATCTAATGACAAAGACCTACGATTCCATGTATGAAGCGGGTTCATCGAGTTGCCTAGGAGGCGGTTTTGCCGGACAAAAAACACGAGAAAACTGACAAACTTCCAGCCTGCGGACTGTATCGCACCACCATAGCAATGGCGGGCAAGGAAGAGCAGGTCGGCGAAGGTCGGTTGGTCATGTTCCACAACCACTCGAAACAGGGGCTTCCGCTGGTGTTGTTGCCCCAATCCAACGAAAACAACCGCTGGACATTTCACGAGCGAGGTTACCTCGTCGAAGACGACATGTTCCTCGATGGGCTCGTCACCTTGCTGGCAGAGGGGTATTACGTCCTCAAAGAGCATGTTCACGTGACGAAAGAAGAGATCCTGCCCGAGGGGGCCCTGGTTCAGCTCGGATACAACCCCACAGCCAATCCGATCCTTTTCGTCGCCCGTTTTGAGGGAAACACGATCAGCTTTCCGAGCACGGGCTATCGGTTTGACGGATTCAAGGTCTTCAAAAACCTCACGCCCGCGGGTTTTCGGATACCCAAACCAAAGCGCGTACTGCACTGACAAGGTGGTTTCATGTTTGGACTCTTCAAACCGAGTTGGGAAAAGAACCTAAAACGAGCCGAAAAGGCGCAAGCCTCGGGGCTCTGGGTCGATGCCCATCACTTCTATAGTGACGCCTTACGCGAGGCACCCGAGGACCGGGAGACGGCCATAAAAGAGGCGCTCGAAGTCTGTGCCAAGACCCTCTTCGAGTCTCACAGCTTGGCGGCCGACGAACACTTCGAAAGGGGCGAGCACCAGTTCGCCGTCGAGCGTTGGGAGCTAGCAGAGCGGTTTTCGCCCACCGAGGAAGGCAAGCAACTCGCACGCAAGAAGGTCCGAGAAATGGCCGCGGCGAAACTCGTCGACGAAGAACGAGAATGGGACCAAGAAGAGGTGCTCGAGACAGCCAAGCTCGACGAGGAGCACGTCTTCCTCATGTTGATCGGGGACTTCGATGACCGAATCATGGACGCGTACCAGGAGCTCGGCGACGAATTCAGGGACGCCTATTTGAGCCAGAACGACGGACACCCAGAAGAGGCGCTGGAAGTCTACGATCGACTGGTCGAGTCAAAAGAGGATTCCATTCTCCTCTACGAGCGCGCTCAGTGCTTGAGGGCGCTCGACCGGGCCGACGAAGCAAGGGTCTCATTGGAGGCATCAGAGGCGCTCGACGGCGACTGGATCGATATCAAACTCGCGCTTGCCTCAGCCTGTTGGGCGACAAAGGACTGGGACGCAGCCGAAGCCGTCCTCCAGAGGGCCATCGATCTCGAGACCGAGGATCTACGCGTCTACGAATACGTCGCGAGGTCAGCGTTTCTTACCAAGCAACCCGATTACGGGCTGGATGCGCTCGATGTTATCCTGCAAAAGGAGCCCAACAACCTGGGCGCCCATCTGTTGAAAGGGCAACTTCACGTCCTCGATGAACAGTATGACGACGCGCTCACGGCATTCGAATTGGTCATCAACGCTACGTGGAGCTTTGACGAAGACAGGGGCGCTATCGTCTTCAACCGTGAAGCGGGTCTCCTGGCAGCTCGGATCTACCTCGACCAGAAGCGGAAGCTGGACCGAGCAGAAGAGTTGATTCGTGCCGCCTTGACCGTGACACCGCCCACCCAGCGCTGGGTCTACGAGCTACTCCTGGGGCAAGTCTACGAAGCCTCCGGTGATGCCTCTCAGGCAAACGAGCTGTGGGAACGAGTCGCTCTGGAAGTGCCCGAGGACCAAGTGATCGGTCGGCTGCGAGTCGCCGAATTGCTCGGCCGGAACGAAGAGGCGCGAACCCTCGAAGCCGGTCTCACGGAAGACCAGGCAGAAGAACTCACGAGGGCTCGGAGCCTGTTTGGTTAGCCCACCCAATCGCTCCCCACTCTTGATCTACCCGAGTTCCAACAGCATAGTTGGGGCCACAACCGAGGCGACCCAATGAGAAAACAGATGCTGCTGCTGGCGAGTTGCGCACTCGCAGCCCTTGCGAGCTCGATACTCTGGACAGGCGATCTCCACGCCTGTCTCCACGCTGGACGTCGGGCCGCAGACCCGCCCGTACCTGTTACCCAAAGGGGGCAACAGGCGATTATCGTTCATCACGACGGGCGCCAGGAATTGATTCTGCAGGTCGACTTCCAAGCAGAGGTCGCACCGCCGTCACTCGGATGGATAATTCCCCTTCCTTCTGTACCCGACCGGTACGAGACGGCGAGCACTGATCTGTTCGAAGAAATCGAAGCGGCAGCCCAACTTCAGTGGGCCAATGTGCAATGCCGCTCGCGCGGTGTTGGTGAACAAGGCGTGCTATCGGCCCCTACGCCCTTGGACGGACTCACCCTGCTCGAGCCGGCCTCGGTTGGGCCCTATCAAATCCAGCCGATTCAGGCCACGGGCGACGCCGGCGTGGCCGCATTGGGGACCTGGATGGAGGACAACGGCTTCATGCCCATCACGGCGGAAGGGCTGTCCTACTACACTGAGCGCGAATGGACCTTCCTCGCCATCAAGGTCGCGCCACCCGAAGAACAAACCATGGACAGCGTCGGCGCGCTGCCCCCCCTTCACATCTCGTTTCCCAGCGAACACTTGGTGTATCCGCTAAAGCTGAGCACCCACATGGGCATCTTCCCGGTCACGGTCTACGTGTTGACCCCGTCCGCTCCCGATCGTGAAGCGTTTCGAGGCGCTCGGGAGCGGGGCTTTTATGTCGCAGGCGCCAACCAGCGTTGCGATGATCTGTCGGCTCGCCTCGCCTGCGGTTGCAATCACCCGTTCCTCGAGGCGGCCCACCAGGTCCGGACCGAAAACCGGCCCGGGCTGACGGCTCTTATGGCCACGATCGGCTTGAGTGCGGATGCCTTTCCCTTAACGGTCTTGCATACACCGTCTTTCGGGGACGGTGATGCAGCACCAATGAGTTGGCCAGAAGACCTGATTCTCGATCTGACGCCCTAGGAGCCCGTCGCGTATAACGCCCCGGACTCCAGCCGTTAGCTTTTAG
>CAZDBH010000137.1:0-17349 GCA_964503485.1 uncultured Bradymonadales bacterium | reverse complement strand
CCTAGCCCTCATTATAGTGAGCCTGGTGCTCGCTGGGTGCGTTTGGCCGGTTGGGGGCGAGTCACAGCCAGATTCGGTCCGGTCTCGGGTGGCCGTGGACGACCCTGGCGTCACGGTTAGAGGGGAGCCGCGGGGCACGTCTAACCGACCCGGTGAGACCTCAGAACCGACGCCGCTCTCTGACCAGGAGGCGTCGTTCGAACTCGAAGACTTGGTTGGTTGCTACTTCAACGGCATTGGGCTGTGGGGCGAGGTCCAGGTAGTGGACGCCTTTCCCGATATCGAAGTGAGATTAGTCGATGCCTTTCCCGACCTCGAGGTTGAGGTTGTCGATGCTTTTCCCGACGAATGTGGGGAATGGGAGTTCGTCGAGGCGTTCCCGGACTTTACTATCCGATTCGTCGACGCCTTTCCCGATATCGAAATCAAATACGTCGACGCGTTTCCGGGGATCTAGCCCGGACCGATGAAAGTTGAGCTACTGGAGATTCCATTGTCATTACGAATTCAGATCTTGATTGTTGTAACGTTGGCCTTCTCAGCCTTCGGTTGCAAGCGCCACCAGACCTCAGCACAGCCGGTAGCTCCCAGTGTCCCGCGAATCGTCGAAGATATGCCGGAGTTCCTCGCTGAGTACGACTGGAAGTCGAACATCACATGGGAGCCCCTCACGATTGAGCGCATCGGTGGCTTCATCTCGTCGCCAATCCCGGCCCGGGAAGGCGGGGACCTCTGGCACCAGGCCTTTGACTTGGGCTTTGCCGACGGCTGGAGTTTTGTCTTGGTCCCGAACACGGGAATCCGGGGAATGGGCTACAACGACGGCACTCAAGTGTACCTCGAGAACGACACATGGGTCTTGGCTGACGGAGTGAGTCCGTTGAACCCGAACGTCGAGCCCATCGAGTATCCAAGCGACGCGACCGGAATCGTCGAAGACCTGTACCGCAGACGACGGGCTGAGATGGTCGACCAATACACGAGAGCGGCCGCTGGGGACGAGGAACTGTCCTACCTCGCGCCCTTTGCGGAACAGTGCAGCGACAATATGGATGCCTGCGCCGGCCCGTCATTGGAATCGTTCAAGCGGGAGCACAATCAGGTCAGTCTCGCGACCCTGAGTCAGGAGGCGCAAGTCGTCTTTCCGATGTTCTCCTTCGCCCAGATGACTGAGATGTTTGCCGCCCAGGGCTACGACATGGGCGACACGACGGTCAGGCTCATGCTGATTCAATCTCCGCCCTACAATCTTCCGCTCGAGATAGGATTCGGGGGATGGAACGAATGCCCCGCTCCCGCAGTACACGCCGCGCTTTGGCGGGTCTGGTACGACGCCTACGGCATCCAACCAGCGTACATCGGCCCTGATACCGTGGAGTTCTGGGTAGCCCGACCCCCGACCGATCCCGCTACCGTCGCCAATATTGCGTGGCAGCAGTTCCTCTACGACCAAGACATCGTGTTTCAGGGTACCGGGACAATACAGGCACTGGCCCAGGACTTGGCCGGATCGAATCATTGGTATTTCTGGTGGGACTGAACGAAGGCTAACGGTCGGAGCCTATGGAGTGCAATTGCTCGGCGATCCGGCACGCGTCACATTGTAGGAGGCCGCCCCATCGCCCGTGGTTTCCGGGAGTCGATGAATCGAGCCTTCACGAAGCGCTGGCGCGCAGTTACCGCGCCCCCACTTGCTCACGGCAACCGCTTGGTCTTGGCGGGAACCGTGAGTGGAAGTACCCCAGCAGACGAAATCAAGGATGGCTGTATCGGTCGAAAAACTGGCATTGCTGTAGAGTAAGATTTCGCCGCCGTCGCTGTCGTCGGGAAAGGTCTGGCCCCGCGAAGTCACAGGCCAATCAACCGTTGCAAACCCTCCCGCTGGCACGGTTACGGAGCCTGACTCCTCACCGGGCGCGTGGAGATCGGCCAAGTCGGCGTAGAGGAACGGGGAACAGAAGGCGTGAGTCGTTCCCGATAGGTCGATGTCGCGACCCGTCGTATTGAAGAGTTCAATGAACTCGGCGGGACGGACCTCAGAGATAACCAGGTTGGGAACGCCAACTGCGCCTTCGGCTCCGCCGCCGTCGTCTCGGACGGCAAGTGCGGGCTGACAGGTTTCGCCCGTGTCTTCATCGGCGGCCTCGTCAGGAACGATGTCCGCGACGGTGTCGGTGGTTTCGTCTGGAACCACATCCGACTCAACCACGTCGCTATCGGCGACGGTGTCGTCAGTTTCGTCCGGCTGGGCGGAGTCTTCGACCGTGTCTTCCTCAGTCGAGTCCGCAACGCTATCCGGCTCGCCTGTGTCCGATGGGTCGGACTCGTCCGGCGTTGTAGTGGAGTCGCTACTTGTATCGCCCTCGACGTCTGAGTTCCCCAGGTCGATCGACGTGGCGTCGCCGTTCTGGCTGCCGGTATCGTCTGTGTTGTCGTTGTCGTCGTCCGAGCTGCTCGAGCAGCCCGCCAGTGAAAGCGAAGCGGCGAGGAACAGGCTAACCACTCCCCACAGGGTGGATCGTCCACACGGATTCTTCATTATCTCTCCATAGATAGCGTCCACTCCGCCGGCTTGGCTCTCGAGGACTCATCATGTTCGTGCCCACACCCGGCCGAAACCGTGAGCGGCTGTCATCGATCTATCAGAAACCCAGTACGCTGATTGCCGGGTAACGGTAACAGATTGTTCGGGTCGAACGCCAGAAAGGCTGGTAGGGGGCGATTAGTTGCGCAGCATGCCGCGTTTTTGAAGGATGGGGAGCAGGAAGTTGGCCATCTCTTCGGTCGTATTGACCTCTGGAGCCAGTATTTTCCCCACTCCTTCGGCAGTGACAGAACCAACGATCATCAGTACGAAGGCCGGTTCGGGTTGAATGTGGTACTTGCGCCCGATGGCAAACACGCCGTCGAAGATGTCGCGGGCTTCCAAATCTGCAGAACTCAGGCTTCGGAATGATTTGACGAACTCGGTTACCTCCGCGGTTAGTTCGTCCCAATCGACCTCCCCGGACATATAGCTGTGATAGGTCTTGAGGTGATGAACGAAGTCGGGCGCAGTGCCCAGGACCAGGCAACGGTTGAAGTCGATGAACATGTGCAACAGTTCTTCATTGAGTTCTTTTGCCAAGCCGACATCGAACACCGCGACGTCACCCGCGTCGGTGATGAAGATGTTGCCGGGATGGAGATCGGCGTGCAGAAGCCCATCTTCGAAACACATTTTGAAGAACATTGCTCTGAGTCGGGCTGCGATTTCGGAGTGGTCTCCTGGGTCCAGCTGGTCAACCTTCTTGCCCCGGATGAAGTCCATGGTGAGGACGGATGGACCAGAGTTTTTCGGAAAAACGGCCGGAAAAACGACACCTTCGAATCCCTCGAAGTTCTTTCTGAACAGCCGGTAGTTGGCCGCTTCAATGGTGAGGTCGGCCTGATCTTCGATTGCGTCCAGGAAATGCTCGAGGTGTCCGACCAGGTCACCGTGTTTGGCCACTGGGTGGATACTGGCAATCCGAGCAAAGGCGAGCAGGATGCTTCGGTCGGACCGGATACGCTTGATTGTACCAGGCCGCACGACCTTGACCGCCACTTCCTCACCGCTCTTCAGCGTCGCACGGTGCACTTGAGCAATGCTCGCCGCCGCCACAGGAGCTCGCTCGAATGTGTCGAAAAACGACGAGAGCGGGCCACCGAGGTCTTTCTCTACAACCGCTGAAATGGCGGGATAAGCCACTGCTGGGACACTGTCCTGAAGGGTCCCCAACTCGTCGATAACTTCTGGCTCGAGCAGGTCTGGGCGGCTGCTCATGACCTGGCCCAGTTTGATGTAGGTCGGACCCAGTCGGGTCAGTAGTTTGCGGAGCACCGAGCCACGCAGTTGGGCTACAGCCGACCGTCGGCGCTCTTTGTCGCGTATGAACAACCTGCGAATGCGCCCCCCGGCGTAACCCACGACCCCGATCGTGATCAGAATAGAGATGCGCCAGAAGCGGCCGAAGAGAAGAAGTAGGTTCAATAGCCGTCGCAAGTTGCAATCCCGCAGAAGTCAACGACAGCGAGAATACCCAAATGGCAGGGATATCCGAAGATGGTACGAGAGGCTTACCTCTGAACGGTCCATCCGAGTATCATCGGGCCGGGAGGAGGAAGATGTTTCGAAATTCGATCTTACCTTGGCTGGTATTCCCGGTTCTCGCAGGAGGCGGGATGGTGGCCGCAGGCTTATTGATGGCGGGTGGCGCGCAGTCGGGGGTGGTGGTCATGGCCATCAACGCGGTCGCCGTGGCCCTCATCTTCGCGCTCGAGCGTCTGACGCCGCATCATCAACCCTGGAATCAATCTCAGCAGGACGTCCGAACCGACATCTTTCATATGTCCGTGTCGATGCTCGCCATTCCAGAGGTCGCTCGGATCCTATTGTTGGGAAGCCTCACGACCCTGTCGGTTTGGCTGTCGGACAGAATGGGCGCGTCATTGTGGCCGGTCGACGCGGCGCTCTGGGTCCAAGTGATCCTCGCGCTGGTGGTTGCAGAGTTTGGTAGCTACTGGACCCATCGGCTCTTTCACGCACACGACTCGCTTTGGCGGCTGCACGCTGTTCACCACAGCGCTCCCAGATTGTATTGGCTCAACGCAGGCCGTTTTCATCCCCTCGATACACTGATCAGTTGGTTCTTCGGTGTCCCCATACTGCTTATCTTAGGGTGCCCAGGCGAGCCCATCGCGCTGTTCCTACTCTTCACCGCGATTCACGGCATGTTGCAGCACGCCAACATTCGAATTCGATTGGGTCCTCTGAATTGGATCTTCAGTATGGCTGAGCTGCATCGATGGCAACACTCGAAGACGATTGAGGAGAGCAACTCCAACTACGGCGCCAATCAAATCATCTGGGACATCATTTTCCGGACCCGCTTTCTACCCTCGGATCGAGAGGCACCTACCGATATCGGAATTTTCGACATGCCCAACTTCCCGAAGGGCTACTTCGCCCAGCTCTTGACCCCCTTTCGATGGGCAAAAACGAAGGCAGAGAGCGGGGTTCGCGAGCAGTAGCCCACCTGCGAATCACACGCGCGCAGCTAGAGCACCCGGCGAA
This sequence comes from uncultured Bradymonadales bacterium, assembly GCA_964503485.1. GTDB lineage: Bacteria > Myxococcota_A > Bradymonadia > JAFGEP01 > JAFGEP01 > CAZDBH01. The sequence continues at coordinate 12,254 of CAZDBH010000137.1, read as the reverse complement.
GCCAGCTGGACCGGCCTCGGAGTCGCCGTGCGAATCGAGTCGACTCTTGGTTGGACAGGTTCAGTACGACGAGATGAATCGACTCAGCTCTTTGATGCAGTTGATTTCACCGAGGATGATCAAGACCTGGCCGCCGCGAAGGACGGTGTTTGGGCCCGGGTTGTAGCTATAGTGCTCTTGGTCGGCATCGCGGAGCGCGATGACGAGGACATCACCGAACCGCCGTAGGTCGGCTTGTGTGAGCGTTTTGTTCGCCAGCTTGGAGCCCTCTGGTATCGCGACTTCTTCGATGCGCATGGCGCGCTCTTTATCGCGCATAATGAGGTCGAGGAAGGTGACGACCTGAGGCCGGACCATCTCAGAGGCGATTCGCCGCCCACTAATAATCGATGTGTAGACAACCGAGTCGGCGCCCGCGTGAATGAACTTTTGTTCGGCTTTCAAGTTGTCGGAGGTGACGATGATTCGCATATCGGAGTTCAGTTGCCGAGCCGAAAGCGTGCAGTAGAGGTTCTGCACTTCGATACCCAGACAAGACACGAGCCCCGCCGCGCGCTCGATCCCCACCGCGGTGAGGTCGTCGTCGTGGGTGGCGTCGCCCACCACGGCTGGCACGGTTTCGCCATAGCGCTGAGCGAGCAGGTCGATTCGGTCTTCACTCTGATCGAGCGCGACGCACTCCTTTCCTGTCGCCACCAACTCCTCGAGTACATGAATACCGGTCTTTCCGACTCCACAGACAATGAAATGGCCTTCCATCAGCGCTAGTTTCTTCTGCATTTTTCGCCTCTGAAAAATGGATGCCAAGCTCCCATCAATGAAGAAGGCAGTGAGCGTGGAAACGAAGTAGAGAACGAAGCCCATCCCCACGACGATCAACAGCAGGGTGAAGACCCGGGCGCCGTAGACAGACTCGATCGGAAGCACTTCGGCATAACCCACGGTGGTCATCGTGATGACCGTCATGTACAGACAGTTGAGTAGACTCCACTCACCGGCACCGAGGAAGTAGTACCCTCCCGTTCCCATCGCCAGGATCAGATGCAAGAACGCCGATGCGCGAATCAGTCGCAGGCGCGCCGTGGACCGACTGGGCAGCGATACATTCGGTTGTCGGCGGATTGGAGAGAGCACGTTGCCTCGAAGGGTCGACGAGTTGTCAACTATTCGTTCTGAGGTGTGTTCGGCGTGTTGTCCAGTCCTTCACGCCGAAGTATCTGGTCGGGGTCGCCCAAGAAATTCGAAGTGCATCGTGTCCTGCATTGGGTCGTGGCCGAGCCAATAGAAGCCGTAGCGTTCGAACACGTGTACCCAGCATTCCGGCATCACCATACGATCGTAGACATTGTCGGTCTCGAGATCGCACAGTTCATGCTCAGCCCAGCGCCCCACGCAGCCGCAACAGGAGTTCCTGCTCGGATCAACATCCAGGGCGATGCCATAGACGTGATTTGATACCTCGCCAGTGTGGTACGTGTTTCGGTTCCTCAGCCCCGAGAGCCGTCTTGGTTGATAGGGTGTGTCAGAGCACTCGGCCAGAATGACCTCTTCGACACACGCGACAACGGGGATGATCCGCTCGTTCAACCGAACGTCTTCGTCCATGAAAATGGTCTCGGCGCTATTCTGCCTGGGCGTGTGCTCGTTCCAGGACGGATCGCCAAACCCCTCGAAATAGCCATACTGCTCGGTCCGATACCGAATGGCCGCTTCATGAAGCAACCTCCGCGCCTCACGCTCCTCGTCGGTCAAACCGCGCCGCCGAATGAAATTGGTGCGAATCAAGTTGTCCTGGGCTTGCTGTTCGTTGCAGGCATAACCGGGAGGCCGCTGAACCTCGGGCGGCAAATGTACGGCATCCTCGGGCGTGACGGCTTCCTCGGTGGGCGTTTCAACCTCTTCCTGCCCCGAAGCCAGTGGGCTCAGAGAGGACAGGAGTAGGAACACACAAACTAATGATGGTTTCTTCATGGCTGCTCGCATGTTGGACGTATAAAAGAGGCCGTTGTTCACGTCCATGAACTTGTGATGCGCCGGGGCGCGAAAAGCCAAACCCGAGGTTGCGTAACCGAGACATTGGTGATACCCCGTGCCCGTTCCGGCGGTCGCTTTCCACAGCGGCCTGTCGAGAAGCAAGACTAACCACGAGCTCGCCAGTGTGCAGAGCCGGTATCGAACTAGAGGACTCAATGTCAAACGCAGCACCAACCACAATCGAAGACGGTGTGGTCGTCATTTTTCACTATCAGCTGACCGTCGACGGCGAGGTTGTCGACAACTCATTCGGCGAGGAGCCAATGGCGAGTCTCCAAGGGCACAACAACATCGTGCCGGGACTCGAGAAGGCCTTGGCCGGTCGCACACCTGGTGACGAATTCGAGGTCGCCGTTGAGGCAGCCGAAGGATACGGCGAGAAGGGCGGACCCGGCCCTCAGGCCATCGACAGAGCCGCCTTTCCCGAAGAAGTCGAGATCGAAGTAGGCATGCCTTTCTTCGCTGAGGGTCCAGACGGCGGACACATGACCCTGTGGGTTACCTCTGTCGAGCCCGACACGGTTCTCATGGATCGCAACCACCCCCTCGCCGGCAAAACCCTCAACTTCAAGGTCGAGATCGTTAGCCTTCGCGCCGCCAACCCGGGAGAGCTAGAGCACGGCCATCCTCACGGGATCGATGGGACTCACCACCACCATCACTGAGCGAAACTGGGGTCAACTGACTCCGGTGTCAGTAGCGAATTCCGACCGCTAGATTTTTTGTTCAGATTTTCGTGCCGACCAGCACCTCGATCAGCCAGCCCAGTTTTCCGTTTCTTCGATCATGGCACCGATTTTGAATTATCACTCCCCGGGATGCACACATGGGGTCATTTGACCCCGGTCCACAGGAGAGAGAATGACATTTCGAGCTGGCCTTGTTTTCCTCGTATGCCTCACAGTGTCTTCAACGGCATTGGCAGTTCCTTCAACGACAACACGATCAGACACGGTGGATGACGCTACAATCTGGCTCACGACGCGCAACGAGATGATTCTCGGTGACTCGCAGTCGTTTTGCTCGGTTCGCATTCGCGTGACCAACAGTGATGTCAGTTTCAGTTCAGGGGACAAGGTCAGGCTGTGGGTCTACGAAGACGACACAGTGGGCGACGACGAACTGTGGAGCACGACCTTCAATGTAACGTCGGCAGAGCGCTCAGCAGGCCGTGTGGACCGCACCTTCAACTGCGCAGCGGACTTCGATGACGATCCCGGTGACCATTCCGAGTTGTACGCCGAGGCCGAGGTCATCAAGGACGACTGCGGTACTTTCTGCGCCTACGATCGCCCAGAGACCGACAATATCGACTTGTTCCACCGAAACGACGACAGCAGCGAGAACGACGACACCAGTAGCGTCGCTCGGCCGCTCGGTCTGGGTGTGACGAACAACAGAGTCGCAAGGGATCAAGATTGGTACCGGTTCGAGCTCTCCTCTCCGGCGATCGTCGAAGTTCGAGCCGAGCATACAACGGGTATCGGTCGACTCGACGTACGCCTCTTCAACAACGCTGCGAGCCCAATCTCGACGGGAACAGATCGCGCCAATGACACACGGATCTACGAGTCCTTCCTCCCGGCAGGCATCTACAAGGTGCGGGTCGGCCCACGTAACTCGTCGAACTACAACTTCTATGACATTCGACTGTTGGTTGAGCCCCTCGCGACAGAGTGTTTTCCTGGCGACAACGACAGCCGAGCCTGCGGTCTGTGCGGTAGCCAGGCGCGTTACTGCAACGCTTCGGGCCGGTGGACACCGTGGAGCAGTTGCACAGGTCAGGGTGTCTGCTCGCCGGGCAACATCGACGTGGACGCCTGTGGGTTCTGCGGCACCGTGACATCAACTTGTACTGATACCTGTGAGTGGAGCGCTGGGACGTGCACGGGTAGTGGCGTGTGCGAGCCGGGAACAACCGAGACCGAGAGTTGTGGCGACGGCGGAGAGCAGGAGCGAAGCTGCAATGGCAGTTGCAATTGGAGCCGCTACGGTATCTGCACCGGCGATGAGTGCGACGCAGGTAGCTTCACAGCCTGCTACAACGGCCCTCCCGGAACAGCAGGTGTTGGCGAATGCACATCCGGTTTTCAAACTTGCACCGACGGATTCCTCAACGCATGCGCCGGCGCTGTTCTGCCAGTGGACGAAGTATGCGACGACGGACTCGACAATGACTGCGACGGCTTCACCGACGATGAAGATGTCGCCTGCGCCAAGGCGGGAGCACCGCTCGGTTCGGAATGCTCGGCAGACCTCGACTGCGAGGACGCCCTCGAGTGCCTGAACGCGCCGGACTTCTCGCCGTTCACCGATGGTTATTGCTCTGTCGTCGACTGTGATTCGGACGACGACTGCGGCGACTACGGCGCATGTGCCAACTTCCAAGGCGACTTCCTCTGTTTGCAGACCTGTGACAATGATGATGAGTGCCGACACGGCTACCTCTGCTCTGACTACGGCGACATCGGTGCCTGCATCCCAGCCTGTGACTCCGACCTGGACTGCAACGATCCGCGATATCCGAGCTGCGAGATGGCAACCGGGCAGTGCGTCGTCGCTCCAGACCCGGTCGACGACCCAGTAGATGACCTGGCCGACGATCCAGCAGATGACCCGGCCGATGATCCGGCCGACGACCCATCCGACGACCCGGTGGACTCAGTCGATGATCCAGCGGACGACCCCATCTCTACCGATGACGAGCCGGCCACGTCGGACGATGACCCCACCGTACCAGCCAGCGACCCGGTCGCCAGCGACGACGACCCGGCCGACGATGTCGACTCGGCGGCAGCAGCGGACCGCGCAGGTCCTTCTCGAAGCGACGACCAGGAGCGTCTCAATACGACCGACGACAGCTCCGGTGACGAGCACTTCACCGAGGACGACTCGGACTTCGATCCTCAGCTCATCAACGGAGGGGCGTGCAGCGCCGCGAGCGGCAAGGGACTGGGCTCCGGCCTCTGGCTCGCCTGGGCGCTCGGCTTCGTCGTTTGGAACACCAGAAGGCGCCGTCAATAGGGACTGCCAGCTTTCCCAACCCTGTCCCAACGACAGAACACCACCTGACCAACGAGAAGGCACAACCCACCGAAAGCAACCCGGCTCCGAACAACCGAGCGTGATGGGGTTCGACTCGGAGCTTTGACAAATTCTTTACGTTGCAATCCTAGGCAAACTGATTATCCTGCGCCGACTGAAGTTCTTTCAGCACGGGCGAGATTGAATGCTTAGACACAAAGCCGACATAAAATTCGTTCTCTATATGATTGCCACAACGGGACTTCTCTTTTGGCAGTGGTCACTCGATCACGTCAATTGGGGGTTGTTCACACTCGCCTGTTTCATGGGCGTATCCGTGAGCACGATGGCTCACAATCACAACCACCTGAGGGTCTGGAAGTCCAAGGCCCTCAACGTCTTCACCGATCATTGGATTACGCTGTTCTATGGGTTCCCGTCGTTCGCGTGGATTCCGACCCACAACATGAATCACCACAAGCTGAACAACCGGGAAGGGGACTACACAAAGACCTACCGGTTCTCAGAGAAGAACAACCTGGTCACACTGCTGACCTACCCGTCGATCAGTGGCTACTATCAACAGCCGGCGGTCATGGGCTACATGAAGAAGTTGTGGAACGGGAAGAACCGTCGACGGTTCTGGAGCTACTTCGCTCAAGCCGTGTCGCTGGTCATTTTCCTGGGCGTCGCCCTCGTTTTGGATTGGAAGAAGGCGCTGCTCTATATCTTCATTCCCCAGCAGTGTTCTCTATTCGCCGTGTTGATCTTCAACTACGTCCAGCACGTGCACACCGACGAGCAGTCGAAATACAACCATTCCCGCAACTTCGTAGGGTGGGGCCTGAACGCGTTCCTCTTCAACAACGGGTACCACTTCGTACATCACGAGCAACCCGGATTGCACTGGAGCAAGGCGCCGGCAGCGCATGCCGCGGTTGCGGACAAGATCGACCCGGTCCTGAACGAGCAGAGTTTCTTCTGGTATCTACTGCGCGTCTATGTGTTGGGTATCTTCGTCCCGTCATTCAGAACGCGGTCGATGCGCTTGGCTCGAATCGCCCAAGAAGGGGCCTAGCCCCGCTCTCTAGTTTCCCATGAAGGTCATTTCGGTGCCCCCGCCACTCGCCTCTATCGTGATGATTGAGAAGGCGAGTGGGTGGTCGGTGTTGATGATCGTCAACATCTGTATCCCACCCATGTCGTTCCGCGTGACCATGGTCTGCGAGCCACCGAAATAGTCTGAGTACAAGTCAGCAACGACGTCAAAGGCGTGGGGCGTCCGATAGGTGACGATCGAGCCCATGTCGTCCTCAACCGTCGCTACGGAAATCAACGGAACGCCAAACGCGCCCACGTGGGATAGGGTCGGGTTGAGGAGTTCGGGCGGCGTCGGCCGATTGATTATCGCGACCTCAACTTCCGCACCGCTCGGAAGGGGATTCTCGGGTGCTTTGTCGGGATCGTACTCGGCTTCGACGTTCTGGGTGCCGGGTGGCACCGGGTTCACAGGCTGAACTGGCGTGTTCTGGCCGCCGCTGATGATGACCGTCGCACCATCAGTTATGACGAGTTCACCGCCATTGGCCGTCGACAAGCTGTCCAGTCTAATGGGTTCGTTGTTCGGCGTGTTGCCCTGCTGTGGGCTCTTGTCATCGTCCTCTTCTTCGCCGCGTGGGGCCTTGTCGTCCTCTGGATCCGCTTCAGCGGTTTGTTCCGATTCGGCCGTCGGCTCTGTGGAGTCATCATCCCTGGTTAGAAACACGACAACGATGACCATCGCGAGGGCGAAGAGGGCCGTCAGCGCCACTGCCACGAGAATCGGCGAGGTGCTAGATCGCGGCCCGTAGGCAATAGGCCGCGCAGTCGGCATCGGAGTCATCGGATTCGGCGGTGGCGTATTCGCAGGAATCTGCGATGGAAACGCCGCTCCAGGTCCATGTTGGGGGAGGGTGATCGGCCGAGACCAACCACCCGGTTCCAGCGCCTCGAGAAGGTCGGCAGCACTCTTGAAGCGCGCATCGGGGTGCTTCGCCAGGCACTGTTCAATGATGCCTTCCAGTTCCTCCGAGCACACCAAGTCTGGAGCGATCACCCGCGGAGGCGTGACCGGTTCTTTGAGGTGTTTGAAAAAGCACTCGATGGGTGTGCCACCGATGAAGGGATTGGTGCCCGTGAGCATCTCGTAGACCATCACACCGAGAGAGTAGATGTCACTGCGCCCGTCAACGACCCGCCCCTCGATCTGCTCGGGAGACATATAGGCGGGCGTACCCATCATGTGCCCGGTCTGAGTGAGTTGTGCCTGTTCCCCGCCCGGCTGGAGTACCTTCGCGATACCGAAATCGAGCAGCATGACGTGGTCACGGCTGCCGGCATGATCGACTAGCATCACGTTGGCCGGCTTCAGGTCGCGGTGCACGACCCCAGCCTCGTGGGCTGCGGCCAGGCCGGCAGCGATTTGTTCGGTAATGCGCCGGACCCGCGATTCCGACATGCGAACTCCGGAAGCAAGATCGTCGGACAGCATCCTGCCCTCGATGAACTCCATGACCAGAAAGAGCGCTCCCTCTTCGGTCTCACCCGAAAGATAGACTTGGACGATGTTGGGATGCTTCAGCCGAGCCAGTGTGGTGGCCTCGCGGCGGAAGCGGTTCACGATGTCATCCCGGTGAGTCAGATTGGCGATGATCACCTTGATGACCACATGGCGCTGCATGTCGATCTGCTCGGCGAGATAGACTGCGCCCATCCCACCTTCACCCAAGCATTTGAGGATGCGGAACTGGCCGGAGATTACTCGGCCGATCCACTGATCCTGGGTTTTGATCCCGTCCACTTGGTTAGCCCCTCTTGGAGCCCAGCGCACTCGCGTGCAGCAAAAGAGCGGTTATTCGAGCGCGGGCGACATGCGTCCCCGACTCATCTCCGAAAGCATCGCCCTGAATGTATACCATATTTCGACCCGACCGGAGCGGTCGCAACTCGGCTCTCAGGCCCTCTCGCGGAGGGATCGCCTTCAGTAGTGTGATGTTGAAATCAGTGGTCACGCCGGTGCGTCCCGCCAAGAGATTGCGGGGGTCGGACATGAGGATCAGGCCCGACAGATGATCGAGCAAACCCATCACTGCACCGCCATGAAAGATGTCCCCGCCACGGGTCAGTGAGACGTCCCAGGCCAAACGGCCCTTGGCCAGTTTGGGAGTGGCCAGCTCAGCGACGATTCCGAGGTGCTTACCGTAGCGTCCCTTGTTAAACCGAGCGCACACTTGCTCACTCAAGTCCGTCTCTGCGTCGAGGTCTCCGTCTGCTGCACGTTGCGCAAGACCTCGCATCTGCTCAGGTTTGAGCAGGTTGTGATTTGGAGCTGACTTTTTCTGGCTGTCCATCCGAGGATGATACGGGAAGCGGCTCAGGAAAACACTGGCCGTGGCGCTCAGTCCAGCTTCGAGGCGATCGCCCGCACGCGCTCGGCTTGCTCCGGCCGTTCGAGGGCATCCCACTGGGCAATGGCGAGCCGGAAGACGGCCTTGGCTCGTGCGATTTCTCCGACCTCCTCGAGCAAACCTGCTGTGATCTCACCGGCCTGGGCAAGATCTGGATCGGTCATCCCGGTCTCTTTCAACAGCCTATCGGCCAACTCCAGGGAGCTGTCGAAGGCCTCCCAATTCTCTTCACTGATGTAAACAGGCAGAAAGAAAAGATGAGTGATGCCGGCAAAGTGGCGTTGACCGATCTGGCCGAACGTCTTCTGAGCTCGCTCGAGATAAGGGCGGGCCGCCATCGGATCGCCCTGCGTAATAAACAGTAGCGCGAGGTTCAACCCAATCCAGGTAGCCGACTCCGAGCTGATCCGAGAAAACAGTTTGTAGGCCTTTCGATAGCCCTCGAGAGCGACGTCGAGATCGCCTGTGATTCGCGCCATGTCCGCCAGGTTGTTGGTAGACAGTGCGAGATGCCAGGCGTCGCCCGCCTGCTCGAAGATCGGCGGCGTCCTCGAATATAGGGCCAACGCCTCGACGTGGCGTCCGCGATGTCGGGCGATGTTCCCGAGGCTGGCGTACGCCATGGCCTCTAGGTGGCGGTTCTTCAGGTCCTTCGCCAGGCGCAAGGTTTCCTTGCTGTACTCCTCGGCCTCATCGACTCGCGCCATGGTGACGTACAAGTTCGAGATGGTGTTGGCGAGCTGAGCAGCGAGCTCGTCGGCGCCCAACTTCTTAGCAACAGCATAGCCCTCGAGGCCCCAGTCGGCGCCTTCGGAAAGAGCGCCCCGCGCATTGGCAGCGCGAGCTCGCCAAAGGAGCGCGCGGGCCTGCAGTCTCGGCCAATCACGCTGCTTCGCTACTTCGATTGCCTTGGACGCGAAGTCCTCGGCTTCTTTGTTATTCTGCACCCGAGTATGGACCCTGGCGTAGGCCACCCAGCCCTCGCACCACTCGACTCGACCCGGCGCCAAGGCGAGGTCTTCGAGAATCGCCTCGCGTTCGTCGAGCTTTTCTAGGGCAACGTTGTAGTCCCCGCGCACCGCCCTCGCGGCAGCGGCCTCTAACAGAGTTGGTATCGCGAGCTCTTTGTCTCCAGCTGCCAGATGGTGACGGCTCAAACGCTCGGCGATACGGGGTCCAGACCTCGCCTCGAGCACCCGTGCGCAACGTCGGTGATGGTCAGCTAGGCGACCCGCGTCGTCGGCTCGGCGCTCCAGGCTTTCGCGTACCATACCGTGGGCAAAGGACCACTCATTGCCCTGGCGAGTCGCCAGACGACCAGTCACCAGGAGGTCGATCAGCTGATGGAATATCTGCAGCTGAGCGTCGACACAGACCGCGATCCACTCGCGATGGCTGACCGATTGACCGAGCGCGGCGGCCAGCTCCAGGGCGATGCTGATGCTGTCGGCACCCATCCCAGTCTGCCACCCGGCGTCTTCGATCAAGCGTTCGATGTGGCCGGTCCACACCTCGTGCAGACCGTCTGGGAAGACAACATGGGCGCCTTCCTTGAGGTGGAATCCGTTGCCGCGCACCTCGAGGATGCCCCGCCGGACCCAATCGTCGATCAAGTGGACCGCGAACAGGGGATTTCCAGACGTTCTTTCCTGGACCTGTCGAGCCAACGAGTCATCCAGATGAAGCAGACCGCTTATCAGGCGATAGTGGGACTCATCGTCGAGGGCACCGACGTGAAGCTCGTGACAGAAGTCGCCTTCCATCATCTCGGTGAGTGCGTCCGAAACGCTCGCCTGCTCGGACAACGCCTCATCGCGCGCCGTCATCACCACCAAGAATGGAAGTTGATCGCGGCGAATGTTCGACAACAGGTATTGGACGAAGGCCAGGGAATCGGCGCCCCACTGAATATCGTCGAGCACGACGACCGCGAATCGATCGTGAGTCAGCTCGCGCAACACCCGGATAATCAGCTCGTAGCGCTCTTCAGGCCGCCGAAACACATTCGAGGCCGCCTCCGTCTTCTCGGAGTCTGTGTCGCACAGAAGCTCGCGAAGGGACCGAATGTCCAGCGGGTCGAGCACGAGCGGTTGGGGGAATTGTTCGTCGACGCGCGCCCCGATTCCGGTGTTATCCAACCCGAGACACTTCAGATGGCGCGAGAGCATCGCCACCAAACCGGCGCTTTGTCCTGGCCGCGGCTCATGCCTGGCCGTCATCACGGCCGGGCAGCCGACTTCATGGGCTCGTTGAGCCACCCAGCGAGCAAGCCGGGTTTTTCCGGTTCCTGTTGGGCCGCGAAGAAGCACGGCACGTCCTCCGCCTCCATCGGCAACAGCCAGAAGGTGTCGCCAAATCGCCTCTCGTTCGGTTTCACGTCCGATCAGCGGTATCGAACGCAGTCCGAACAGGTTCAGGCCAGCGCCCAAGAGCTGAAGTGGTTCGGGCGGCGGCGTGGGACGTTGCCAATGATCGGGTACCGGCACTGGGTCGATTGGACGTAGCTTACCCAGGTGGGGCGCGACCACCGGTAGAGGTCGGGGAGTCGGTTCACCGGTTCCCTTTTCGAACATCGTGGCCAAGGTGATCAGTGGAGTCGATTGATTGGGCCGTTCCTCGGCGGTTTCCAGGGTGAACTCGGCGGAGTCCGGTACAACCGGGACGTGATGGAATGGGGTCTTGAATCGCTCGTTTTCGATGTTGACCAGGTTCCATGCCGCGTCGGCAGCGCTTCGGAAGCGCCGGTCTGGCTCCTTCTGCAGCATGCGCTGGAGCCAGTCGTCGAGCTTGTCCGGGACCGGTATTCGCGCATTCAGCGGGGGCGCAGGCTCGGTGAGGTGCTTTGTAGCAACTTCTTTCCGCGTCTTGCCGGCGAAGGGCAAAGAGCCGCTGGCGAGGTAATAAGCCATGCAGCCCACAGCATACAGATCGGTCCAGGGCCCCTGGCTCCGAGCGCGCCATGGGGCGATCTGTTCAGGTGCCTGGAAGGCAGGAGTTCCTGCAGATAGGCGCCGCGAGTTGTCCGTGTCCCGGTCCTCCAACGAGGCCAGCCCGAAGTCGATCAGTTTGAGGCCGGGCCGAATGTCGTCCTTGTTGCCCCACATGACATTTCGAATGCTCAGATCGCGATGTAAAACGCCTCGAGCGTGGGCGTATGCGAGTGCGTCCAAGACCCCGAAGAGTACCACCCGAAGGTCTGCCCAGCTCTGTGGTGGCGGTCGGTCGGCAACCGAACCGCCGTTGAGTAACTCCATGACCAAATAGGGCGTACCGGACAGCAGCTTTCCGTCGGTGAGATCTTCCACTTCGGGGTTGATCTCGCCGTAATCCAGCAGCATGACGATGCCGGGATGAAGAAGGCGAGCGGCGGCTTGAATCTCGTTTCGAAAAGCCGCTCGGAAGCGCTCTTGGCGAGCCCGATCGGGGCTGACGATCTTGATGGCTACCGGGACCTCTGACGGCGCGTGGCGGCCGCGCCAGACCTGGCCCATCCCCCCCGTCCGATGAAATCCAGCAACTCGAACGAGCCGAGCTGGATCGGTTTGCCTAGGACCAATGGCGGTCCGCTCTTCGTCGATTTAGCCACGCCACTATATTAGTTGCATTCACGCTTTTTAAAAGTTCCACTTGGACTGGCTTTTGACCTTATGCTAGAAACCCACCGGGATCACCACTTCACAAACTGAGAGAATTGTATGCTAGGAGCCCGTCGCGTATAACGCCCCGGACTCCAGCCGTTAGCTTTTAGCG
>CAZDBH010000136.1:14047-17481 GCA_964503485.1 uncultured Bradymonadales bacterium | reverse complement strand
AACGGGCAGAGGTTGTCCAGCTGGCGATCGGTGGAATCCTCGACCTTTTTGTCGTCGTGCCCGGGCCAGTGGGCTCGCGTATGACTCAAGGCGGCATTTTCTCCTTTTATGAGTTCCCGCAACCAATGGGGGACAGACTCACCGATGAGGCCTGGTACGAACTGCTCAACTCCGACGCTGTGCCACCTATGCCAAGCTGGTCCAGCTCATTCATCGAGCCGGCCCAGCCAGCCGAATGAACCCTATACTCATTCTGCAAATTACCGCATTATTCGCTGTAATCGCTTGCGTTTCACCCAAGACAACGACAAACCTCCAGTCGTTGACAGGGAGGGGTTCGGGCGCCCCCACCCTCACAATCGTGGCCGGCGGGGACGTGATGTTTGGGCGAGTGGCTGCCTCCGGACTCGCGCCAATTGACAGCCAGACTCCTTTCAGCGGAGTAGCTGAGGTCCTACAGAACGGCGACCTGGCTTTCGTGAACCTCGAAACACCCCTCTGTTCCACCGTTCCCGCGTGGGCAGGACGCCCATTGTTCGCTGCCGCTCGTGGCTGGGCGAGCCAGATCGCCAATAGCGGGGTTGATATCGTCAATATGGCGAATAACCACGCCAACGATTGTGGCCGAGAGGGACTGCTGGAGACATACGATGCATCGACTGGCGCCGGGCTTGTGGTCGTGGGAATGAGCGGAGGTGATCGGCGAAGCCCTCTCGAGGCGGAGATAGTCCCTGTAGCGGATGAGACCGTCGTTGCGTTCGGAGCCAGTTTGATTCGACACAATGTGGCGGCCAGTTGGTCTGCCCCCCCCTTTTCTGCCTCTGTCTCTCGAGGACCGCTCCTTGCTCGGTTAGGTATCCAGATCGCTCGAGCCCGGCTCGATTATCCTCACGCGCTGGTCGTACTCTCACTGCATTGGGGTGAGGAAGGCCGCCCAGAACCCAACCCGACACAACAGCAGCTTGCGGAAGTGCTTCTCGCCGAGGGCGTCGACGTGATTCTAGGCCATCACTCCCATACGGCTCAGCGTATCGAATGTACCGAAAACGGGGCCGTCGCCTATTCTCTCGGGGACCTGGTCTTCGACAGCGAGGGTGCAGGCATCCTTGCAGAACTCGAGATGGTACGTGTGGACGGCGAATGGCGGTGTGCAGAGGCTCTGACACACAATCTCGAGCCGCAGAACGACGGATCGCGAATTCTCGTACCGTAGCAGCCGAAGGCAATACTATAACTCGCCCTCTGCTGGGTAGAGAGTCAGTTCGATGTGCCGCGTTCGGGGACAGTCGAAGGTGAAACCTGAATGCTGCTCCCCACCTAGTGCCGCAAGATCTTACGCTAGTCGGTGGTAACCCCACCCCCTATCCTCGGATGAATCGCTGCCGTCCCCCCTGCCCTGGTAGCCCCCTGAGGGAGAACAATGCCAAGTAAACCAACGCGACTTTTGGTCGCACTATTGTGGGTGACGTGGGCGCCTGGCTGTGCCGATTCGGATGATGCGTCCGAACCCCAGGCCAGCACAGTTGTGAAGGCACAGTTTGCAATGACCAGCTCCGACACTGATCACGATGAGTGCACCCCACCCATGCTAGGGGCGCCCGATCTGGAGTGGCCGTGGGCGTGGAAGCTGTATCCAGATGTGGGCGACATTGACGGTGATGGCTTCGGTGACCTGGTCATTAACGACGGCGGGGGAATTCGGATTCTCTATGGCCCAGTTGACCAGTTCCCTGTGCAATCCGCCCGTATCCGATTCGACTGGGACTTCATATTCCACGCTGAATACGCCGCGTCGGCAGGTGACTTTGACGGTGATGGGCTGACCGACTTGCTGATCAACACAAGTGGGCAGGTACTGGTCGGAGGACAGACTCAGTTCAACCCACTCTATCTAATCTACGGTGGTCGACGGCTTTTCGGCGAGATCGGTTCCGAGTGGATCGGCAGTGCTGTACCTGGGGTGACTTTTCTGGCCCCGCAGGACGGCTATCGGCTGGGCGGGTCCGCAAGCCATGTCGGGGATCTGAATGGTGATGGCCGAAGCGACCTCTTCTTCGAGCGTGTCGAGGGGGTGGGGCCCAACGGCAGCCGGAACAGCGTCGGCGTCCTGGTCTACGGACCGGCCGTCGGAGCTGTCAGGCCAACAGGCACCATCCAATTGGGCGACACACCTAATTCATCGGTACGCCACACGCTGGTCAACGACGGAGGGCAGCCTCTGGCATGCCAGCCTATGTCACGGGCGGTGTCTGGCGATCTGAACGGGGACGGCCAAGATGATCTCGTGATCGGATGCGCCGGTGCCGAATCGACGTCTGGAGTGCGGGATCCAGGCCGAGTCTGGGTGGTTTTTGGTGCCCCGGACTGGTACGAAGACATCGGCCTCGAGCTAGACTTGTCCACTGTCGGGGTGACTACACCGGGGGTTCATCTGCGAGTCGAGGAGGACGACTTTGAGGCACGGGCCTATGGCGCTACCACCGGAGCAGCTGACTTTGACGGGGACTGTCAGGACGATTTGTTCATCGGCGATGGTGATGACCTCCACGTCATTTATGGGCCGGTCCTGTCGTCGATGGTGGTCTCGCGTCAGGCCCCACAGGCTGAGGAGGCCTGGCTGGACCTGCGAGTCCCCTATTTTGGCAGTATCGATACGCGAGTGGAGACCGTTGACTGGAATGGAGATGGGGTCCCAGATCTACTGGGGCTTACCGCCCACGAGTACGACCCTGTCGTGGTCTATGGTGGGTCCCGTGTGCTCGGGGAGTACGCGCCCGGCCAGCCAGGCGACCCGATGGTGCACTCGTTGTTCCCGGAGGATCGGTATCCACTTCGCTCGGGAGATGTCAACGGGGACCTCGTCCCAGACGTATCGGTTGGTTTAAGTCTCTACTTCGGTACAGAGTGCGGTCAGCCCGACCTCTGTGGTTGCTTCGACCCCGCCAGCTGCGAAGACGGCGACCCATGCACTGAACACGCTTGCAACCCCGCCGATGGCCTCTGCTTGGGTGTGGCGGCCGAGGATGGGACGAGCTGCGATGATGGCGATGCCTGCACGCTGGGCGACGTCTGCTCTGCAGGGGTCTGCAGTCCGGGCCCAAACACCGTGGTGTGCGCCCAGGACGACAACCCGTGTACACAACACGCCTGCAACTCGTCCGACGGTGCGTGCCACAGCCAACCCCTTGCCGACGGAACCAGCTGCAGTGACGGCGATGCCTGCACGCTGGGCGACGTCTGCTCTGCAGGGGTCTGCAGTCCGGGCCCAAACACCGTGGTGTGCGCCCAGGACGACAACCCGTGTACACAACACGCCTGCAACTCGTCCGACGGTGCGTGCCACAGCCAACCCCTTGCCGACGGAACCAGCTGCAGTGACGGCGATGCCTGCACGCTGGGCGACGTCTGCTCTGCAGGGGTCTGCAGTCCGGGCC
>CAZDBH010000136.1:0-13947 GCA_964503485.1 uncultured Bradymonadales bacterium | reverse complement strand
GCGATGCCTGCACGCTGGGCGACGTCTGCGCAGCAGGGGTCTGCAGCCAGGGCCCAAACACCGTGGAGTGCGCCCAGGACGACAACCCGTGCACAGAACACGCCTGCAACTCGTCCGACGGTGCGTGCCACAGCCAACCCCTTGCCGACGGAACCAGCTGCAGTGACGGCGATGCCTGCACGCTGGGCGACGTCTGCGCAGCAGGGGTCTGCAGCCAGGGCCCCGACACCGTCGAGTGCGAGAACGTGGACCCGTGTCGCTTCACGCTGTGCAACCCAGCAAACGGGAGATGCGAGTTGACCAACTCGCCGGTGCCAGACGGCACCCCGTGTTCGGACAACAACCCGTGCACGGTCGGCGACCAATGCCGTGAGGGAGTGTGTTTCTTTGGCCCCGACCTCGAATGCCCTCAGGACGGCAACCCATGCTCGACTCAGACCTGTGATCCCGTCGACGGCAGCTGCGTGTCAGCAACAGTCGATGACGGGACCACCTGCGACGACGGCAATCCCTGTAGTCTTGGCGACTCCTGCCAGGCAGGCGTCTGCATGCAGGGTCAGAGCAGCGTCGACTGCCCGCAGGACTTTGACAGCTGTCGATTCACGCAGTGCAATCCCGACAGCGGGGCCTGCGAGTTGACGACGACTGCCCTCCCCGACGGCACCCCGTGCTCTGACCACAACCGTTGTAGTCTTGGCGACGCCTGCCAGGCAGGTGTCTGCATGCAGGGCTCGAGTAGTGTGCATTGCCCCCAGGACCTCGACACCTGCCGGTTTACTCAGTGTAATCCCGAGAACGGGCTGTGCGAACTGATCCCCGTGGCAATTCCCGACGGAACCGCCTGTGATCTGGGCGAAGCCTGCGCTGACCTCGGCACTTGTCATGGCGGTGCTTGCTTGTGTCTGTGCGAGGCGTTCGAGACACCCTGCAACGGCGTTGACGACGACTGTGACCCGAGTACGCCAGATAACATCGTGCTCCGCACAGTGGCCGCCTGCGGAAGCCCTGGGAGCGCCTGCCATCAGCCGGAGTACGAGCTCGTGATGGGGTGCGATGATGACCCACCGGCTTGCGATCCGATGGCGGGTGCACTGTGTGAAGACGTCTGCCTCAACGGCATCGACGATGACTGCGATGGGCAGGTAGACGAGGTGGATAGCAACGGGGACCCAGGCTGCGTTGGCGGCCCGGGGCGCGAGGATTATGCCCAGGCCGGTGGAAGCTGCTTCGACGACGAATGCAACCGCACCTGCTTCGATGACTGCGTGAACAACCTCCGGGGCGCGGTACTGGTCGACATTGATGGCGACGGCCAGCTCAATGAGGACTTCATCGCTGACTGCACTGCTCTCGCAGACCCAGAGCTGGAACCACTGTGCCAGAGTTGCCCAGGTCACCTCACCTGCCTGGGCGAGGTCGTTCTCTGGGATGTCCAAGAGATTGAGGGCGTTGTGCAGGTCGTCGGTTTGGCCGCCAAGGGACGGGCCCAATGCGAACCGGCGATTTGTCATGGCGAAACCAGCTGCAACCCCCAAGGTGATGAACTCAGTCTGTTCGCCTTTCAGAGGTGTGAGCAAACGGAGTGCGAGACCGGCGGGCCGCTCCCCGAGTGCCACGAGATTGATCCGTTGCTGGGATTGATACCGGTTGTCGACGGGACGCCCTGCGGCAGTGATCTGGGGTGTGTCACCGATGCGATTTGTCATGGCGGCGAGTGCAGCGTACGTACGGTCGTAGCCGACGGGACGCCCTGCCTGAGCCATGCGGACACCTGTGTCGTGGGTCAATGTGACGCCGGGGTGTGTGCCGGAGGCCAGGAACTCTGCGCCGACGTCTGCGGCAATGGCTTCGACGACGACTGCGACGGACACGTCGATGAAACCGACGTCGATCCAGATAACAACGGCCAAGGCTGTGTGGGATCCTCCGAGCTGGCTGGGCCAGGCAGCAGCTGCTTCGACGCCAGCTGCAATCGGACATGCGTCGACAACTGTATCGACAACACCTTCCTGGGCATTGCCATCGACAGCGACCAAGACGGCCTCTTTCACGAGGACTTCGACTACAGTGACTATTTGGCCCGGGCCCCCCATGACTGCGAGGCCGACAACGTGCCCGTCTGTGAGGTGCTCCTGGACTCGCCACAGGAGTCCCCAAACCAGCTTGGTGGCTTCATTCAACAGGTCTGTGCACCCGGGCCCCCGGATGTCTGCGATTTCGACGACGCTGTCTGTACGCCCGGGATCGAGGGACTGGCGGCTGGCGATGTTCAAATCTGTGGTCCGACTTGCACGCCCGAGGTCTGCAACAGCCTCGACGACGACGGAGACGGTGAGATCGATGAGGGACTGTCCGACTGCGGCATTGGGCTCAGTTGGGCGCCGTTCGAAGTCATCACTGGCGAACTGCTCACGCTGACCGTGCCTGGCGGCTTCGCATACTCGGAGTATACCGCCCTCTGCGCCATCGACTCCTACATCACCTACGCCGATCCAGACGTGAGCTTCCGTTGTGATGTGACGATGAACGGTCCCAGTGCTCAGTTCGACATCGAGGTGACCCACGGGCGGGCCTCTGATCCCGAGAACTACGGGATCGGGGTCAGCCGAATCCGGGGCCGAGCGCTTGTCATCGGACTGGGCGCCAACGTCTGGCACAGCAGCGCGGAGTTCACCGCGGCGGTCGGCGATCCAGGTTCGGCGTTTCCACCGGAGCCGGCAGGACGCCCTGCGCCGACCCTCGCCTTCCCTGAGATACGAGTCTACGACACCGCCGGAAGCGGCGACGTTTACTTCACGACCGAGCCGCTTTGGTCGGGGTGGCGCATCGAGGTCGGGGGCGCCGCAGGCTCGGTCAGCGGCGTAGCCCATGCGTTTTTCCTGCCGCCTCACCTGGTCCAAGTAAACACCGAACTTACGGCCCTAAATGGGGAGCACGATGAAACCAACTTGATCAATTTCTTGGGAGCGGACCTGACCGGATTTGGCCTGCTTACCGACTACCTACCGAACGCCGACGATGACTTCGAAATCTACACGACCATTGAATCGACAGGCAGCCCGGAGGTCGTGCGCATCACGACCCACGGCGCTCGCGGCAACGTCAACAGCGGGGGTACCATTCGTGCCCTCATCTTAGGGGACTGAAAATGGGCCAAATCCATGATCCAGCGCTTCGCGCTTCACCTGGGGTGGTCGAGGCCCCGTCCATCACACCGAGGTTGCTGTCCTGTGCACCGGCATTGGCCCTGTTGATCGGAATTGTCACCGCGGCCCACGCACAGGACCCAGAGGACGGCGCGTCGTGCCTGGGCTACTGCGGCGACAGCGCGCCCCGTCCCTCCGAATGCTACTGCGACGAGGGCTGTCAGGACCGGGGCGATTGCTGCCTCGACGCCGAGTTCCTGTGTGCAAACGATAACGACTATCCAGCTGAAGCAACCTGTACAGGCGCCTGTGGACTGCACAGTCCGACCGAGTGGGGCTGCTTCTGCGACCCGCAATGCCTTGAACAGGGTGATTGTTGTCCCGACGCCGATGCCGTGTGTGGGGGTGCGGCAAACGCGACGTGCGCCGGGTTCTGCGGGTCCCACGAGCCCACCGAGTGGGGATGCTACTGCGATGAGGCCTGCCTGACTCAAGGCAACTGTTGCCCAGATGCGGAGGTGCTTTGCGGCAGCGATGATCCACCCAACGACTACCCACCTGAGGCGACCTGCGCGGGCGCCTGTGGCTCCCCTGACCCGACCGAGTGGGGTTGTTATTGCAACGAGACCTGCCCGGCCGATGGGACCTGCTGTCCCGATGGCGAGGCGCTTTGCGCCGGTCAACAGGACTTTCCCGACGAGGCGACCTGTGACGGGGCGTGTCAAGGCCACGAGCCGACCGAGTGGGGCTGCTACTGCGATGACGCTTGCAGATACCAAGGTGACTGTTGTCCCGATGCAGGCATGGCGTGCGGTATGGCCTTGTCCATCGAGACGGTCAGCTTGGATGCGAGTGTGCCAACCGATGTCCGCATCCGGCTGCAGGACTTGGGGTCATCTCGTTCGATTGCCTGGCTCGAGGGGCCTGCCGGCCCCGACGGTTCATACGCACTTGCCCGCCTTCACCCAGAGCCGTCCGGACATGCCAGTCTCACGGTTTGGGAAGACGATGACGACCTGAGCCATCCCGACGGTCATTTTGAGTTGGCAGTTTCAACCAGAGGCGGGACCAAGGACTGGGAATTCACCACCTCCGTCGAACCAGCGCTGGGCTGCGGCTCGGATGAGGTGGTCAGCCCGGGCAGTTCGCCAGGAGACCCAGTACCTGTCGATGGGTTTGTTGAGTCAGATCGGGATGGCGCCCCATCGCTCTGTCCCGGGGAGACCCTTTGGTTCTCATGGGAACCCAACGCCCATGACCTGTTGCCTTGGCTGACCCTTCTGTCCTGGGACGGAACGGTGTTAGCCCTCGACATCCGTGCAGGGGTGGACGATGTCTCCTTCGGTTCGGCAGTCTTCCAGCGCCATTACCTGGGTGAGCTGGAGGGGGGCCCACATCAGCCCCTACTCATCGCCATTACCGCACCTCAGGGTGGCTCCCAGGCCCCCCACCCCTACCGGCTCGCTCTCGTGGAATAGGGAGTTGATACCGGGTTGAATGTGACGTTGGGACGGACCTGGGAGAAGGTGTCGATTCTCTAGCGGGGTCCAGGCAAACCCGCCCTGGCTGCTCTAGAGCAGCCGCAGCCTGCCTGCGGGTCATCGTGGTGAACCGGCCGGTCAAGACCACACATTTGTTGCTCAACTCAATGCTCGGGGTCGGCAAGGTAGGCCTCAGAAACCGTTCTAGCAATCCCATCGGTGGACGTGCCCGACCGGCTTTCAGTGCCATCACTGGAAGTTAACCCTTTTCTAACTCCGTTTCTGTGCTAGGTTCCCCGGCGCTGAGATTTGAAAACGCCAGAATGTCGTGTCCCCGCGGTTACTGGAGATGACTTGTGAGATTGAGTCCGTGGATTATTGCGCTTGCGGTATTGTCCTGTTCCTGTGGTGACGAAGAGACAGGCGCGACGGAGCCGGCTGAGACGAGCAATCGGTCAGATGTGCGCCGTTTGCCGCCGAGCGCTGACGCCGGCAATTCCGACCCCGATACGACCGACATTGCGATTGACTCAGTGCCCGACACCGTCGTGGCCGATTCAACCGACCTAGAGGACACGACCGAGCCCATCGACGTGGAAAGCGAGCCAGAGGTCGTCACTCAACCCGAGGTAGTCGAGCACGAGGTGGTAGACCCTGACGTCGTCACCGAACCAGAGATTCCCGAGGCAACCGACGACTGCGAACCCCTCGGCATGGCCGAGCGCTGGTCAGGAGAGTTCGAGGGCGATATCGAATCCAACATTCCGGACATGCCCGCGTTGGGGCTGTACTACAGCGGCCCGGTCAACGGAGAGATCAGCTTTGAGATTCGATGCGTCGACACCAAGTTCATGGTCTTTGGAGACCTCGATGGGGGATCAACCAACTGCGTGTTGCCGAACGGCTGCCCGTTCACGGCGCGCCTCGAGGGATTCTACGACCCCGAGACCATGCATCTCGAGGGCGAGTTCCTCGACGCCGTCATCGACTACTCGATCGTCCGGGCCAGCGCTGAAGGCGTGTTCGACGGCGACATGATCGACGGGACCTTGGAGGGGAACTGGAGCGGGGCGTCCACCGGAATGGACCCGGCCAGCTTTGATTGGGTCACCGCCACCGGCGACGGCACCTGGTGGACGGACCCGGAGTAGCGCTCCTCGACTGAAGTGAAGCGCTCGCCATTTTCACTTATGTACCGGTGAAGTCTGGAACATCGAACCCAGGTCCTCGAACTGTAACTCGTTCTGGCCGGCCCAGAGCAACGCGGCGTTCAATCCTTGATCTTCTCGCCCCTCTGGCGAAGGACGAACAAGTGCTCCTCTAGGGCCTGCGGAAGGGGCGCCTCATAGACTTGGCCGTCGGGCAGTTCGAGACGCATGGCGTGCAGCCACATGCGCTCTGGGTAGGCAGGTACGCGACGAAAACGCCGAGGACCGTAACGCTTGTCGCCTACGATCGGATGGCCGATCCCCTGAAGGTGCCGACGTATCTGGTGGCGCTTACCCGTTTTCGGTCGCACTTCGAGGAGGCTGAACGAGCCGAACACCTCGAGCCGTTTGTACTGGGTCACCGCCTCCGTGCTTCGACCCCGGCGGGAGTCCTTCAGAGGCCGCTTCAGAGTGCCCTTTTTGTGGGTGACTCCGTAGACCAGCGCTTGATAGGTCTTCTTGATCTGCCCCTCGGCGAAGAGTTTCCCAATATCGCCGCGTTCACCCGCATCGCTCGAACACAGAACCACCCCGGATGTCCCCTTGTCCAGACGGTGACAGGGCGCGACGTGGTCGACTTCGGACTGCCGCTCCATTAGCCAGTTCATGAGATCGGTTTCGTCGGCAGCGGTGGCGTGTACCAGGGTGCCGGCCGGTTTCGAGAGAACCCACAGGGTGCCGTGGTTGGCGATGATATGTGGAGATTCGCTCATCTACTCGCTTCGCTCGGGCTGAGGCGTTGCCTCTGTGGGGCCCGGTATTGCTCGGCCCCACACCCGAAGTCAACCGCAAATCATCGCTTGACAATCTCACTGTCGGAGCCTTTAGTACGCCCGTAGCAGTGATTGCACGCATATCAGGCGTACCCACGGAACGGGAAAAGTCTCTCTCTACGTACTCGGATTGGCTGCCGCTGTCTGCGGTGAGTCCTTTTCGACCTCGATGTACGCCTCCATATGCGCGAACCGCTGTTGTAAGCCGACTTTCGGTAGTCTTTAGTTGGGTTTGAACGTGTCGAAGTGGGAGAAACTTGCAGGCGAAACAGGTGAGGAGGTGCCCTCCGGGCGCCTTGGTCGCATGGCAAAGCTGGGCGGACTGAGTCTCAAGGTGGGCGCCTCGACAGTGGCCGGTGCCCTGAGCTCCAAACTGATACCTCGCTCCCGTGACAAGAAGCGTGCGGCCTACGAACGCCTGATGGAAAAGAACGCTGAGCGCGTCGTGAAGGTCTTGGGACAGCTCAAAGGCGCCTCCATGAAGGTGGGTCAGATTCTGAGCGCCGATCCAGACCTGGTACCTCCCGAATTCGCCGATCACCTCACATCGCTTCAAACCAAAGCGCCGCCGATGACCTACAACACGGTTCGGCAGCAGATCGAGGATGCCCTCGACCAACCGATCGAGTCCATCTTCAGCTATTTCGACCCGGAACCCATCGGCTCGGCCAGTATTGGCCAGGTCCATCGCGGCACGCTGCACTCCGGAGAGGACGTCGCAGTCAAAGTCCAATACCCAGGCATCTTGGACTCGATCCGGGCGGACCTAAAAAACCTCGCTACGCTGATGACATTCGGCCGTGCCGTTGTCGACAAGGCCAAGCTCGAGGCCTACCTCGAGGAAGCCAGCCGAGCGGCCATCGAGGAATCGGACTACGAACTAGAAGCCGAGAACTTGCGGTCGGCATTCGAGGACTTCAAAGAAATTGAAGGCGTTCGGGTACCACAGCCGTTCGAACAGTGGACTCGAAAACCCGTCTTGATGATGGAGTACGTCGAGGGCGTGAAGCTCGACGAAGCATTGGCAGAGCTCGGTCCCGGCCCGGAGCGCCAAGCACTTCTCACACGCTGGATTTCGATCTACGTGTGGATGTTCCACGAGCGCTTCGAGCTGCACTCCGATCCCCATCCCGGCAATTTCCTACTCACTGCCGATAACGAACTCGTGGTTCTGGATTTCGGGTGCGTAAAGGAAATCGAGCCGGAGCTCGCCGACGGCGTTCTCGAGATTCTGGACGCGGTCTGGACAGAGGACCCGAAGAGGGCCGCGCAGCTCTACAAGAAGCTCGGCTTCGGCGCAGAGAGTGCCGACGCATCGATCTACGACGCGGAGCTGATCGAACGCTACCATGCCCTCATACTCGCTCCGTTCAGTACCGATGGACCGTTCCAATTCGGTAATTGGCGAGTCACCATGCAGGCGAAAAAGTTCTTTCTGAAGAACCCTAAAATGCTGAAACTCACCCCTCCCTCTGATCTGCTGCTCTACTTTCGAGTCCTGAGCGGCATCAAAGGCCTACTCATGAAGCTGGACGCTGAGATGGACATGAAGCTGCCAGCAATGGCCGTCGCCAAACGGCGCGGTGTGTACTCCGCGAACTGACCTTGGACCCGTCTTCAGCGCTCGAAACAGCCCGACAGCACTTCGGGAATTCGGAGTTGGTTTTGAATCTGGTGGTGTTTGCATCGGCAGCACTACTAATCGGAACATTAGCCCATTTCATCTCTGGGTGGGTTGCTATACGGCCCCTTCGAAAAAGCGCCGACCGTCATTGGAGCGAAACTGCTCGCTTGTTGCTTCCCGCCCGGACTGTCGGGACGATGAACATCGTAATCATTCCATGCATCCTGGTGTTCATGTCTCGATTCTTCATTGGTCCGCTCTCACCTTACCCGGTTCTCACGGTCCTGTTGCCAGCCGGGTTGTTGGTCGGCGGGTTCGTTGTGCTCAACTGGCGGCGTGAGAGGAGATTTCGCCCATCCTCTCGCAAACTCGGTCCATACCTCGAGTCGCTCGTGACAGGACAGATGTTGCTCGGCGCCCATATCTACCTCCTGTTGGTGTTCATGGTCGCAGCACCGGGCCAGTTTGGCTCGGCCCTCTGGGCGACGATGGGATTGGCCGCCCTCCTGATGGGTTGCATTAGTTGGGGGGCTGCTCTGTTTTTGGCGAGGTTGTTCGGCCTAGCCAAACCGGCGAACGAACGGCTGAGACAGGCGGTCGTTGACGTAGCCGAGTCGTTGGGAGTCGAGCCGGTCGAGAGTTTTGTCATCGCTGGACCTGCAGCAAACGCCTTTGCGTTTCCCAATCTCCAGAAGGTTGGGGTCACCCGAGAGGCCATGGCCCTCTTCGATGACCCCGAGTTGCGAGCAATACTAGCCCACGAACTGGGTCACCTGGGTGACCGCAAACGCTTCGCCCTCGCGAGTTTCGGCACGATGCTGGGCCTTCTTCCGATGGTGATGCTGAAGGCCTGCCATCATCAGTTCGGCTGGCTGGGTGTCGGAGTGCTTATCTGGATCGTGCTCTTTGCGCTGTCACTCCTTCAGAAGACGCGTCGACGGATGGAGCAACATGCCGACGAGACAGCCTCTCACGCCGGCGAAGAGGACGGGGTGTACGCGTCCACATTGGAAAAGTTGTACCTCGCTAACGTGATGCCTGCCGTTATGCGGGGCAAACGACAAGCACACCCGCATCTATATGACCGGTTGATTGGCGCCGGGATCGAGCCGAGCTACCCACGCCCTGCCCCGCCGGACTCAAAACGACAATGGCTTTCGACACTGTTGGCGGTGGCGATCACAAGTATCGGGCTCGGGCTGTTCAGCAACGCGATAATCCGGACCGCAAGCGATAATCCGCACGACGAGAATCGTGTTCGGGCCGCGGTCATCGTGAGCGGCGGTGGAGCCGCAAGCCCGCTGGCCACACTCGGGTCAATGTACTCGACTCGAGGCGACCATGAGACAGGTCTAGCACTCCTCGTCTTGGCTCTGGACCAGTGCGAAGACTACGACTCGGCTCGAGCTCTGGGATTGGCACTTGTCGACAGCCTGATTTTCGCCGGTGAGTGTGAGCTTGCGAGTCGGTTCTTCTACGACAACGGGTTTCTCTCAGACCTGCATGAGGACCCACGCTTCGATGGCCTTCTCTTCGAACTCGCGACATGTACGACACCCACCACGAAGCTCCCGGTTGACTTGGAGGTTACCGATCCGTAAATGTCTTTGCTGGAAAAGCCTACTCGAATGAAATCCGTGGTTACCTCGGAGAGATATAGCCGATGAAGCAGGTCGCGATTTATGACCGAACGATGAGAGTTGGAACCCAGGGACTGGGGCTTCAGCTGTCTGTGCCTGAAAAACTGGCCTTCGTTGAACTACTCGACGACCTCGGTGTCGAGTACATCGAGGCCGGTGAGCCTGGTGTGAATCCCCGAGATGCCGCGTTCTTCGAGGAAGTGGTCGGCCTTCAGTTCCTTCACTCCAAACTGGCTGCGTTCGGCGCGGTCGAAACCCACCTGGTGGACTCGCCAGCCCTGACCACCTTGCTCGACTCGGGCGCCAACGTCTTCAGTATCGGCGCATCCTGTTGGGCTCTCGAACTCAGTGAGCTCGAAGCATCCGGAACCGAAGAACATCTCCTGCGGGTCAAAGACACCCTGAACGCCGTGAACGAGGCCGCCGAGGAACTCATCTTCGACGCCCAGCACTTCTTCGATGGCTACGTCGAGAATCCCGAGTTTGCTCTGTCCGTTCTCGAGACCGCCATCGCGGCCGGCGCCACCAAGGTCACGCTGTGTGACAGCAATGGTGGCACCCTGCCCCACCACCTCGGCAAGATTGTTGCTCGGGTAACCGAGAAATTGGACGTCCCGGTCGGGGTCAGCGCCCACAACGACGCCGATATGGCGGTGGCAAACACCCTCGCAGCCGTGGTCAATGGCGCACGGCTCGTGAAAGGGGCCGTCAACGGCTACGGCGAACGGTGTGGATCGGCCAACCTCGTCTCGGTCATACCGGCTCTCGAGCTCAAAATGGGCATGAAGTGTCTGCCAGCGGGCCACTTGCGGCTGCTCACACAAGTCGCCCGCAATGCCGATCAGCTGGTCAATCACATCCCCCAGGCATCCCAGGCTTACGTTGGCCGAAACGCGTTCGCGCGCAAAGATCACCTAGCCCAACGGGTACAAGCCGAGCGCTCGACCGGAGAACACGTTCGGCCCGAGGATTTGGGTAACCAACGCCGTATGCTGATGTCGAATTCGGCCAGTCAATCCGACGTGTTGGCCATGTTGGCCGAGTACGGCGTCTTCCTGAGCCCGACCGATCCCAAGGCGCTGCGGGTCGTTGAACACGTCAATGCGTTGGAGAATCAGGGCTATCAATTCGAGGGCGCAGAGGCGTCCCTTCGCCTACTGGTGAACGAAGCCCTGGGACGGCGAAAGACGTACTTCACACTCGACGATCTGACCGTCACCATTCTCATCGACGGCACCAGTTTCCGGGCACCCGTCGCCTCCGGGGGCGCCCGAGCGCACCTTCGAATGAAGGTCGGCGGCGAACTCGGCGATGCCACGTCCGACGGCAATGGCCCGATCAACGCGATGGATGCGGCACTTCGCCAAGTCGTACAAACTCACTATCCAGCGTTGCGCTCAGTACGTTTGACGGACTACAAGGTTCGCATTCTGTCCAGTGGCGTTGGGTCGGAATCAATGTGCCGAGTTCTCATTCAATCGGGTGACCACGAAGAGGTCTGGGGAACGGTTGGCGTGAGTACGAGCATCGTGCAAGCAAGCTGGTTGGCCCTTGTGGACGCCTTTGAGTACAAGCTCCACAAGGACGGCGTCGAGCCCATTCACTCGGACTCGCCCGACCACCGGAACATGTAAGGAGAGACCATGTCCTACAAGAGAATTTGCGTTCCGGTTGCCCTGCAACGCTACTTAGAGTTTACGCCCGTGGCCCTGCGGCAGCGGGATATCGCTCTAGCCTTGGCCTCGACCTTCGGTTCCGAGCTCCATTTCCTCGCGGTGGACGCGCCCATCGCGCTGCTCCCCGATCTCGAGACGACCGAGGCGAAGCTCAACCGATTTGCAGAGGATATCGAAGGGGCAAATGTGGTCCTGCGCGAAGGCAAACCCAGCTCTGAAATCCTGGACTACTTGGAAGAGTCTCGCGCCGATCTCGTCATTGTTGGCAGCCACTCCAAACGCGGCCCAATCGACGTCGGAATCGGCAGCACAGCATCGATCCTCAGCAGGAAATCGCCCGCCCCCGTCGTAATGATCTGGCCGACCGAGGACGAAGTTGAGCGAGCCAAGGAACTCAAGATTCCCCACTATCCGATCGTCTTTCCTTACGGTTGATTATTGAAGCTGAGCGCTTGGCTCTCAGCGAAGAAGCGGCGTGGTGTCGATCGTGATGCTGGTCGTGACCGACGGCAAACCCGGGGTCGTTTCATAGGAGCCCGGTTCCACGTCGACCACGACCGAGTCTCGAAGCTGGACGACGTTCACGGGTGACCACGAATAACTCGGGCTATCAGACCCTTGCCGAACCACATCGTACGGGCAGTTTTCCAACGAGAATACATCATAGAAGACCACAGATACCTGCTCGTCGGCTTCCTCAGAGACGGCCCGAACCTGTAGGGTCTGACCCGACGTCGAAGCAGTCCCCTCACCCCGATACACGACTTGTTCTCCGTTCTCGTAGTAGGTGAATGTGACCTCTGAGACCGTTAGGGCACCCTGATAGCTGTTGTAGTCGTACCCGTAGTAGTCGTCACTCTCGCCGGCATAGTTCCACAGATCGACGTCTTCACCGCAGGCGCTCAGTCCAAGAACAAGGCCGACAAGGATCATCGCATAGCGCATCGCTTCCTCTCAGGTTAGGCTCTAGCAAACGGGGGAACTGCCACACTGTACAGAGACTGATGTGCCTTTTCAAACGCCCGCCCAGGGGGCTGGTTTCTAGAGAAATACTGGCCCAAACCACTATCGGACTGACCCCAAACTCGTCTATTGTTGCGGCGCCATGACGAAAATCGCACGAATCGAACTCTATCATGTCAAAGTGCCGTTGCCGGCCACGTTCTACCCTTCGTGGATCCCTGGCTTCCCTCAAAACGAGAACCGATTTGACCTCATTCGGGTGATCACCGACGACGGGGTCGAAGGCTGGTCCGCCGGACCAGCCATGGGTCGAGAACGTTCTGGCTTCGGCTACCTGTTGGGGCCCTACCTCATCGGTGAGGACCCGACCAACATTCCACTCATGCAGCAGCGCCTGCGAGAAGCCTCCTACATCGGATGGCGAAACTGGTGGCTGGAACCCGCCTTCTGGGACA
Organism: uncultured Bradymonadales bacterium; assembly: GCA_964503485.1. GTDB lineage: Bacteria > Myxococcota_A > Bradymonadia > JAFGEP01 > JAFGEP01 > CAZDBH01. Next base: position 981 of record CAZDBH010000136.1, on the reverse strand, counting down.
TCAAGGGTAAACTCGAGAACAAACCGGTCTGCGAGTTGCTCGGAGGAAAACCCCGCAAGGTGAAGGTCTACGCCTCGACCGGAGAAGTGAAGGAACCCGAAGCCCGCATCGAAGAATGCCTCGCCCGCTATGAGGAGGGCTTTCGCTCCGTCAAACTCAGGGTGCACGACTTCGACGAGGCCGTCGACATACGCCAGGTGGTCGAGACCGCCAAAGCGGTGGGAGATAAACTAAAGCTGGGCGTAGATGCCAATCAGGCCTGGCGCGTTACGATCATCGGGGATGCCCCGCTGTGGGATCTCGCTCGGGCCAAACGATTCGCAGACGCCTGTGCGGACGTCGGAATCGCCTGGATTGAAGAACCCCTACCGATGGACGCCTACGAGGACCAGATTGCCCTCACGAAGTACAGCAAAGTGCCAATCGCAGGCGGTGAGATTCACACGGGCGGCCTCCCCGAACTCCGCATGATGATCGAGCGTGGCTGCTACAAGATTTTTCAGCCTGATGCCATGTTCACAGGTGGGATCGCGCAGACCTTCGAGGTCGCGAAGCTGTGCCGAAAGCACGGACTGCTATACACGCCCCACACCTGGACCAACGGCATCGGTTTCGCGGCAAACCTGCAGCTGATGGCCGCGTCGGGCTTCGCAGACGAGAAGGCCCTCGAATACCCCTACAACCCGCCGTCATGGACAGTCGAAGGGCGCGACGGCCTGCTCGCTGAGCCATTTCATCACCAGAATGGGGAAATCCAGGTTCCCAACAAGCCGGGACTCGGGTTCGAGATCGACCGTCGAGCGCTCAGACGCTTCGGCAAGCGCTACTTCGTCATGGACAAGAAACGGCTCGTGTGGTTCGCGCTGCGTGACCGCGGAATCAAGGCAGCCAAGGAAATCGACGCCACCAAACGAGCTCGCCAGGCCCGGAACTAGGAGCCTGTCGCGCATAGCGCTCCAGGCTCCGCCATTGGCTTTTAGC
>CAZDBH010000135.1:0-17491 GCA_964503485.1 uncultured Bradymonadales bacterium | reverse complement strand
GGAGCCCTGTGGGGCGCCTTTCAGTCGTCCGGAGTTTCTGCGATTTGAGCGAAAGCGGAGGCGACCTGTCGGGCGGTGCCCAAGGATCCACCGAATACAAAGAAGCGACTGGCTGGGTAGATGACAATGGCGAACACGAGGCCCTTCGACATGAGCCAGCCCAGTTCGGGTGTGCTCATCGCCGCGATGAAGCTGGTCAGGCCGGTGTGAATAACCAGGGCCGTTCCCGATACCACTGCATATCGCCAGGCAGAATCGACGACGCTGCGGTCGAATCGGCCGAAGACCCAATACTTGCAGATACTGAAATGGATGAGAGCCCCGACCAGTGCAGCACAGGCAGTGGCCATCGCGAGGGGACTGCCGAGCACACGAAACAAGGTAGCAAAGACCAGAAGATCGGCCAGAGTTGCTAGGCAGGACGCCACGCCCATGCCCCCAAAGTCCCGTATATGTTGAATGAGGCTCTTCAAATCAGCGCTATTCCAAGCTGTAATGCTACCAAGGCGAGTACACCCGCTGCAACATCATCGAGCATAATCCCGAGGCCACCTTTAACGTGTTTGTCGATCCAGCCCACTGGGTAGGGTTTCCAAATATCAAAAACCCGAAATGCCGCCAAGCCGAAAATCATGCTTCCGACGCTTATGGGGGCCCCGATGAAGGTGATCAGTATTCCAACAAACTCATCAACGACGATAATCTGAGGATCGTCATCTGGGTGAGTCTTCTGAATATAATGTGCTGCAATCGTTCCGATAACGAAGGTGGCAACGGAGGCCAGGATCCAGATCAGGATGGAACAATCGCGCATCAGGTAGACGACAGGCATCGCCGCGATCGCGCCGAATGTACCGGGCGCGACGGGTATGAGTCCGGCGCCGAAGACGGTACCGATCAGTCCCGCCCACAGCGGTTTCGGCATCTTCTTCATGTGGTGGTTAAGGGAATCAAACGCGCTCCGCGAGCAGAATTCACGAGAGTCTTTGATAGGCTTCGCGGAATCGAAGCACAAAGCCCACGACAGCGAATCCCACGCAGATCGAGAACGAGCCGATGATCAACTCGTGGGCCGGATAGTCCAGCCAAAGTGCAAATATCGGGGCGACGGCCAGAGTGACAGCCACCCAGAGAATCCTGTCCGCGCGTTGCATCCACCGGACTTCGAGTTCCACGCCAAGCGAGCCTGCCCGCGCCTTCGTGTAGGAGTAGAGGAGGCTCGATGCCAGCAAGAGAAAGGTGACCAAGTAACCCGCTTGGGTTCCGATCCCCAATCCAATCCCCAATAGCACGATAGCCTCGACCACGCGGTCCAATGTGCTGTCGAGAAACGCTCCAGCTTTGCTGGCAGTACCCAGCTTGCGGGCTAGGGCGCCGTCGACGATGTCTCCGAGACTTCCCAGACAGTAGACAATTCCCGCCCACGTAAAATGCCCGGTGGCAGCCAAAGGTGCAGAGCCCAGTGTGAGCGTCGTGGCCGCGATCGTTACCTGGTTGGGGGTGACGCCGCGTTTGGCGAGGTTGTTGACGAGGAAGTCGCGGAAAAATGGATCCCAAAAGTGGTTCTTGATGAGACGGAGAGGTCCTGCGGCTACCGAGCCGGTCAAACGATCTCTAGTCGTGTTCGAAGTTACCATTTCGCGAATCCTCCGCGACCCATCCTGGGTACGCTGCCACCCGTGCTTACTGCGTACAACATCGATGAGGCCCAGGTCAAACGAAACTCACCCTCGAGTGACGGTAAGTGATCGTTGCGCTTCAGCCTAACGCCGACCCGGACGGGGTTGGAACTGAGTCCGCCGCACGTCACCGAAACCCCGCTGGTAGCTCACGTCAACCGGTCGCTTCAAGTGGGCGTTCATAGTAAGCATCCGGCGGGCAGAAGAGGCGTCGCCGATGTTGCGTGGGCCGATCTTTACGACGGTATCACCCACCTTCAGACCGGCTCGATAGGCTACACTTGCCTCCCCGATATCGGTGATCAGCGCACCAGCGTTGTTCGAGACGAGTGTGGAAACCAGCAAGCTTGGGTTCCGGAATACAATCCCACCCCATCGCTCGCTGGGGCCTGTTGGTTCAGCCAGTTCCGAGAATGCTCCCTTCGGGATGTGACCGAGAGCGGCTACCTCGTAGCTTGTTCCAGTCATCTCGCTCTGGACGCGTTCCCAGAAGAAGTCTTCGACCCACCCTTCCGCATCGGGGTACGACTCGATCAGTCGTTGCCACAGTCCCGACACACCGGACCCCTGAAGGTCGAGTGCCATCCCGCTATAGAGCCCACCCAAAACGTGATTTGGAAAGGTCTTCGCGACCCCACCCAAAAGCTCTGGCACCAACAAATCCTGAGCCAGTTTCTTACCGATCTCAACGTTGCGCGAACCGCGGGAATGAACGACGAGAAAGGTGGTGTCTTCAGTTGGTTCCGGTTGGTGCAAGACCCAAGAGGGGCGACTCGCAGCACTTCGAGTTCCCTGCGGTTTCTTTACCTTCCGTGGCTCAGCACCGGGCAGTTCCTTCGATTCGGCAACCGCTTCGAGCGCGGCGGTCTTCATGCAAACGAGAACCTGAGCTGGGCGAAACAGTTGGTCGCCGATCATATAACCTCGGCGCAACTCGTCAGCCACGTGATTCAACGGGATATCGTCCGATGCCACCTGTGCCATCGCCTCGTGCTTCGACGGATCGAACGCTCGACCGACCGACGTGAAGCCCCTGACATCGTGCTTGAAGAGCAGTTCTGTCAGCTGGCGGTGAATCCCACGAACCCCCTCACCGAGTCCCTGAGCGCCACCTTTGTCGGGGTCCTCAGAGGCAGAGATCGCCAACTCGAGATTGTCCATAACCTCGAGAATCGACCGCAGTAATGAGCGAAGGTCGTGAGCGCTACCGGCCACGCGTTGTCCCCTTGGGAGTTTCTTTGCGCCGACTTGTACGCGGTCGGTCTGATCCTGGCTGAATGCCTGGTCGGGGAGCCGATCGTCATGGGCAAAGACGTCGTCCAGATTCTTTGCCAGCAGGCGTCGGAGCGGGAGATTCCTGTCCCTGATCCGGTCAAGAGAACATCGCTATGGCCCGTGATTCAGAAGTCGATTGAGAAGAATCCGGACGATCGTTATTCGAGCGCCCTCGAGATGTTGGAAGCGCTACAGGCGATCGGGTACCTTCCCGATGAGCGCGTCACGCCCGGAACACTCGCCGAAGAATTGGGCGAGACGGTTGCGGGCAAAGGTGTACCAACGCCGGCAGAGATTCGCTTGCGGAGCGGTCACGGCAACAAGGGGCCGTCGAAGCGGAAGCAGAAGACGAGCCTCTCACTCCTGATGAAGCGCAGCTCGCGGAGGACCCAGATTGGGATGCTCGCAATCGTGTGTCTGGTTGCAGCCGGTCTCGTCTGGGCTGTGTCCGACGGCGGGACCGCCGAAGACGAAGTCCCCGCTGTCGAGGCGAACGGCGAGTTGGACGAACAGTCGCCGCCGGAGCCGCCTCCTGAAGTTGCGGCTGTAGACCCCGAACCAGCCGAAGAGGTCGAACCGGACGTGCCAGAGGAACCCCCGGTTGCGGTAGTCGATCCGCGACTCGCGGTGGGGATTACCATCGCGGGTGACCGGATTGGGCAGGCCCTACCCGATACTCACGAGATGGCCTTCGAAGGGACAGACGGTGCCAGCGTTTGGCTGGGCGACAATATGTTGGGCGAGATACCGTTCACGGCCAAGGCGCCGAACATCGCCCACGAAATCGAACTGTCATTTCGAAGGCCGGGCTACCGGGAACAGTCTCAATCGGTCTCTCTCGGTGAGACGTCGGTCAACGTCGAACTTAGGCGTCGTGGAACTCGGGATACCTCTCGTCGCGAGGTCTCGGCGCCGATCGAAGTCGATGACCCATCTGCTCCCCCCAGCGGTTTGTTCGGAGGCTCTGAAATCTCGGGTCAGTAGGTCAGGCACCCCTGGCGGCTGGGTTTATCCAACGAGTTTCTACCGTACAGCCTCTAAGCCTGATAAAAATGTCGCATGAGAGTTTCACTACGAAGAATCACAACAACCATTGCGCTGTTTTCAGTGCTGTTCGGAGCCTCCACGGTGTTCGCGGTCGACTATGAGGAATACCGGCGGTTGAAGGACCGAGCCACGGTGCTTCTGCAAACAGTCGAAGACGCCTCCCCAGAAACTGTCGAGGGCCTGCGTCAGGCATCAGCCGAGGCCGACTTAGCGCTTCTGAACTGGCTGGATGAGTTCATCCAGAGCGACGAGTTCGCATCCCTGCAGGACTCTCAGAAAGCGGCGGTGTATTCCGATCGCTATCGTTGGGAATACAATCTGAGCGTTCAACTCATCGCGATGAATCGGTGCGAAGACGCGAGTGAGCGAGTCGGATCGCTGCTGGCCACCGCATGGACCGATGAGGAACTCCGCCCTCTCCTGACTCAGACGTACCAGGAGGCGGTCCAATGTGCCGCGGCTCCTGTCGAGATCGAGATGACCTCCGTGACTGTCGAGAGTGGTACGAACGGGGCCCAGATCACCCTCGATGGGGTACCCATGGGGGCAGGGCCTGTGACGGTGGACCTCGCGGCTGGAGAGCACACTGTCGAGGTTAGCGCAGAGGGTTTCGTGACCCAAACTGTGAATTTCACGGCATCGGGCGAGAGCCAGCGAGTTGGCCCCATCTTCCTGCAACCGGACGTCCCAGCCGACCCGCCTCCAAGCGCCTCGAATCCACCTGAATGGTACGAATGGACGTTGTGGGGTGTCGGTGTGGCCGGCGTCGGGAGCTTTGTCGGTCTCTATCTGACCGCCCGCGACCGCGAAGACACCATGAACTCGGTGGGCGACGGGTTCGAAGTCATCGACCCGGCTGACGAGCAAGACACCATCGATACCCTCGACACGATGGCCTTCATTACGGGTGGAGTTGGTATCGCGGCGGCTATCACAGGAACGGTTCTCTACTTCATGAGCGAGCCCGACGAGCAGCCGCGCCGCGGAGCAAGCCTCGGACTATCCTACGATCGGGTCACGCTCGATTGGCGTTTCTAACGGCCCTGCCGCCGCTTGGCGGCTCGATTCACTAGAACGGAACACCCACACCAAGTATGGCGCCGCCATCGATTGGCACCACGAATGGACTTGCGACTCCGTTGCGCGGGCTCAGCAATAGGTTCGAGCTATCTGTGACCGGTCCCTGGTTGGGGTCGTTGGCCAATTCGTAGGCAAGCACGCCCGCACCGATGACAAGGACGCCGATCAGTGCGGCCACCCAAATGCCCTCGGGTTCAAACAGCGTGATGATGAGACCACTCGTTGCTGCACCCCCCAGGATGCCTGATAGAGTGACCCAATAGTTACTGTCTCCACCCGTCCACTCGCCCCCCAAATAGAGCCCCGCCGGGACAAGAAAGACCGCGGCAACCACTGACACCAGAGCCATGATAATCCCGGCGCCCAGCGAATCTAGGTCGCCCGAAGGGTCGGCGATGAGAAACATAGCCATTCCGAAGAGAACCGCAGTGCCTGCGCCGATCAGTGCGCCGCCGACTTCTGCGGTTATTCGTACAGCATCCTCGCCAGTAGTGGTTTCTGCGTGGCTGGTCTGAGTGCAAATGCGACCACCTGTCACGCTCTGAGTGACAAAGGCCAAGAGAAACAGGACGCTAAAAAGCGCACGAACCATGTGAAGACTCCCTCCTGGTGTTCTGAAAACTTGCTGGCTGAAGCATGAGGTATTCGTCGGGTCCTGTCCAACACGCGCCGCTCGCAAGGCGGTCTGGTTATGATCTACAGTCCCCCCGGAATCTAGGAGGACGAGAGCGATGAAAAAAGTTACGGGAATAGGTGGTGTGTTCTTCAAGTGTGCCGATGCGGCAGCACAGCGCGATTGGTATCGCGAGCAACTCGGAATCGAGTCCGAGGAGTGGGGCTTTTCCTTCACCTGGCGCGACAAGGAGGCGCCCTCGAAGGTCGGGTACACGGTGTGGGCACCGTTTTCTCCCGACACCAAACACTTCGAACCGAGCAAGAGCCCCTTCATGTTCAACTACCGCGTTGCCGACCTAGACGCCCTCTTCGCAGAGCTGAAGGCGGCAGGTGTCGAGACCTTGGGTGAGGTCGAGCAGCACGAGAATGGCAAGTTTGCCTGGATCCTCGATCCAGAGGGCAACAAAGTCGAGCTCTGGGAGCCGATCGACCCAGACAAGGACCCCTACCTGTAGACTCGATCTAGCGTCGACGGTTTGAGTTGCAAATCCCGTCCAACTGCCCGACAATCCAAGTCCCGCGTCAAGGAACCCAAAACCGAACTGGTCATGAGCAAACTCATCGAACGAGTTTTGATATTGCACATTCTTGCGTCGTTGATGTGGGCCTCCAGCTGCACAGATCCGGCACCCGCCGAACAATCCTCAGACGACGTTTCGACCGCCGTAGATGGTCGGACGGTGATGTCGCTGAATGGCGAATGGGAGCTCGCGGAAGGCGCTCTCTCAGACTCGCCACCCGAGGTGTTTGGGCACACAGTGCCCGTGCCCGGCCTCGTGACTTCAGCCGAACCCGGTTTCGATGAGGTCGGATTGCCCAGCGCCGAGCGCGAGGCCTTCTGGTACCGAACCCAATTTGAGGGACCAGTTGCACAGGACAGGTTCAGCCTGACCATCCACAAAGCCAAGTACGGTATTCGAGTGTGGCTCAACGGACAGCTGTTGGGTGACCACTTCGGTTCCTATACGATGGCCCGCTTCGATGTGAGCGACATTGTCGTTCCCGAGGGAGAGAACACGCTGCTCGTCCGGGTCGGCGCCAATCGGAGCGCAGTGCCAGCCTCAGTACCGGCCGGCCAAGACACCGAGAAAGACCGGTGGATACCGGGCATTTGGGACGATGTTACGCTTATCGGTAGTGGGCCGTTGACCGTCAGCAATCTCAAGATCGAACCGGATATCGATGCAGACCAGGTCGTTGTTCGTGTTTGGCTCACGAACCGCGGAGAAACCACCCAATTCTCGGCTTCGGCGACTGTGTTGCCCTGGGACGATGACGCCGCGGTCGAGACGGCGGCACAGACCCTCAGCCAGCAGATCGGCGGCGACGAGACGGCTGAAATCGAATTGGTGATGGAGATGGATGACTACGAACTGTGGTCCCCGGAGTCTCCATTCCTGTATCAGCTCGATCTGAGGATCGAGACCGGCACTGGGTTGAGCGATGAGGTGTCGGAGCGATTCGGTATGCGCAAAGTGGAGTGGCGAGCGGGTGAGGACTACGGCGGCCGCTTCTATCTCAACAATCGGCCCTACTATCTTCGTGGATCGAACCTGACTGTGCATCGCTTTTTCGAGGACCCAAATGCCGGGCAGTTGGTCTGGGATCGGGATTGGGTTCGCCAGCTACTAGGAGATGCGCCGAAGGCCTTTTCGTGGAACTGCTTCCGCGTGAGCTTGGGCCGAGCACCCAACTTTTGGTACGACTTGGCCGATGAGTTGGGGTTCATCATCGCCGACGAGTTCATGATGTGGAACGCTCTCAACCCAGACTCTGGAAGTTGGACTCCAGAGGCGATTGCAGAGGAGTACACGCTGTGGATTCAAGAGAATTGGAACCACCCGTCGATAGGCTGGTGGGACGCAGCCAACGAAACGCGGACGACGAAGGTGCACGACGTCCTCGATATCGTGCGCCCACTCGATACGACGCGCCAGTGGGAATCAGGTGGTTTCAACGGTCCCCATGAAGAAGGGGATCCAATCGAAGATCACCCGTATTTCTTTCTTTTCGCAGGCATGGGGCTTGGCCCGACTGCAGACTTGTCGTTCATTGACATGGTGGATGGGCTGGCGCCCGGCGGTGGCATCGTCGAAAACCCGAGCACCTATGATGAGCCGTCTTCGCCATACATTATCAACGAGTACGCGGCGCTCTGGGTGAACCGGGACGGTACGGCTGCCCCTTGGGCGGCCGGTGCCTTTGAGGACCTTCTCGGAGAAGGTGCCCACACAGCCGACGAGCTGTGGGAAGCCTACGCCTATATCGCGGGCGGACTCACTGAGATGTGGCGTGCGCGTCGAGGTTATGCTGGGGTGCTGCACTTCACTCACCTGGCGTATTCGAGAGAAGGCGGCATCACATCCGACAATTATGTGGATATCGAACGGCTCGAGATGGAGCCCCGCTGGTACGAATACGCGCAGTACGCCTTTGCTCCGGTATCCATTTACGTACACGCCTGGGCGCTGGATCCAGAGCCCGGCGATCAGGTAAGCGTCGAGGTTGTCGCGATCAACGACCTCTACGACGCGGTGAACGCTGATCTTAACCTATTGTTGGTGGGAGAGGATGGCTCGGTTCTATGGCGCAGCGAACCCCAGCAGATTGTCCTGGACGCATTGGGCCAGTTTGCCACCCAGTTGAGTTTCGAGGCGCCCGAATCCGATGCGTATCTAGTCGTCGCTGAACTCGACCCGGCCGAGGCAACGCTCAAGACGGTGTGGAGCCGTCGCAAAGTTGGTTTTGCGCACGCCGGAATGCCGGTCCCGGATCCCCCGTACTAGGTCTCTCTGTATTCTGTTAGAATACGGAAAGACCGAAATAACACCTTAATTACCTTCAGTTTTTTGTTATCTCCTGTACGTTGTTTGTGTAACGCAGAATACACCAATGTGAGGAGAGATTCGTGCAGCGCTCAATTCAAAATTCACTCAAACTGACCCTGTCACTTGCAGTTATCACCGTTGTTTCGCTTGTTGTGGGCTCGAGTCGCCCGGCGCAGGCCTGTGGCGGCTTCTTTTGCAATACATCCAGTCCCGTCAACCAGGCGGCTGAGCGCATCATCTTCGCGCGAAACGGAGACGGCACACTGACTCAGCTTGTCCAGATTCTCTACAGTGGCCCATCGGAGCGATTCGCGTGGGTGCTTCCCGTTCCTGGGATTCCCGAAGTGGGAGTCTCCTCTGATCTCGCCTTCCAGCGACTGCAAACCGCCACCAATCCCACCTACCGTCTCAACACGACGATTGAGGGTGAGTGCGCCAGAGAGTCTTTCCCAGACATGGGAATGGCAGACGCCGCAACCAGCAGTGCAGCCGACATGTACGAGAGCGGCCCTCCGCCTGTCACTGTGGTCGCCTCGGGCTCGGTTGGCCCCTTCGACTGGGAGGTCATCAGTGTCGATCCGGAGCTGGATGATCTGGCTGACGCGGCCGTCGAGTGGCTTCAGGACAACTCCTACGACATTGCGCCGCAGACCGCCGAGGTCTTGGGGCCGTACCTCGACGATGGAATGAACCTCATCGCCTTTCGACTCACCAAGGGGGCCCACGCCGGCTCAATTCGACCGGTCAGCCTCACATTCACGAGTCCGACACCGATGATTCCGATCCGGCCAACAGCGGTTGCCGCGACCCAGGATATGGGCGTCATGGTGTGGGTCCTCGGTGCGGTTCGCGCGTTCCCCGCCAACTATGTGCATCTCGAACTCAACGAGGCCCGAATCAATTGGCTAAACCCGGCCTCGAATTATAACCAACTGGTCTCGGAAGCCGCCGACGAAGCCGGAGGGCAAGGGTTTGTCACAGAATACGCCCGCGAGTTTCACGGGATGGCTGATGTGGTCGTCACTCAAGCCGATCGGAATGCTTGGGACTCAGTGCTCGACCTGAGCGAAGACCCCGAGGCGCTGCTGAGGCGGGCAATCCTGAACTTCGGCTCCTGGGACGGCTTCACTGATGTGCTGGACGCAACTGTCCCGATGCCCGACGGCATGACTGCGCAGACGCTGATGAACTGCGTCACCTGCTCGGGCGGGTCCTTCAACGAATTCGATATGGGATTCGACGGCGGTTCGAGTGACGCGGACATCTACGAGGACCGGTGTGGTTGCGGACTAGAGTGGCGCACGGCGGTCCAGGAAGTGAGCACGACGACGCTTATCGCATCCATGCAGGAGCGGGTGATCGATCCCATGTTCGACACAGCCGACCTCTTCGATAGCCTTCCCTACCTCACTCGGCTCTACACGACGATTTCGCCGACCGAGATGACGTTGGATCCAGTATTCGCGTTCAACCAAAACCTGCCCGAAGTCGACAATGTGCACGTAGGGGAGCGGATCATCGAGTGCTCGGCGTCCGTCTTTCAATGGGAGGCACCTTGGCGGGCAGAACTGCCAAACGGCCAGGTGGTGCGGGGCGTCGGAAATCAATGGCCCGCTGACGGCGCTGGATCCTCCGCCGCAGTGACTGGCACCGAGTTGTCCGAAGACGGCGAAGACATCGTTCTCTTCGACAATACGGAAGAAATCGAAGATTCGCTGGACGAGCACAACGCTACGGTCGTACGGGAACCCAATGGTCGTGCGGCAAGTACGGCTTGCAGTACAGCGCCGTCGGAGAGTGCGCCGTCTGTCGGCTTCATTGCGCTGGCGTTCGGCCTGGTATTGGCCCGCCGCCGTACCAGGCGCCAGCGGTAGCTTCCAACAACTACTCGGTCTCAGCAGTCTGGCGAGTGGCATGCAGTAGACGCCGCCGCTCCGCTAGGCCGAGCCTGCTCTTACGCCGGTCAATGGCTTCGCGATTGCGCACCCTTTCTTCCTCTGTCTCGAGTAATAGCGGTCTCACTGGTATTGGCTGACCGTCCCGATCGATCGCAACAAAGGTCACATAGGCGCTAGCTGCGTGTTGTCGCACGCCCGTCAGAGTGTTCTCGGTCTCGACACGAACCCCAACCTCGAGGGATGTTCGGCCTACGTAGTTGACCATGCCTTTCAATGTGACGAGGGCGCCCTCCTTGATGGGAGCGAGAAAGTCGAGTTGGTCCATCGAGGCGGTCACGACTACCGACCGCGAGTGCCGCTGTGCTGTGAGAGCAGCGCAGATATCGATCCACGACATGACAACGCCACCGAATGCGCTCCGCAACGTGTTGGTGTGCTGTGGGAGCACCAGTTCGTTCATCTCGATGGCAGATGCGGAAGGGGCGGCTGGACTCATATCGGTTGGGTTCGTCATTGGGACACTTTACATCAGGTCTTTTGTCTGGGGCACACCGTTGCTCGAGGCAAACTCAGAAAATCTGTTGCCTCAGTAGTGGTGTACGCCGTATAAGACCCCCCGAAGACGCGATGGAGGGCACGCAGCTTTCCGAACACGAGAGACGAGAATGTCAAAACCGAAATTAGGCTTGCTCGCCTTCTGGCGAGATTACGATCGAAAAACCTATCTGAAAGCCGCGAGGTTGGCAGACAAGCTGGGATACGACTCGTTTTGGTTACCCGAAGTCTGGGGTTACGACTGCACGACCCTGCTCGCTGAAATGGCGATCAAGACCAAGCGGATCAAGCTCGGCACCGGCATTATGAACGTATTCAGTCGGAGCCCGGCACTGATCGCGATGCAGGCGGCCACGCTCGATGAGATCAGCGGCGGTCGCTTTATTCTAGGGCTCGGTACGAGCGGCAAAAACGTGGTCGAAGGCCTTCACGGCCGAGAGTATACGAAGCCCCTCACTCAGACTCGCGATGTGATCCGGGTCGTGCGCGCGATGTTGTCCGGAACGCCCTTGCACGAGTCAGGCGCCAAACTCAAGGATTACCGGCCCTTCGTGATGGACTTCAAGCCGGTGCGCAACCACATTCCGATCTACGTCGCCGCGCTCAAACCGAAGTCGATCACGAGTATCGGCGAGATGGCCGATGGATGGATGCCCATCTTCTGGCCCCACGACAAACTCAGTGAGGGCAGAAAATTGATCGCCGCCGGCGCCGCCAAGGCTGGCCGAGACGAATCCGAGATCGTGACGGCGCCTTTCACCATCGTGATTCCGCTCTTGGGAAGCGGCGCAGCCAAGAAGGCGCGCGAGATCATCGCCTTCTACATTGGTGGGATGGGCGACTACTACAAAGAGTTGCTGGCCAATTTCGGTTGGGCCGAAGAGTGCGCCGAAATCGAAGGCCTCTACAAGAACAAAGCAACCCGCAAACAGGCGGCTGACGCCGTAACCGACGGGATGATCGAGTCACTGACAATCACCGGCGACCCACTCCACTGTCGGCGCGAGATACGACGTCGGCGCGAGTACGGACTCGACAACCCACTCATTACACTCCCGCCGGGCGCACCCTGGCCGGTGCTGGCCGCCTTCATCACAATGATGGCCCCCAGCCGGTGGCCCTAGAAGCCTGTCTTCCGGTCAAGTAGCGCGCGATCGATCGCAGCTAGCGTCGGCAATAGAGTCCCTGAGTCCGTAAGGGCTAAAGACTCGAAGTACTCCGATGGACCGGTGCCCACATCCAATGTTCCGGACAAGTTGCCGGCGCCAGGTCGGTCCCGTCGTCGACGCTAGGAACCCACCCGCGGTCACCGTCGAAAAAACTCAGATAAAGATGAAACACTTTGCCTGGCTACCGACTCCTTGGTGCAACGGGCAACGCCGTAAACGAATGGACAGATAATCAGAAGGAATCACGGCCTTGAAAGACCGAGTCACAGCAATCAGCCTCACCCACCCCAGAGCCACATTCATCGTGATCGCTCTATTGACCCTGGGGTTGGGCAGTCAAATCCCGTCGGTGGTCGTCGATACGAACCCTGAGAACATGCTCTCTGCCGAACAACCCGACAGAGTGTTCTACGATGAGGTTCTCGACCGATTTTCCCTGCACGACACACTGGTTGTCGGGATGGTCAACACCGAGCACGAGTCGGGCGTCTTCACCAAAGACTCGCTCGCTCGCCTACATCAGCTGAGCGGCCAAATCGCACAAATAGAGGGCGTGATTCGACATGATCTGATGTCGCTGGCTACCGTCGACAACGTTTCCAATGACGGTGTCGGCACGGTGCGATTCGAGTGGATGATGAACGAGCCGCCGCAAGACGACACCGCCGCACTGGCCATTCGAGATGCGGTTCGGCGCTTGCCTACGCTCGATGGCACGCTCATGTCCGAAAACGGTAAAGCGGTCCTCGTGATGGTGCCAATCGAGGACAAGAGCGAGAGCTACCGCATTGTCGCCGAAATCGACGAGATGATCGCCGGCCTCGGTGGGGCAGATACCTTCTTTATTACTGGCCTCCCAGCCGCCGAAGACACTTTTGGCGTCCAGATGTTCATCCAGATGGCGATCTCGGCGCCGCTGGCAGCCCTCGTCATCTTTTTCGTCATGTTCTGGTTCTTCCGCAGCTGGCTCGTGATAGCGGCTCCCATGATTCTGGCAATGGCAACGGTGATCACGACGATGGGGCTCCTGATTGGGATGGGTTTCGACGTCCACATCATGAGTTCGATGATCCCCATATTCCTCATGCCGATCGCGGTGGTGGACTCCGTTCACGTGCTCAGCGAGTTCAGCGATCGCTATCGCCCGGGCGATGATCCGGGGCGCGTCATCACAGACGTCATGAAACATCTGTTTACACCGATGCTGTTCACGTCACTGACGTCGGCGGCCGGCTTTTTCTCGTTGATGCTGACCCCAATTCCCCCAGTGCAGGTGTTCGGGGCCTTCGTCGGCTTCGGAATTCTCCTGGCGTTCATCTTCACGGTGACGTTTGTTCCGGCCTACGTCATCTCGCTGTCGACCAAGCACCTCGACGCGATGAAGCGCGGTTCGCATGCCAAAGTCGAAGAGACCGGCCTGCTGGCTCGCAGCCTGCGCGGGGCCGGACGACGCGTCCAACGGTATGGCAAGCTGGTCACAGTCGTGGCTGTCCTCGCCCTTGCGGTGAGTGGGTACGGCATCAGCCAGATCCAAATCAATGACAACCCAGTGCGCTGGTTCCACGCGAATCACGAGATTCGAGTGGCAGACGATCATTTGAACCGCCACTTCGCGGGCACGTACCCAGCATTCCTCGTCCTGAACGCTGCTGAGGTACCGGACCTGCCTGCAACGGTTCGATCCCGCGTTCAAACGGCTCTGGAGGAGGCTGGGATCGCCGAGTCGACTGTTGGGGAAGCGTTCAACGAGATCGAGTCTCAACTGGAGGAACGCGATGGCGCGCGCTACCTCGCGCAACTGGTCGATCACCTGGTCGAGGCCTCGGACTCGGCGCCATTCGAGGAGATGGCCTCATGGGATGTTGTCTTGGCCGCGGTGGAGGCCGAGCAAGTTGACTACAAAGTCATTCAGTCTCCCGAGACGCTCGCCTACATCGCCGAGTTACAAGCGCACCTCGAGTCGATGGACGTGGTGGGCAATACGACCTCGCTAACCGACATCGTTCAGACTGTATATCGCGAGCTATTGGGGGCGGATCCCTCCGAGCTGTCGCTGCCGGGGAGTTCCCGCGGTGTCGCACAGACGCTCTTGAGCTTCCAATCATCTCACCGTCCCGACGACCTGTGGCACTTCGTCACATCAGACTTCCGCTCGGCCAACGTGTGGGTACAGCTCAAATCGGGCGACAACCAAGACATGGCCGATGTCGAGAGTGGGCTTGCGGCATACGTCGCCGAGAACCCTCCCCCGGACGGCATCTCTCTGGAATGGTCGGGCGCTACGCACCTCAATATGGTGTGGCAGCAGGAGATGGTGCGAGGGATGGGGCTGAGTCTGCTCGGTGCCTTCGGCGTTGTCTTTTTGATGATGACCCTGCTCTTTCGATCGCCACTCTACGGCCTCCTTTCGATGGTCCCGCTGACGTTCACGATGGTCATCCTGTACGGCATCATCGGCATTGTCGGTAAAGACTACGATATGCCGGTCGCTGTGCTGTCATCCCTGACCCTGGGGTTGTCGGTCGACTTTGCGATTCACTTTCTGCAGCGCGTGCGGTCGGTCTACGCCGAGCTTGGAAGTTGGTCCGCGACGCTGAATGAGATGTTCGAGGAGCCGGCCAGGGCCATCAGCCGAAATGCAATCGTAATCGCCATCGGCTTTCTGCCTCTGCTGGCGGCCCCTCTGGTGCCATACAACACCGTTGGCATTCTGATGGCAGCAATCATGGCGGTGTCTGGACTGGTGACGCTCGTCCTGCTGCCGACAGTGTTGACCTATCTTCGCCGGTTCCTTTTCGGAGCTTCAGGTGCCGAGTCGCACGCCACCGCCGCAACTGAAACCCAACAATTGACGCCGAAAAAGGCGTAGCGAGGAGAACTGACATGCGAAATGTACTGATATCTACTTTATCATTTGGGCTGTTGCTCATCGCCTCAACGGCTCTGTCGCAGGACCTGACCAACGCGGATGAGATCGTCAATCGCGCCAACATTGTTGCCTACTACGGTGGGGACGACGGACGCTCCCAGGTTCGCCTCACGATCACTGACGGGAGCGGCGCTGAGCGGACGCGCGTCCTGAGCATTATCCGCCGAGATCGAGCCGAGAGTGGTGATCAGGATTTTCTGGTGGTGATCAGCCGACCATCGGACCTGCGGGGCACCGTGTTCTTGGTAGCCAAACATCCCGACGCCGATGACGACCGATGGTTATATCTGCCGGACCTTGATCTGGTCCGGCGCATTGCAGCCGGTGACAAGCGGACCAGTTTCATCGGGTCTCACTTTTTCTACGAAGATGTCTCGGGTCGAAGCACCGCGGAGGACACCCACCGGCTGGTAGAAACAACCGACGAGCACTACGTCATCGAAAACACACCTGTGGACGCGAGTTCTGTGGAGTTTGCGAGCTATCAGGTGTGGATAGACAAGACGACTTTCATGCCGATGACTATCGAGTACACCGACGACAGCGGCGAACCCTATCGGCGGGTTGAGGTGCTCGACATCGAAACGGTCGGCGGCTATCCGACCGTGGTTCGGTCTCGGATAAGCGATCTGCGAACCGGGGGATCGACGGTGGCTGACTTCGCCAATGTCGAGTACGACCTCGGTGTCCCCGAGGACATCTTCAACGAGCGCTCGCTTCGCAATCCCCCGGCCCAGTGGGTAGGAGGACGTTGATCATGGTCAGCTTTGCACACCGCTTATGGTGGACTGGCCTGGTGTTCGTACTGGCGAACTCGGCTAACACCGCCGCTGCTCAAGACGACGATTGGGCAAGTGACTGGACATCCGAAGGCGACGACTCTGGGTTCGAACTCGAGATGTTCGGTTTCGTCGAAACCACGACCTCTGCCCGCGTTGTGAACGACGACACCCAATCGAGCGAATTGTTGTTGGGCGAAGCCCGTTTTCAGCTCCAGCTCGACCACCAATCAGACTGGGAGACAATGGCGGTACGGGCCGACTTGGTGGCCGACGCCATTTCATCTGATCTGAGAATCGACCTGCGTGAAGCGTCAATCTATTTGGCCCCGACGAGTTGGTTCGACATCAAGGTCGGGCGCCAAGTGCTCACCTGGGGCACGGGCGACTTGCTCTTTCTGAACGACCACTTTCCCAAGGACTGGGTCAGCTTTTTCACGGGGCGAGCAACCGAGTATCTGAAGGCGCCATCGACCGCGATTCGAGCAGGGATGTACTCGAACCGTTTCGGCTTCGAGCTAGTCTGGACCCCGATATTCGAGCCAGACCATACCATCACCGGCCAGCGTCTTTCGTACTTCGACCCGAGCGTGGGCGAAATCCAGGGTGAAGGACGGGTGGTTGACCCCGTCGAACCGTCATTTCGACTCCGCAACGGCGAGGGTGCTCTGCGGCTGACGCTCGGAGTCGGCAGTCTCGAGCTCGCGGCCTATGGATACGTCGGATACACCAAGCAACCGCGCGCCTTCGTCCCCGATGCTGGGCGGCCTACCTTTTCGCGGCTCGCATCTTACGGCTTGAGCGCTCGCAACCCGTTCCTGGGTGGTGTCTTGAACCTCGAGGGGGCCTTCCACCACAGCCTGGACGACAATGAGGGAACCGACCCATTCATTCCAAACTCCCAAGCCCGTGGTCTACTCGGCTTCGAGCGGGAGCTGGTAGCTAACTGGACTTTCGGCCTGCAGTACTACGTTGAGTACCTGCTCGAGCACGAGGCCCACATCGCCGCACTGAACGCGGCGCTCGAGCCGGATGAATTGACTCACCGAGTCTCGATGCGTCTGACAGCTCGGCTACTCCGCGAAGACCTCACGGCGAGCCTGTTCGCCCTGGGCTCCCCCAACGAAATGGACTTGTACGTTCGCGCATCGCTGGCCTACCGCTTCAGTGACGCGACGAGCGTTGAGGTCGGCGGCAACCTCATGTTCGGCGAAGATGAGCACACATTCATCGGTCAACTTCAAAACAACGCAAACGCATTTGCCCGCCTTCGCTACGGCTTTTGAGATCGAATGCGGCTTTCTGAGAGGGCTACGACAATGAAGACACCATGTGATTTGACGCTCCAACATCGGAACCTGTTTCAGCAGAGCTACCAATCATATACGGGGATGTGGGCATTTTTCTTTCCAGCGGGCCACCCGATGGATTTGATTTACAACCAGAAGCTGGGAGCGCTGGGCCTAAACAACATCTTCGATCTTGGAAGTATGACCCGCGCCAAGCAGACAACAGAGCGTCCTGCCTAGGAGCCTGTCGCGCATAGCGCTCCAGGCTCCGCCATTGGCTTTTAGCGA
>CAZDBH010000134.1:0-17536 GCA_964503485.1 uncultured Bradymonadales bacterium | reverse complement strand
GTCGTTCCGCCGCTGCGTACATGCGGGCCGCGCGCCGAACCGTGTCGGCAGGGACCTACGGACACGAGATAAGAAAACCCATTGTTCTGATCGAGCTGGAGCCGGGTACGGACTACCACGCTGCTTTGGTTCGGCGCTCGCAAGACGCCTGGCGAGAGTCCAGCAACGTCGTGGCGTTCCGAACCGCTGATGCGCCACAGATTGATCTGCCGACGACCCATCCTCGAGTGGTCGTGAGCGCGGACGCGCTCGAGCGAATTCGCTCTCTAGCAGCCGACGAAGATGAGAGTTGGATGGCCTGGGCCGAGGCGATCGGAAACAGCGCGGCCGCACAGGCGAGGGCGCCCAACCCTTCGACCTTCAGCGCGAGTCGCTATTGCCCGTTCGCTGCCCTCCTCTACCTCGCGACTGACGACACGAGGCACCTCGATTCGGCGCTGACGCTGTTCGATATCGCGCTAGACGAGTGGGAAGGCACTCAATTCGGCGACAACCAGTACCGATGGTCGAGTGCTCGGCTAGGAAAGTGCCTCGACCTGCTGTGGAACGACTTGAGCCGAGAGCAACGTGATCGAGCGCTGAGCGCTGTGCTCGTCGAGGACGAGGCACAGCTGAACGAATCCGAGCGCGTCGATGATACCGACCACTACGCCAACGCGACCAGAACCTGGCTGATCGACGGCCTTGTGGGCTGCGGTGCAGACGGCGTGGACGAGGAATTGAGTGAGCGGTCATGCGTGGTGTTGGACCGTGGACTGCGCCGATGGTTCGGGCTCCAGCTCGTTCAAACGCGCAGGGATCGGGGCTATCTCGCCCACAGCGGGGGCTATCCGCCCGATGGCAGTTTCTATGGCGCCACGACGCTCAGCTACTGGTTCGAGAGTTTGTGGGCGCTCCATAATGCGGGGGTCCACGTTCGAGACGTCTCCCCTTGGGTTCGAAACACCTTCGTTTCCTTCAGCTTGCAGTCGCGAACGCCGAGTGGCCTGGGCGTCTTCACGATGGGTGACGTCGAATCGTATAGCAACGATGCTGAAACCAATAGTTATCAGACCAGGCTTCACTCCGATGAGCAGCTCGGCTGGCAGTTGGGTCTGCTGGCCGCGGCCGGCGACGAAGCGGCCTCTTACGCTCGGTTTGGGCTGCAGGAGTGGGTCGAGGTCTACGGGCGATCGACCCTGTCGACTCTGCTCTTCGAGGGAGACGACACGCCGGTGGTAGACCCGGCCACCGCTCTACCAACCGGCCACCTCGACTCGGGTTTTGGTCTTTTTGTCGACAGAACCTCATGGCGGCCGAGCGCCTCGATGTTGCTCTTCACGGCCGGAGGGCGCGGTGTCGACCACCGACACGCCGACGTGGGCCACTTTCAGCTTTACCGCAACAGCGGCTGGTTAACCCACGAGATACTGGGCTACGACGGCGTGAGTGGCTCCTCCGGCGCACACAACGCCTTGATGCTCGATGTGCGAGACCGCGAAGGTGGGATCAAGGAATTCGGCTCGTACTTCTTCGGCACCCCAAACACTGCTCGGATCGAGCAGGCCAGCAGCGGCGCAGCCCACGCGTTCGTTCGCGCTGATATCACCGGCGCATACCAGTCCCACGTAGAACGGCGCTATGACTACGAACAGGTGACTCGACGCCTGCTTTGGCTCAAGTCAGATGAATTGGACCGCCCGGACACCTTGGTACTCTTCGACCAGGTCGACATGGCCGATGGCGCGCCCGACGATCTTCGACGCGCACAACGTTTTCATCTCGACGCCGAACCCGTAGTCGAAGGGCGACTGGCGCTCGCTGCAGAGACCGACGGTGAGGCGATCGGCATCGTCTCGCTGCTTCCCTCGGATGCCGTGCTGGAGGTATCCGATCCGAATCCAGGGGCCGAGATCGGCGTCTACCCCGGCGACTACTACACCTATCGACTCGACGTTCACGGCAACCCTAGCGATGAACGAAGCAACCTGCTCAGCGTGGTTCAGGCGGGCAATCCGTCGTTGTTCGGAATCGGGAGCACGACGGGCTTTGAGGGCGAGCAACTTGTCGGCGCGATTGTCGGATCCGACGCCATCGCGTTCATATTCGACACCGAGTCCTTGGACGACATTTCCCTCGACCTTCCCGAAACTGTCGACCGTGTCTGGCTGTTGGGGCTGACCCCAGAGACGTCCTACCTTCCCACAATCGAAGATACCGATTCGGGGCGTAGCCTAGCCGTTGTTCACGGGGACGGCATCGAGAGCGACGCTGGCGGAGTCCTCGCCTTCGTGATCCGCGACGGACTGGCCCTCGGTCTTTAGAAAGATCACCTCGTTGGACGCGGCCTGCACGAACAGAATGTACAGATAGTAGTGCCAGGTGACCGACAAGAAAAATGCGGCCGTTAGTACACCGGCGATGTTCGCGTCTTGCGACCTCAACAAAGCTCGCTGCGCTCTCGTCAGGTCTGGAGGGGCGCGCTTCCTCAAGCGCCCATTTACTCGAACCGAACACCACACGAGCATCATGAACGGTATGAAGCCCAAAAGTCCGGTCTCGGCCACGCACAGCACGTAGGCGTTGTGCGCTGATTTTCCAGGAAGCCACTCGGCAGGATCGATCGCGTACGTCAGATAGTAGTCGTTGAACATTTTGAAGCCGATCCCAGTCAAGGGACGACTCTGCGCCATATGGAGTCCAGATCGCCAGGCGTCCAATCGCCCCTGCGAGGACATATCGATGCCAGATTCGGCCTTCCCTCCCGACTCACGGTCACGTACCCCACTGGCGATTACTGCGCCCGTCATCAGCACACCAACCAGCGTGATGGTCACCAGGCGGCTCTTGATGCGTCCCCGAAAGAGAACGAACATTGCGACTGCGAGGCCCAGTAGGCCGCCCCGCGATCGGGTCATCAGAATACCGCCGATGGGTAGAACCATCAGGATTGCGAAGAGCCACTTCTTGGGCCCCTTGGCGCCGAGCCAGGCCTCGATGAGGAAGGGGGTAGCCATCAGCTGAGCCAGCGCGAGATCGTTGGGGTCCTCGAGCAGGCCTTTTACGAGGAAGGCTCGGTCCGTATCGACTGTGCTCGCGGTTTGGAAGAGCTCGTTGAGTATCACAGAGGGATCACCTGCCACCGGTGGCGGAGGCCCCCAGAAGTGCGAATAGAGCGCCCAGCCGCCCAACGCCGCTACCGCGACGCCCAAGGTCCACTGAAAAACGACGGCTCTGTGGCGCGATGTCAGGGTGTTGATGGCAAGGAACCAGAACAAGACCACTTTGACGAAAATCTCTTTGAACTGGACCATGCTCTCGAAGCGGTCCAGGCTATTCACCGCCGAAATGAATACGGCGATGCCGAGCAATATGATCCAAAGATTCTGGCGGGACGAAACGAGACTGAGGTCCTTCTTCAGAAGCTTGCCCGTAAGCAAGAGAAAGGCCGAAAGTGCGCCCAAAT
Source organism: uncultured Bradymonadales bacterium (assembly GCA_964503485.1). Classification (GTDB taxonomy): domain Bacteria; phylum Myxococcota_A; class Bradymonadia; order JAFGEP01; family JAFGEP01; genus CAZDBH01. Next base: position 14,091 of record CAZDBH010000134.1, on the reverse strand, counting down.
ACAGGGCGGGTCGATACTCGGCGAGGTCGGGAAAGAAGTCGGTCGGCCGGAGGAACAGGACCAATACCCACGCTACCAGGGCGCCAAACGGGCTGGTGAAAACCAGCACGGCTGCCACGACACCGACAACGATCCACATCGGTGTCTCTGGCTCGCCCGTGCCGCCGATCACACCGAGAATCAGCGCCAATATGGCGCAAGCGATCAGGGGCACAGCGCTCCGTCTGGAGCCCAGCCAACTGGCGGTCACTCCATTCGCCTTATCGGATTGTGATTTGCGGTCTGCATTGGGGTGTTCCAATGCACCTCCACGGTTTTCGAGCGATGCGGCGCTTGACTCCTGCTTGCCTTATCGCTCCGGTGACCGACCAACGCAAGTCATTATCCGTTCAGTTAGTTCTCTATGGCCCCGCGGGGCGGCGGTTTCGCCCAATAACCTAGACTGAAGCCGCGCCCAACTGGCATAGTTCTCGGCGAACAGCATGAGCTTTCTGCACCAACAACTCGTTCCCTTTCGCCATCCTCTGGCTCTCACAGCAATCATATTGTTCACAGCATGTCCGTCCTACCGAGCCGATGCAGATGCGATTGTTGGCAACAGCGAAGCAGATTCGACAGTCTTTACCACGACATTTAACCGCACCGAGCACCTGTCGCCTGATGATCAAGGCCGGGAAGATGCGACTCACCGTCAATGGACCGCTGATGGCTCGGAAGACCGAGAGAGCGAACCCGCAGGCGACGTGTTGAACGACTCCACTGGCGAGGACGAGATTGCGCCGGACACAGCGCCCGATGAGCGCAGTTCTGACGTTCCGAACGACACGTTCTCCGACCGCGACTCGGCTGAGATTGGCTCTGACACCCCTGATGTGACTTCGCCTGATTCCCACGACTCGGAGGTCGAACCGGACAGTCGGCCGAGCGGACTGGACGCCTGCGGCAATGCCCCCGGCCAGTTGTTTCCGCCGGGTGCCGTTTGGAATCGTCGTATTGATGGGGCCGCGCTGGACCCGGAGTCAGCTGCAATCATCAACTATCTTCAGAACAACCATCGAGCCAGCCAACGCTTCCAGATAGATTGGTCGATACACCGGCTCGAGGCCGATGAGAGCGTGGCCCATCGGTCTTTCAGCCCGTCCGGGTCGCACTACTCACCAGACTGTGACCTAGCAACCATTCCGGTCCCTGAAGGGGGGGCAATCGAGGGAGAAACCGGCTACGTTTGTCATAGCGACGGAGATTGCCATCTGATCGTTCGCGACCTGCCTGAATGCCGGCTCTACGAACAGTGGCGGGTGAGCATCACCTCCGACCGATTCGAAGGCGGCTGCCAAGCAGTGTGGGATATCGGCACGGTCCCGCCTGCGACCGGCCGTGGCGACCAGTGCACAAGCGCGGACGCAGCAGGGCTTCCGATCACGCCGCTGCTGTTCACGGCGGACGAAGTCGCCGCCGGTGAAATCCGCCACGCGCTGCGGTTCATTCTACCCAATGCCAATATTCGGAATCGGGTCTACGTCCGCCCAGGTACCCACTCGACCGGTGCGACCGGCGGGCCGAGCACTGCGCCTCCCTACGCCGCTAGACTCCGACTGCGGTCGGACTTCGATATGGCGGTTTTCGACGACAAACCGGCAGCTGCGGTTGTAGCCAGAGCCCTGCAGCAGTACGGCATGTTCCTCGCAGACGGCGGCCGAGTTACATTCACCGGGCAGAGTGACCGCTTCAGCACGGCCAACTGGAGCGACCTCGGGCTACAAGCCCATGACCTTAAGGTCTTCGAGTGGAGCGACTTTCAGGTTGTCGACGGCGGCACCCGGTTCGATTGGACAGGCGACTGCGATCGGACGCCGATTGTTGAGGACTGAGTGTGGTAACGGTCGTACTGATAGCCTTGCTAGTGTTCGTTTACACCTACGCTGGTTACCCGATTTTGGTCGCGGTCTTGGCGCGTGTAGCACCCTGGAAGGCAGCCTCCGGTCCCGATCGGGAAGAAACGCCGACCGTGACGGTGCTACTCCCGGTCTACAACGGCGCCGAACACCTTCCAGCCAAACTCGAGAGTCTGCTCGGGCAGAACTACCCCGACGGCAGGCTCGACATTTTGGTCTATTCCGACGGATCCAATGACGAATCCGAGGAGATCGTCCAGTCGTTCGCCGAAAAATCCGGTCGGGTTCGGCTCATCTCGAGTTCAGAACGAAGCGGAAAACCGACTGCGCTGAACGTCATGGGGACCGAAGCCGAGGGCCAGTTTCTGGTTCTGACGGACGTCCGACAAACAGTCTCCGACAACGCGGTAAGAGACCTCGTCGCTCGCTTCGCTGATCCAGCGGTTGGCTGTGTCTCTGGCAACCTGGTTTTAGAGGGAGCAACCGGGGCCGGCTTTTATTGGCGCTATGAGAAGTGGATCCGCGCATCTGAGGCTCGCTTTCGAAGCATGGTGGGGGTGACAGGTTCGCTCTATGCGATTCGGCGTTCCGACTTCGAACAGATACCTGCCGATACCATCCTCGACGATATGTGGATTCCCCTTTCGATTCGATTGGGTGGAAAACGCATTACGCTCTGCCAGAGCGCGGTAGTGACCGACCGCGCCTTCGACGACGGTCGCGAGTGGGGTCGCAAAACCCGAACACTCGCTGGGAACTACCAACTCTTTTCGCGCCGGCCGAAGCTGCTGGCGCCCTTTCTGAACCCATCCTGGTTCGAGACGATTTCGCACAAAGTGCTGCGACTGGTCTCGCCTTGGACTTTGCTGGTACTGTTTTTTGCCAGCGCTTGGGCTAGTGTTTGCCCAGCCGGCAGCACCTCGCCGATAGGGCGATGGCTGTGTGTCGCGTTGTTTGCCGCCCAGCTGGTGGCCTACGGCGCCGCGCTGCTCGGCCCTCGCGGCGGTCGAATTCCGGGAGTCGCCCGGACCTTCGTCGTCCTCAACGCAGCGGCCGTCAACGGATTGTGGCGATTTCTTCGAGGCCGTCAGAGAATTACTTGGTGACTATGCGCATCCTAGCGATCACAAGGATCTATCCGAATCGAGTGACCCCAACCGCCGCGCCATTCAACCGGCAGCAGGTGGAAGCACTCAGCAAACACGCCGACGTGGAAGTGATGGGAGTCATCCCCTGGTTTCCCGGCGCGCGAGCCCTGTCTCGGTGGAGCAAAGCAGGGCGTCTCCATTCTGTACCACGGGAGGAAACCATTGGCGGCGTTCGCGTTCGTCACCCGCGAATCCTCTATCTTCCCAAGTTCCACGCGACGGCTCCGGCCCTCTTCGCAGCGTCGTTGTTGCCACGGGTCCTGCCCTATCGCGGGAAAGTCGACGCGCTCTACGTCCCTTGGGCCTTTCCGGATGGGTGCGCCAGCGTCATTCTGGCCCGAGCTCTGGGGGTTCCGACCATCGTTAACGTGCTCGGCAGCGACATCAACATCTCGGGCAACCGGCCCAGCTCAAATTGGATTCTCCGCCAGGCACTACCGCAGTGCGACCGAGTGGTCGCCGTGAGTCAACCCTTGGCCGACGAAGTCGTGAAACTGGGCGTGCCCTCTGACCGAGTGAATGTGGTTCATAACGGGGTCGACGGGGAGCTGTTCCGACCGATGGATCGCGAGGTCGCTCGGGTCGAACTCGGTCTAGAAAAGAACGCCAAGTTCATCCTGTACCTGGGCCGACTCGAAGCCGAGAAAGGGATTTTCGACCTGTTGGACGCCTACGTAATGGTCGAAAAGGAGAATCCGGATGCCCGGCTCCTGTTCGTGGGTGAGGGGCGCGATCGCATGAAGTTGGAAGAGCGAACCGACAATATGGGCGAGCTCGTCGAGGTCATCGGTCCCCAGCAACTCAAGAGAGTGCCCAGTTTCATGGCATCCGCTGACATGGTCGCCCTGCCCAGTTGGAGTGAAGGAGAACCGAACGTCCTGCTCGAAGCGCTGCGCTGCGGTCGACGGGTCATTGGGTCATCTGTGGGGATACCGGCGCTCATCTCGAATTCGACCCGGGGAATCATTGTCCCACCGCACGACCCGACTGCTCTCGCAAAAGGCCTGTTGAAAGGAATCGCAGAGGACTACGATCCCGAAGAGGTAGCCCAAGATGCCGGGGACCGGAGTTGGGACGACAGCGCCCGCGAACTTCTCGAGATCATCGAGGGCGCTGTTCGAGGCTAGCTATCTGCGCCGCTGCGTGGCAATCGCAAGGCCACGAGAGCAGCGAAACCACCGCCCAACGTGTTGAGAATCAGATCGTTCACCGACGGATACCGGAGCGGTGTGAAGAACTGGAGCACTTCGATTCCGAGACTGGTCAACACGACAAAACCCACTGCTCTGACCAAGCCAAACCGCTTGCGTCGACGCTGCCGCAGACCCAGTATGAAACCCAACGGCATGAAGCCGAAGAAGTTGACCACCACGTCGCGACGCCGGAAATAGGTGAAGGGTGCGAGCCCGGGTTCACGACCAGGTTGGAATACCCACTCAGGCATGACGAGCGATTCGTCGGCCAGATAGTCGTAGGATACTCCTTCGACGGTCACGACCGCTCGGCGGATGTCACCCAGCCAGGGCCGCTCCCAGGTCAGCTCGTTCCCGAAGACCAGGAGAAAACGGGTGTCCCACTCCCGTAGTGGGTTCATGTGAAGCCCTTCATGGAAGACCTCCTCTCCGTCCGCGAACACTTTTAGTTTTCGCCCGGCGATCTCGACTCGAAGGTCGATCCAATCGGTATGCGTGAAAACCGCTGGCACCTCGAAGGGTGGCAGTCCGTTGAAGTCTCTGCGTTCGGTTCGGACCCGAACGTCGAGGTCTTGGCCATCCTGGCCCACCGTAAAATTGCGATTGAAGGTGTCCGACGAGAGGGAGAAAATGCGAGCCGGCCCATCTTGGTCGAGGGACGCGGTTCGGACGGATAACTCCAGCTCGAACTCGTGGGTTCGAAGAGATCCCTCCAGCCAAGTAGGCGGCTCGGCGGTGTGGGCAATGCCTTCGTTTGGGAAGGATAGTTGCTGCGCGGACCGCTCAGCGTGATTGACGATCACCGGACTGCTCACCTCGAAGGGCCAGAAGGCCGCGAAGGCATAGACCACGAAGATCGCGGCCGTCGCTATGGTACTGAGCAGTTTTTTTTGTCCTTGCACGCTATCGTTCTGCCGTTTTCGCGCTTGACCGTAGAAACACCGAACTATACAAGCCCATGGGGCTGGGCGGAATTGCTTCGGGGGAATGTTCGAATGAAAAGTTGTAATAATGGCCGGAGGCGTTGGTTCCCGGCTTTCTGAAGAGACTGTGTTAAAACCGAAGCCGATGGTCGAAATCGGCGGACGGCCCATCATGTGGCACATCATGATGCACTATGCCCACTACGGGCATAATCACTTCTGCATCGCACTCGGCTACAAAGGCGAGTACATCAAACGGTATATGGTCGACTACTCCGCGCTCAACAGCGACCTAACGGTAGAGCTTGGCAGCGGCCGCGTCACGAAGACGGGCACGGTGACCGATGACGTGACCGTTCAACTGCTCGATACGGGTCTCGCGACACTCACGGCGGGCCGCCTCAAGCGGGTGTTTCCACACCTCGGCAATGAGACCTTCTTCATGACCTGGGGCGACGGGGTCAGCAATGTCGATCTGGACAAGCTACTGGCGTTTCATCGCTCTCACGGAAAGATTGCTACCGTCACGGCGGTACGCCCGCCGTCCCGTTTTGGCGCGCTCGAACTCGACGGCGATACGGTGGTCGAGTTCACCGAGAAGCCTCAGCTGGGAGAAGGCTGGATCAACGGGGCGTTTTTCGTCGTGGAACCGGCGTTCTTCGACTACCTGCCCGACAATGCAGATGAAGTTCAACTCGAGCAGTCCCCGTTGGAGGGCCTGGCACGGGACGGCCAACTGATGGCCTATAAACACGATGGTTTTTGGCAATGTATGGATACACTCAGGGATAAAGTCCGCCTCGAACGCCTGTGGCAGTCGGGTGACGCCCCCTGGAAAATTTGGGAGTAGATGAATTGAAAGTTCTAGTAACTGGACACGATGGATACATCGGAGCCGTCTTGGTTCCGATGCTGAAGGAGGCCGGCCACGAGGTTGTCGGGCTCGACAACTACCTGTTCGAGGGCTGCGTCCTCGGCCAAAACGACGAACACGATCAGAGCTTTCGGGCCGACGTGCGCGACACCCAACTCGAACAACTCGACGGTGTGGACGCCATTCTGCACTTGGCTGGAATCTCCAATGACCCACTGGGCAATCTGAACCCCCAGTGCACATTCGATATCAATCATCTCGCATCGGTCCGACTGGCCGAACTGGCCAAAGAGGCGGGTGTCGAGCGGTTTGTTTTTTCGTCCTCATGCAGCAACTACGGTGCTGCAGGCGACGCCCCGCTGGACGAGAGTTCGGCCTTTTCGCCAGTCACTCCCTACGGCGTGTCAAAGGTTCGAGTCGAGCGAGACGTCTCGGTGCTCGCCAGCGACGACTTCAGCCCGACGTTCCTTCGGAATGCGACGGCTTACGGCGTTTCCTCCAAGCTGCGCGGCGACTTGGTGGTCAACAATCTGACCGCATACGCCTACACAACTGGACACGTCCTTATAAAGAGCGATGGGATGCCCTGGCGCCCGCTCGTACACATCGAAGACATCTCACGCGCTTTCTTGGCCGTGATTGAAGCGCCGCGGGACCTCATTCACAACGAGGCCTTCAACGTTGGGCGCACCGAAGAGAACTACCGGGTCAAGGAAGTGGCCGACATCGTCGAGGATGTCGTTCCCAACAGCAAGGTGACCTACGCCTCTGATGCGAGCCCAGACGTTCGCAACTACCGCGTCAACTGCGACAAGATCATGAACACCCTGACCGCCTTCAAACCGGTCTGGACGGTTCGAGCTGGTGTTGAAGAGCTCCTCGCTGCCTACCGCGCAAACGAGGTAACTGAAGAGCAGTTCTTCACCGCTCGCTATCTCCGCATCAAGCACGTCAAGGAGTTGCAGGACGCCGGTCGGCTCGACCAGGACCTGCGCTGGGCCGAATAGCAGTGCCGAGAAACAACGTTCGAAATGCAGGTTCCACGACCTGGCAGCCCGGCCAAAGAAGGCAATGAAATGACTGACCAATCCACCGTTTTTCGGTGTCGTTCGTGTGGTTCAGACGACACGCACATTTTTCTGGAACTGGGCGACATGCCGCCGTCGGATGCGCTTCGCAGCGCTGAGCAGCTCGACAAACCCGAGCCTCGCTATCCACTCGATGTAGCGATGTGCCGCGCATGCTCCCTGGTTCAAATCACGGAAACCGTACCGCCCAGCGACCTCTTCGCTGAGGACTACCTCTATTTCTCGTCGTTTTCGGATTTCCTCCTGGAGCATTCTCGAAAGCATGTCGAGCACCAGACCGCTGCCCGCAGCCTCGATTCGGATAGCCTAGTCATCGAGGTTGCCAGCAACGACGGCTACCTTCTTCAGTATTACGCGAAGCAGGGAATCCCCGTGCTGGGTATCGATCCAGCGCCCAACCAGGCCGAGGCCGCTCGAAAGAAGGGCGTCCCGACCTTGTGCGAGTTCTTCGGCAAGGAACTGGCTGACAAACTCAGAGGCGAGGACAAACTCGCCGATGTCGTGCACGGGAACAATGTTCTGGCTCATGTGCCCAGCACCAATGACTTTGTCAGCGGCGTCGCCACCGTCTTGAAGGACGACGGGATCGGCGTTTTCGAGTTCCCCTATGTGATGGATTTGATTGAATTTTGTGAGTTCGACACGATCTATCACGAGCACATTTTCTACTTCTCTGTACACGCTCTGGTCACGCTGTTCGGCCGCCACGGCTTGTACCTGAATCACATCGATTACTTCCCCAAAATTCACGGGGGGTCGATTCGAATTCAGGTTTCCAAGACCGAGGACGTCGACGACTCCGTGCGAACTCTACTGGCTCGCGAGAAACAAGAGGGTGCCACCGAACTGGCCTTCTACCAGACCTACGCCGAGCAGGTCGCTGCCATCAAGACGAGCCTTCTGGAAATCCTCGATGGCGTGAAGGCTGAGGGTAAGACCCTGGCAGGCTATGGCGCGGCCGCTAAGGGCACCATCCTTCTGAATTATTTCGGAATTGGGCCCGAGTACCTGGACTTCATCGTCGATAGGAACGTCCACAAGCACGGCCGCTACATGCCTGGTGTCGCCATTCCGATCGCTGGGCCCGAGAAACTCCTCGACGAGATGCCCGACTACACGTTGCTCCTGCCCTGGAACTTCCGCGACGAGATTCTCGCCCAGCAGGAGGAGTACCGGAAACAGGGCGGCAAGTTCATCATACCGATACCCAAGCCGGAGATCGTCTAGTGGGTTCTGCCAATACCGAGTTTACTTGCTTCAACTGCGGCTCCGAGGATCTGCACCACTTCTACGATGTGACCGATATTCCGGTTCACAGTGTACTCCTCATGCCGAGCAGAGACGCGGCGACCACCTATCCGCGGGGCAACCTGCGGTTGGGCTTCTGCCGCACCTGTGGCTTTGTTCAAAACAGCCTGTTCGACCCGAGCGTGCACGAGTATTCGACGCGCTACGAGGAAACTCAAGGGTTCTCTCCACGGTTCAACACCTTCCTGACCGAGCTCGCCCAACGGTTGGTCGACCAATACGACATTCGCGGGCAACACGTTCTCGAAATCGGTTGCGGTAAGGGCGAATTCCTCGAGCTGATTTGTCGCCTCGGCGGTAATCGCGGGACGGGCATCGATCCGGCCTACGTACCCACCCGCAGGCCGGGATCAGAAGAGGTGCAGTTGGAGTTCATCCAGGAACTCTACTCCGAGAAGTACGCTCATCTCGAGGCCGACGTCATCTGCCACAGGCATACCTTGGAGCATATTCAGCCGACGCTCGACTTCATGCGCTTGATTCGCAAAAATCTCGACGACAAGCCTGACACGCTGGTGTTTGTCGAGGTACCTGATGTCCGGCGAGTTATCGAAGAACCTGCGTTCTTCGACATCTACTACGAGCACTGCTCTTACTTCAGCTTGGGCTCCCTGGCCCGCAATATGAGAAGCTGTGGCTTCGACCTGCTCGAACTGTCGACTGACTACGACGATCAATACCTCATCGCCGTCGGCAAGCCAGGAACTGGTAAGGGCCCCCTTCTTCCGGGCGAAGACGACCTACAGGCGATGACTGACGCGGTCGCGCGCTTCGACCAAGTGTGCTTGGACACCATGGCGAAATGGAAGTCCGACATCGGCCGCTGGAAAGAAGGAGGCAAACGGGTCGTCGTGTGGGGCTCCAGCTCCAAGGGGGTGTCCTTTCTCACGACCCTCGGCTTGACCGAAGCAGAGATCGGTGTGGTCGTCGATGTGAACCCTCACCGGCAGGGCAAGTTCATGCCTGGAACTGGACACGAGATTGTCGGACCAGCCGCAATGAAGAGCTACAAGCCCGACGTTGTCATCGTGATGAACCCGATCTACTGCGAGGAAATCGCCGCCGACCTCGCCTCCCATGGCATCACCGAGGCTGAGTTGGTTCCCGCATGATTGACGGCAAACACTGTCCGGCTTGTGCGGGTCCAATCGCCAACCCGTTCCTCGAAATCAACAATGTACCAGTCTTCTGCAATGTACTGTGGCCCGAGCGGGCCGACGCGCTGGCTGCGCAGCGGGGAGACATCCACCTCGGCTTCTGCCAACAGTGCGGCCTGATCCACAATCTGGCCTTCGACCCGAGTCGACTCGACTACTCGGTCGAGTATGAGAATTCGTTGCACTTTTCACCCCGATTCCAGCAATACGCCACCGAACTCGCGTCGCGACTCGTAGAACAGTTCGGCCTCCGTTCAAAAGACGTGCTCGAAATTGGCTGCGGCAAGGGCGACTTCCTTCGTGAGCTGTGTGAGCTGGGAGACAACAGAGGCTTGGGCTTCGATGCCAGCTTCGATCCGAGCGTCGCTGGCAAGAGTGAACGGTTTCGTGTCATCCAAGACCACTTCACCGACGACTACGACGGTGAGAGCGCAGACCTCGTATATTGCCGCCACGTCCTGGAACACATTCAAGCACCGATCCCGTTCATCGAACGCGTCCACCGAGTCGCCGCCAACCGGTCTGGTTCAGGCGTCTTCTTCGAGGTTCCGAACGCGCTCTACACGCTTGAAGATCTGGGCATTTGGGACATCATCTACGAGCACTGCACCTACTTCAGCCCGGCCTCGATTGTGAAGCTATTCGAGCGATGCGGTTTCAATGCCGGTGAGGTCTACACCAAGTATCACAACCAGTTTCTGTGCATCGAAGCCCAGATCGGATCGGGGCAGCCCAAGCGCATTGAGCCCACCGTTGGGGACTTGGCAAAGAGTGTTCAGCGCTTCTCGGATCACTATGGCACCAAAGTTCAGCATTGGACCAAACAACTGGCCGACTGGACCGCTCAAGGAAAGACTGCCGCCGTCTGGGGTGCTGGTTCGAAGGGCGTGACGTTCTTGAACACTGTTGGCGCTGCCGGAGTCTCTGCCGTCGTCGACATCAACCCGCGCAAAGAGGGACGATTCGTTGCAGGAATTGGGCTCGAGGTGATTTCACCCGATGGGCTCGAGTCGGCTCCCGTCGACGTGGTGCTGATTATGAACCCGATCTATCGGGATGAGATAGCATCGATGTTGGCCGAGCGCGGACTGGCCGCTGAAGTGCATGTCGTCTAGGTCACTGACCACGGCCCACTGACCACCGTTCACTGTCCCGTAGACGGCTTCGGTCGTCGCCATGGTATGACAGTATATGCGGCTAGACGGGTCACCAGTTTCGACAACCTCACGCCTTGCTCGAGCCCGGTCAAATGCGGAACGCATCCAGCGGCTACTTTGAACGATTCGAGTAGCTTACCCTCCCACATCAGCGCTCGGGCGAGCTTGTAATGGGCGTTGTAGATGGCGTTATGCCCCGTCCACCGCGAGAACAGGTTGCCGTTGTCGGCGACGAACCGATCGATGACGTGTACGTAGTCGTAGAAAGATGACATGTCCGCCGAAAGGCCGGCGTCGCTCAGCAGATAGGTAACCAGTGGTTCTTCGACGAGGCCAATCGGAAAACGAGCGGCCACTTTGAGGTGGAAATCGATATCTTCGGCTGTTCGTAGACTCTCATCGAAGCCCCCGATCGTCTCGTAGACTTCGGTTCGCATCAGGACCGTCGACGGGACCAGTTTGGGCGTGCCAAGCAGGCTGGTCAGGACATTTCTGCTGTCCTCGTACTGTTTGTGTCGCCGGATTACTTCGAGAACCTTTCCGGTATCGTCGACGATAGTGAAGTCGCATACGACCATTCCGTACTTCGGTTGGTCGGTCAGAAAGCGGACCTGGGTCTCGATTTTCTCGCGTAGCCAGCGGTCGTCCGAATCGAGAAAAGCGATGTACTCGCCTGTCACCTCGCTCAAGCCGCGATTTCGAGCGGCGCTGACCCCTTGGTTCTCCTGGCGGATATATCGAATGCTGTCGCCAAACTCATCGCGGAGTACCGTTTCTGTGTCGTCCTTCGAGCCGTCGTCGACCACGATCACTTCGATCGACGAATAGGTCTGCTCTAGGACACTGCGAATTGCCCCCGAAACCGCTTTGGCACGGTTGTAGGTGGGAATAACGGTACTGACGACTGGTCCAGTCACTGTCTTTTCCTGCGTGAGAGCCAGTTTTGCCACCCTTCCTCGACGTCCTCTCTGAGCTGCCAGCGGTTGGCCAATACCCAGGGGCCAAGAATTGAGGCCGCAGCGAAGCGTTCACGCGGTGTGAGTTTCACCCGCGTCAAGATGCGTAGGTATTCGGTTCCGCAACGCAGGTGCATCAGCGAGAACTTGCCTCGAAGCTTCGGGTCGAACCACTCGCCACGTGTCCGTTTGTTGGTGTGAACGGAGCGACCTGAATGGTCTCTAGAAAGAAACAAGACCTCCGGCACCACGTGGAGCTTGCCCAGTAAGCCCAACTCGGCGAGTAGGGTGCGATCAGACCCGACAAAGCTCGCGATCAAGGGCGTGCGAGCGAGGACGTCCCGCCTGATGAGGCCGAAGACCTCGATGCACCAATGATCGTTCATGATCAAATCGCGAAACCGCACCGACGGTCGATCGGACCCCACGTTGGGAATTGGATCTGGCGTGTACCCACCAATGCGCTTGCCGTGTTCATCAATATAGGTAGCCGCGGTATGGCACAGCACCACCTCGCTGTCGCAATCGAGGACTTCAACACATTGGCGCAGGAAGTCTGGCTCGTGCAGATCGTCACAGGCGGCCCACTTGAAATACTCGCCGTGACTCAGGTGGAAGGTACGATTGAAGTTTGGACCGGCGCCGATGTTGGTCGCATTGCGAAAGTACCGAACCCGTTTGTCACGTGCGGCGAAGTCGCGGCAGATTTCCTCCGTGCGATCGGTCGAGGCGTTGTCGCAGATCACCAGGTCGATGTCGCCGAAGGTCTGACCGAGCATGGACTCGAGCGCTGCACCCACGAATTGCTCGCCATTGTAGACCGGTACCCCGATGCCGACGCGGGCCATATCAGAACGCTCCTAAATCAGGACGGGTTTGCCAACCGAGGTATGACACCAATGACCGGCACATCGGCCAGTTCAGCGGCTTCCGAAGGAATTCGGACGGTCGGATCAATGAACTCGAGAAGCGAGATAAGCGCCGCGATAAGCAGGAATGCGGCGACCACTCCGAAAATGAACACCTTGGATATCGGCCGCCTGTTGTTACCCGCGGGAAGGGTCGGGGACTCGATGATCCATACTCGACCCGCTTCGGTTTGCAGCGTGACCTCTCGTGTCATACGGGCGTCTTCGTAGCGTGTTCTCAGGTTGACATAGAGTTCGGCCTTCGCTTCGACATCGCGTGCCAAGGCGTTGAGAATCTGCTCGTTGGCCGCGAAGGAACGGACCACCTCACGTAGGGTGTTGAGCTGTTCCCCGAGCCGCTGGACGCGGTAGCTGAGCGCCTCGACGTCACTGAGCGCCTGCCGGTAGGTGAGAAGCTCGCCTGTCACCATGTCGCCGGCCACAACCCTACTCTCGCCGGTTCCGGTCAACTCGATGGTGGTCTCGCCGTGTAGGTCGACGCCCGGGTTGGCTGCAATCTCGGCGGCCTCGGCCTCGAGGTTTCTCACCCGTTGCCTCGCGCGCTCCACGTCGGGATGCTCGGCAGTATACACGCCCAGTAGCTGTCGAAGACGCCCGCGGGCGCCAGCCAGCTCTTCCTCGACCTCTCTCATCCGCGGATTGTAGTTGGCTAACTGCCGCTCTGAGAGGTGCAGTTGGCCTTGGGCCACGCCCAAATCGGACTCGGCGTCTTGGAGTTCCTGAAGTGTTGCTAAGTAGCGGTTCAAGTTGCCCTGGTAGACTTCGGGCAGCTCTTCGGCGTGATTCTCTTTGAACTCTCTAACAGCATTCTCGGCGGCCTCGAGCTCTTCCCCCACCCGAGCCACCTGCTCTTCGAGAAACTCGACTGAGCCGTCGAGCGACTCACGTTGAGGACGAAGCATCTCGTCGAGCAACATATCCATTGCGAGTTGCAAGCGTGACAAGGCTTGTATTGGGGTGTCTCCGGCGATTTCGATGCGAATGACACCGCCTCCCCAATTGTCGATATAGAGCCTGTCCTGGAACTCCTGAATCTCCCAGTTGATTTCGTCGTTGTTGGAGTGTTCGTCAATCTCGCCCAGCGTGTGTCGACATCTGCCCGTTTGACCAGAACGACGACGAGGACTCGGATGATTTCTGTGCCTTGGACTGCGAGGTCGCCGAGGACTGCGAAGACCCCTCAGCCCCACCGGCGTGCGAGGAGCAGGATCCGGGAGAAATCGAATGTCACGATCTGTGCCCAGAAGATCCGAACAAGCGCATTCCCGGCACGTGCGGCTGCGGCATCTCTGACCTGGACTCAGACGGTGACGAGATCGCCGACTGTGACGACCTTTGCCCATTTGATCCCCTCAACGACGCCGATGGTGACGGGTGGTGTGGAACGCCGAGCTGCATTGACGACGACGACTGCCCGGATGAGCCGACTGAATGCGAAGGAACACCACCTGTAGAAGGTGATC
>CAZDBH010000133.1:0-17570 GCA_964503485.1 uncultured Bradymonadales bacterium | reverse complement strand
GATTCGACTTCACCGATGCCGAAGACATGGACCTCGGGTATACCGTTCATCAGGGCATGGCAGACAGCGTGCAGAGCCGGAAAGTTGGAAGCGCTCGCCGTCTCGAGTTGTCCTGCTAGTCGTTGAAAGTGGTCGAAACGCGTGGCGCGTTCCACCCCAGTGAGGCCGGACGGAAAGGCGCCGATCACGCATATGCTCTGAGAGCCCTCGATCCAGTCTCTCCCCCGCGGCTATGCGGCAGTCAAGAGCCCGTTCTGGGCCGGTGAGTTATAGGTTTGATAGTCGATCTCCCAAGGGGTAGCCGTGTGGTGGCCGTCACGGTACTCAATGGTAAGGGCCATCGGTGTGACCATTCGGTAGTTCGACTGGGCAGGCAGATCGTTGTTGTGGGCCCCACCCGCTGAGAAAATGGTGAGCAGTCGAAGGTCGCCCTCGTCATAGGTGACTTCGAAGCCCTCGTTGATCTTCTCATGGCCTCGAATAAGCGTGTTGCAGCCGATTCGCTCCATGAAGCGCCGGAACTGGTGCTTCCCGAAGGGAAACCGAGCGTTTTGCTTCTGCAAATCGATCGGCACGTAGTCGACTTCACTGGGGTCGCTCCACATCATCTGAAAGCGAATATCGGGCTCATTCAATGAGGCAAGGTCCCGAAGTTTCGCGCCCTGGGTATCGTCCCGGGGGATGCCCGCGTGCACCATGAGGGTCCTCTCGAACGCAAGCATGGTCGGCATCGCGTCAAACAGACGCTTCATTTCGAGGAAATGCTCCACGGGAATCGGGCCCATCCACGTATTGATCGCCTCAGCGGGCATCACCCCGCTCATGACTCGACCATTCCGTTCCACGAAATACTCGTGGTTGCCGCGCAAGAGAAAGACGTTGTTCGGCATTTCGGCGTGGATTCTAAGGGCAGCCCGCAGGATGCCCTCGAGGCTGTAGATTCCCCGGTCGATGTAGTCGCCGAGCAGGACCAGTCGCATATCTGGGTTGTTTACCGGATCCTGCTTGTGTGCTTCGACCTTTCCAAAAAAGTTCGACTGCATCAGCGCGGCCTTGAAACAGCTGTAGCAGCCGTGAAGGTCGCCCAGGACCAGCAGCTCATAGCTCTTCCCCGGATCGGGAGGAAGGCAGTACACGTAGCCGTCGAGGAACTCGCCTCCTCCGGCGAGTTCCGAAAAACTGGCTTTGCCCTGCAGCCTCCCTTCGCCCCTTTGACGTTGCGCATCCAGATTCGCGATCGCCGTGCTGATCAACTGGTAATCGGTGGCGGCCTGGTTCATCAGCGTATGTGGATCACGCGAGTATGGATGTTCGATCGCATCTAAGATGGGGTGGCTGGCGCCCGATGCGCGAAGGACCCAAGGAGCCTGAAGGCTGAGAGTCGTCGCGACTGCAGGTTTTTCTGGCTCCACGAACTGGGGTGCCTCGGCCTGCAGCAGCGCTTTGACTTCGTCCCGGAAGCGCACCTCGGCCGGGTGAATCACGCCATCGGCCGCGATCAGTTCCTCGACTGTAGACAGCAATTGTCGTTGATTGGTCTCGTCGAAGCTCTGATAAATCTCAAAAGCCCGCAACTTTAGTTTTGCGTAGACGAAGTTATTGAGGTCTTCACCTTCGGCAAAGCTCTCGCTGAACAGTTCGCGGACGTAGTTGTCGGTTTGACGAAATACGTTGAGAAAGTGCTCGTTGAACTGGTCGACGAGTTGTCGTCGCATGCTGGGGTCAGTTACCCCGGCTCCGTCTATCCGACTTTCGACAAGCCGCCGTATGTACTCACGAACGAACACACGCTCGGAAACATCAAACTCTCCGTCGATGTAACCGAAGGCGGTCAGGTAGAAGATAATAGCGTCGATCTGACGATCAGCTGTTTGCCGATCGGTTGAGAATACGATCATGACTCGCACGTGCTCCTGTTGCGAAGTAGGAGAAGGGATAATACGGGGATGTGTCGGGGTGGGCAACGGGAATGCGGCAGACTTTTCGCTCGGGCCCTAGGTAGCGGGTTTGGCTTTGAGCCCTACTTTTCCCTCGCGGACGAAGACTTCCAGTTCCACAGCGTCACAGTCGTGCCTTGCCATGAAGTCCTTTTCTTTACGCTCGACCTTTGCGCGAAAACTCTCGAACTGCAGGTTTCCGGAACCGAGGCCGCACTGTTTACGGGCAGCCACAAACTCCTCGTAGAGACGATGGTAGTGGGAAGTTGCCCCGCCTGTAGCCGCCGCAAAGTCGGACTGAAGTTCATCACGAAGGTTGGAACCATCAGATTGGGCGAGGAGTTTTTCTGGGATCGGCTCACTGCGGACGGTATCCGCGACCTCTGGGCCGCCCTGGACGGTGACCGGCTGTGGCCTGCGGCCAGGAGGTTGACGCTCCGACAGAACCGACTGGTCGCCAAGCAGTTCTGACAACAACTTATCTCGCGCCGATTCTGCGATGGGGACCGTTGATTTCGGTCCTCCGGCTGGCTTCTTCTCTGAGTTCTGAGTTGACAGCAGCCAATCCGGCGGATCGGCCGGAGCGGGGGCGGCCTTAGCCGCTTGGGCCGTTTCTGCGAGTCTGAACATCGGGTCTTCAACCTGGGGCGGAATGAGAGGCAGTGCCTCGCTGTCATCGGGAAACTCGCTATCGAAGGGATTTGGTAGCCCCTTCGCGAACGACGGATCGTCCGGCAGTCCGGCATCAATCGGGACGACCGAGTCGTCTACTGGGTCCTCGAGCGGGAAGACCGGCCCACCGAGATCATCGGGGGTCGGTGGCGCAAGAGGAAGTGAAGGGAAGTCGTCAGTAGGCGGCATCGGCAGTGGTTGATCGATGGCTTTCGCCGTCCCTATATCCAGCTGTTTCTTTTGCTTGAGCCGGGTGATCTCACCGGTAGCGCGTTTGACGGAGTCGGAATCCCTTAGTGAAGAAATTGCGGGCGTCGCGATCTCGGGGTTGCGAGGTCGCGGTCTGTCCGACGGTTCGAACGACCGCGAGCGAATAAGATCGGCTTCTTCCTCGCGGGCTTGGCGCGAGACACGCTTTCGGAGCAATCGCGCATCGAGGCCAATCACGCCCATCGTGAGTAGGAAGATGAGCAGTGAGGCACCGGCGACGCCCAACAGACGTTCATCCATCAGATCGACGTTTTGGAGCCTCGCACCGATGCTTTCCCACGTCGTGGGGACGGTCCGAGCCTCTACTACGACCATCGCAATGAGCGAGCCGGAATCGGGGGAGCCTGTCGGTGCTTCAGCCTCGCTGGCGGCATTGGCCGATCTGCTCTCGGCGGAACCGGTCGTCGCCTCACCCGTTGCCGAGGGCTCGCGGAACACTGTTGGAATCGCAGCAAAAACCGTAGACCCTCGGTCGATCATGTTGGCCGCACCAGCCCTGCCCAGCCCGAGGGTTCCCGGGTCAGCTACCGGAAGGCTCCCCAAACGGCTCTCCGCCCCCTCGTCCAGCGTCGAAATCACAACTTCGCCGTCCTGGTAGACCAGCACATCGAAGGTCCATTCTTCGTTTGTGTTGAGCGCCAGAGCGGGCTCCGCAATCCAGACAGCGCCGACGATCAGCTCGTTCTCGAACACGATTGGTGCCGCCGCGGTTAGGTAGAGCTGACCATCGACCATTTGAACGCCGTCGCTGGAGCTGCCTCGAACCAAGGCGCGACGGACTTCGAGGAGCGCATCCGTCTGTACCGTTTGCTCGCCGGTTGCTGCGACCACCTGTCCGGTGGAATTGACAACCGCGATGATTCGGTCGCCCGTCGCGAGGGCAGGTAGTGATTGGGACAGTCCCAGAAGCGCACTCTCGGCGCTATCCTCCTGTGCGACTCGACGACGCTGCCTCTCGGTCAATTCCGTGGAGTTGTGGGCCACCAATGAGAGGGCGCGTTGACTCTCAGCCAGTTGAGTCACTGACTCCGTACGCACTTCACTGGCGCGAAGATCGGCGTCTGCCCAAGTCAGAAAGGCTCCGAACGCTTCGCTAGACAGTCCTTCCCGGATGTCTCGCTCCTGCCGCTGTACCTCGGTAACGAGCAGAATCGCGATCGCCGTTCCAGCCAGCAGGACGAGAGTGAACCAGAATTTGATTAGGCGTAGCATTACGGCGATCTCACTCCGATGAAGAGCGAGTTCGATACACTCACGGGTGCCAACAGGACGTCGTCACCGTCACCCGAGCCCGAGACCTCGACGGCGCACTCTCCGGGTGTCGAAGATAGACAAATTTGTTGCCCCCGGAACCACAGACTGAGCCGGAACCCGGTCTCATCCGGCCCCCCACGCTCGACGCTGCCAGGGAACTCGATTTGTACTACGCCCCCGCCTTCGTTTTCGAGTTCGGCAACCGCAAAGGGGCCATCGATAACGAGAATTCGAAAGGCTCCCTGCGACGCTTGGACCTCAATGGTGTGAAGCCCTGTGGGTTGCAGCTCCTCTTGGAATACCAGTTCTTCGCTCTCCGGAGCGATGACGAGAGTTTCGCCACTGCCGGAGTGACGTGCCTGCAGGGCACGTTCGGTATCGTTTTCTAGGGTTACTGTCGTGTTGGGAGGCACTGCGAACCACAAGTCACCGTGGGCAACGTCTCCAAAACGGAGGGTAATCGCATCGTCGTGGCCTCTCATGGTGACCTGCTCCTCACCGAGCGGGGTCGCGACGAGCAACATTTCCGACAGGGGTAACAGGGGGTAGAGCACACGTCCCTCGGGTTCAACCGAAGTCACCGCATGATAACCCGCTCCGACCACGTCTACGTTTGGGCTCGCCGGCGAGACGTGAAACTCGCCTCGGATGTCGGCCGCCCAGGCGTCGAGGCCAGGTGTCAGCAAGCAGAAGCCTACCACCAGCACGAACCGTAGATGTCTGTCAGTTGGGCCCATCGCTACCGCCATAAGTGGTTGCAAAGACAGGCAATCATGGCACTGAATAGGGTCAGTTGACAAGCTTGTCGCTTTTACCGCCCGGGATGCTGGGGCCCAGGCGGCTAGCAATCCCTCACGAACGGTAGAAATGGCCGTGGCATGACCGCAACGGCGGTGCGAGAACTAGCGAGGTTTTGTTGCGACGATAACGCGGGGTTTCGCGGTGATTTCAGAAGGAATTGCCGTCCAGGTGACTCGATAGCCCAGAGCCTCGAGACGATAGGTTCGGTCGACGTCTGAGGCGTCTGTGATTCCAAGTGCATGGCGCAGCGTATCGGGTCCTTGGTAGGGGCTTTGTGAGTGACAACAGGGCATCAAGGCGATCGGCCCACCGAGTTTGGCTCCTACGTCGATGCACTGGTCGGTTCGGCCACCGCATGCATGGACGGCGAGGACTGAGCTTCCGAGGGGCAGATCCGTGGCCAGTTTCTGCAAGTCACCTTCCCAGTATTCCAGCTTTTCGATTGCCCACGGAGTCACGGAGTCGATCGCTTTGATGATTTTGTCATAGCTGGCAGGACGCTGCTGGTCGATCAGAATCACCCGCTCGACTCTCGGCTCGAACACAGCGAATAGTACTCCTGTGAGTCCATGGCCACAGCATAGGTCGGCTACGACTTCAGCACGAACTCGTTTCCTGACGCGCTCGAAGAACTCGAATGACTCGAAGAGCTCCTTCACGGGAATCGCACGCTGGTGCGCTAGAGCGCGAGCGAGCTTCTCACCCAACGAGTTACCCTCGAACAGTTGATCGAGCACCGGCTCGAGGCGGTACTTCTTCCCCGCCAAATGGCGAAGATCCGGCTCATTGAAGCGTCGGAAAGCTCGAAACGCGATGCTTTGGGTCCCCTCTCGTTTACGGCGCAATGTCTTGCCCCGCCACGAGAGTGACCGTGTAACCCTGCTGGGTTAGAAGGTCGACCACACTGTCTTCACCGATGAGGTGCCCCAGCCCCACTGCCACGAAGCCGCTTCCCTCCGCTACAAGGGCCTCGATGACCGGCATCCAACGAGCGTTGCGCGCGAAGATCAGCTGTTCGTACAAGTCAGGCCATCGCGCCCTGTCATCGGCGTCGAGAACAATTGCCGCGATGGCTTCAGTATCGCGATCGCGGTAACCCTGGACGAGGGCACGGGCTTCGCCGCGGGCCGCTTCTGTGTCATCAACCCACTCCACGATCTGGTCCACCATTGCCTGGTCAGGCACAGCCGCGAGAAGGGCGGTCTGTTCGCTTGCTGTCTCGAAGAAGCGCAGTTCGCTCAGGTTGCCCTCAGCGGCTGCCATAAGCGTAAGATCCATGGGCTCCGTGGCCGGCAACAGAGACTGACTAACCAGTGTAAAGAGAAACCATGGGCGGTACGTGCGAAGTATCGTTTCAGGAATGCTCGGGGATACCGCGGAGACCAGACCAGTCCATTGCTCCTCGTTGAAGTGCTGCTGCAGTGTCTCATCGCCTTGATACATCCCGGCTGTCATCAGCTCGAACGCGTTCATCGTTCGAATATCTGCTTCGAACATTACTACCGGTGATTCTCTCAGCCGCTGTTGCACAATTGGCGGCAGGTCGTGCGCGGCTACACCGAGGTGAATCGTGCCAAAGAGGAAAACCGTACCTGTCGGGCCCTCAATCTCCCAAAGAAACGGATCTGCAATCTGCCCGCTCTCGGCTGTGGCGGCACTCGTCGGCTGAGAATCCTGGGCCTGAGAGTGAGCTGGGTAGAGGAGGGCAAAGGACAGTATGAGTGAGAGATAGCGCACCGGATAACTCCTTGAGTGGGTCAGGGCTCTTCTTACGCGATGCCCCCGGCCACATGATAGACGATCAAGGAGTAGTAGATGAAGAACAGTCCGAAACTGGCAACAATACTAATTGCTCTGAGACGATGCCGATACAGAATGTAGCAACCACCGCCCACCAAGCCTGTCTTGGCGACCATGAAGATGACCGGACTGGTCGCCAGCAGCGAAGACCACAGTGGATTGGCTTCGGTGGCCTGTGCGGAAGCGACCCAATAAACGGTCAGAACGCCGTCTAGAACGCTCATGACAAAGACCAGCGCGAGCACGATCCGAAGCCACTCGAATTGGTGTGGGAGACCCAAAGGGATTGAACGCGTCATCATTTACCACCTGTCAAAGTCATCACTTATAAACCGTGTGGGCGGTCAGTGTATTCAAAAGACCCACACCAAAACTGTAGTGCCTGTCCAAACGAGTTGCAAGTCGTCCTCTAGGACGGCACCATGGCCCGTGATTCGGATTCCATACGAAGCCGAGGACCTCCATCCGGTTTGGTAACACGGGTAGAGGCCTTGGATATTTCGACCGACTGGCCGAGATATGAGAAAGGTCGTCGCGGCGAGTCGGATCTGAGCCGCAAAGAGACTCACGGAGGCCACCATGGCAGTACTCGATAGATTGACCGCGGATATGAAGACCGCAATGCGAGCCCGCGACAAGGAACGCCTCAGCACCATTCGGCTACTGATATCCGAGCTGAAAAACCAGGGGATCAAGAAACGCGCCGAACTCACGGAGTCTGAAGAGATCGACGTTCTGGCCCGAGAAGCGAAACGACGCGCTGAGAGCGTCGATGCCTATGAAAAGGGTGGGCGGCAAGACCTTGCCGAGAAGGAGAAGGCGGAGCTGGTCATCATCAAAGAATACCTGCCCCAACAGCTCACCGCTGACGCGGTCTTGGACATGCTGAAGGAGACGGTCGCAGAGGTCGGAGCATCAAGCATGAGTGACATGGGCAAGGTCATGGGCAAGGTCATGCCCAAGCTACGCGGTCGTTTTCCGGGCAAAGAGGTGAGACCGCTCCTGCAAACACTGCTTTCGTAGTGGAACCGTTCACAGATAGTCGAGACGCACGGCTTTCCCTCGTCAAAGCGGACATTACGACCCTGGATGTAGACGGCATTGTGAACGCCGCCAACGAGAGTCTTCTAGGGGGCGGGGGGGTTGACGGCGCAATCCACAAAGCCGCTGGCCATCAGCTCCTCGAGGCCTGTCGGTTGCTAGGCGGGTGTGAGACCGGCCAAGCGAAGATAACAAACGGCTATTTTCTGCCAGCGAATATGGTTATTCACACCGTGGGCCCAATCTGGAGTGGCGGCCAATCCAACGAAGACGAACTCCTCGCGAGCTGCTACCGCAGTTCCCTGGCTCTCGCTGAAGAATGGGGGCTAGAGAGTGTGGCATTTCCGGCCATCAGCACGGGTATTTACGGTTTCCCCGCTCCAAGAGCAGCTCGGATTGCTGTCGGACAGATCAGGAGTTTCCTCGCTTCTGCCGAGGCAATCCAGAGTGTGATCCTGACAGCGTTCGATGACACCGCATATTCGATCCTGAAAGCGGCCATGACGGCGGATTGAAGCGAAACTCTGCACCGCGAAGGCAGAAACTCCTAATCTCCGTGGCCGATTGCCACAACCGACGATTTCCTCCAACAGGACGTGAATTTGCACTCCGGCGCATGCTGTGCCAATTTTGAAATGGGCCGGTACAGCTCGCTCGAGGGTAATGCGGTTGATTGTTTGTTTAAAAACAGCAGTTTAGGCTGGGAATGGATAATTTACTTCACATTTCCGCCCTGGCGGTGAGCGTCACGCTGATCGGCCAATTTGCCCTCAGCAGGATTCGTTCCTCCGCATCTGATGCCATTCTTCTGGCTTTGCCGATCGGCATGCTGCTCGGCGCCACCAGCTGGGTCGATCCGAGCCGCGATGGTCTCTTCATGGATGCCGCATACGTTATTCTCGCGCTACAGAGCTTCGTGTTCGGGTCTCGTTTCAAAGTCGCCGACCTGGTGGGCTTTCGCCGCCATTGGCTGTGGTGCGCAATCGCCGCGGCTGGATTCGCCATGCTGGCTGCGATTGTGTACCACTTCGGAGAGATCAGTACCTCACACGGTTTGGTGGCAGCGGCGGTAGCGTTCTTCTCAATTGGGTTGCTCGGTCCCTCAGAAGAAAGCGCAAGCAGCCTTCCCGCTCATACCATGACGATTCTCGCCCTCGTAGTCGCGGGCGTGCTGTGCGCTTTCGTCTCTGTTCCGCCTGTCGGTATGACACCCACCGAACTCGTGGTGGCTCAGCGTGGGCTGGGAGTTTGCGCGGGCCTCCTCATTCGAGTTGTCGGTCCCGAACACGACTGGAGCCTGTCGGCCACGATCGCGGTGATTTTGATACTCACGGGCGTGTGCGTCTGGACACAGACGCCACCTCTGCTGGCCGGCGTAACGGCGGGTTTAGTTACGATTAGCGGGTCGGAACAGGTTAGTCGCTGCGATCGACTGGCAGCCCGACCCATCGCTTTGGCTCTCGCCTTCTTGTGCGGCCTGTGGTTCGCCGCAGCCGTGCCGACCGGGAACAGCCTTACCGTCATTCTATCCCTAGTTGCTGTGCTCGTCTTCCATGCCCTGACTCGTTTCCCGGTAGGGCGCCTCGTGCGTCCGATTAACCTAGACAATCCAGCAGCACATATTCCGTGGTACGGATTGATTGGGCGAGGCCCCGCCGGGCTCGTCGTCGCCCTCGGGTTTTCGCTGGCACTGTGGGAGCCGTTGCTGGTTTGGCTTCCCGTCATATTGGTTCTTGCGGGCGAGATACTCGTGATTTCGTTGCCCAACAACAACTCGCACATCGACAAAGGCGAGGTCGAGTCACCTGGGAGTGACTCACCGGCCGAGCAAGAGAGTTTACAAGAGGTGCCCGCATGAACGTGGTTGTTGTTGGCATGGGGGAGACCGGGAGGCACATCGCCCAAGTTCTTGTCCACGAAGGGCACAATATTACTGTCGTCGACTCCAACGCAGAATCGTTAGCCCGAGCCGAGGAGGCGTTTGACGTGATGGTCCTACGGGGGCATGGCGCGAGCGGGAAAGTCCTGGACCAACTCGATCTCGAGAACACAGACCTCTTTGTCGCTGTTACGAACCGGAGTGAAGTGAATCTGATTGCGGCTCACAGAGCGGCAGAGATGGGTGCCCGCAGAACGGTCGCTCGCTCGGACGAACTCGCCTACTTCGATGATGAGCGGGGTCTGGTAACGGGGATGATGGGGATCGATCTGGTCATCAACCCATACACCCTAGTGGCTCGCGAGATTCACAAGATTGTACGCTCGTTATCTGCGCTTTCTGTAGAGGACTTCGCCGATAATCGGGTCGAGGTCATTCAGCTAGCGATCGACAAAAACACCGCCGGAATCGGTAAGCCACTCAAAGCACTGGTCTTGCCCGAGAGTTGCCTGGTGGTCGCGATTGTTCGGGACGATGAGCTAATCGTCCCCGGTGGGAACGACTATTACCAGGTCGGAGATGATGTCTATGTCGTTGGACTGACCGAGTCGATGAACGCCGTAGAGAAGGTCTTTGGCAGGCGGCGAAAGCAGTTCACACGAAAGGCGATGATTATCGGCGGCGGCAAGATTGGCCTCTACCTGGCGAGAACGCTCGAGCGGGAAGGGCTCGATGTGGTCTTAATCGACCGCGATCGCGAGGAGTGCCAGCGTTTGGCCCGCGAGCTCCATCGAACCGTCATTCTCAACGCCGATGGCACGGACGTACACCTTCTAGAAGAAGAGGGCGTAGATGCCGTCGACGTCTTTATCGCTGTGAGCAAAGAAGACGAGGTCAACTTAATGGCGAGTCTGCTCGCCAAGGACCTCGGTGCCGCGCGCTGCGTCGCTCTGGTGCACAAACCAGACTACACGGCGGTGTGCGAGCGTTTGGGCATCGACGTGACCATCAGCCCCCGTCTAGCGGTTGCCAAGCAGGTCCTCAAGTACGTGCGCGAGGGTGAGGTCATCTCAATCAGCCGGATTCTGGATGGGGCCGGCGAGTTTCTCGAGTTTCTGGTGCCGCCGGACGCCCGCATCACAGGGGTCCCGTTGCGCGATCTCAACTTCCCCCGCGGCGCCGTGGTGTGCGCCGGTCTAGGTAAGGAGGGTACCTTCGTTCCGCGTGGTGATCATCATCTCTCAGCTGGTGACCGAGTGGTTGTCTTTACGCTGCCACAAGTACGGCATGACGTTGAACGGCTCTTCCGAAAGCCCCTGTTTTCACAAAAATGAGATTCAAACTCGTTGCAAAGCTACTCGGTTCACTTCTCTTCGCGACGGCCATTTGTATGGTCCTGCCGCTCGGAGTAGCTCTGCTCTACGGGGAGACGGAAACGGCCACCAGCTTCGTTCTGTCGATTTCAATCACGCTGGCCTCTAGCGCAGCTCTCAGGTGGTGGGGGCGCGGTGCTCTCGGCACCGTCTTTCGGCGCGAGGCGATCCTCGTCGTCGGCATCAGTTGGGCCCTGATTGGTGTGTTCGGAGCACTCCCGTATCTATTCGATGGAGTGTTTACGAATCCCGTTGACGCCTATTTCGAGTCAGTTAGTGGTCTTACGACGACGGGAGCGACGGTCCTAACCGACATCGAAGGCACTCTCACTCACGGGATGCACTTTTGGCGATGTTTCACCCACTGGCTTGGCGGCATGGGGATCGTGGTGTTGTTTGTAGCCATTTTTCCCCAGCTTGGCGTTGGTGGGAAGCTGCTCTTCAAGAGCGAAGTCCCCGGTCCGATCACCGAGGGCCTCAGGCCAAAGATCAAGGAGACAAGCGGCTATCTATACCGAATCTACATCGCGCTGACGCTGGCTTGCATGGGGGCGTTGTGGTTGGCCGGCATGGACCTCTTCGAGGCCGCATGTCACGCCGTGTCGACCCTGGGAACGGGCGGATTTTCGACTCGAAACGCCAGTATCGCGGGCTTCGATTCCGCGGCGATCGAGATCGTCACTACGGTGTTCATGATACTGGCCGGAATCAACTTCGCGCTCTACTTCCAGGCGGTGCGAAGCGGTTGGAAGAGGGCAATTCGCGACCGCGAGCTCTGGGTCTACTTCGGCATTCTGCTCTCTGTCACGATTCTGATGACGTTCGTGATTCAGGGAATGCACGGCGGCATTGGCGGCGGTCTTCGCTACGCTTCGTTCCAAGTGGCTTCAATTGTCTCGACCACAGGGTTTGTTACCGACGACTTCGACCAATACTCGACCTTCGGTCGCTCGATCTTTTTCGTGCTCTTCTTCATCGGAGGGATGGCCGGAAGCACGGCCGGTGGTTTCAAGACGATCCGAATCATGATTCTCGTGAAAGGCGCGATGCGGGAGGTCGGCAAAGTGTTCCGGCCCCAAGCGATCAGTGCGGTGAAGATCGGCCGAAGAACATTGGATCAGGACACAATCCATACCGTCTTCGTTTATCTCGCTCTGTATTTGGGGATTTTCGCTCTCAGCACCATCCTGATGTCGACCATGATGGACGACTTGGTGAGTGCCGCTTCGGCGGTCATTGTGTGTTTGGCAAATGTTGGTCCCGGGCTCGGTTCGGTCGGTGCAGTCGAGAGTTTCGCGCCGCTGTCTTTAACCGCAAAGCTGTTTCTATCGGGTCTAATGGTGCTGGGAAGACTGGAGCTCTTCACGCTCTTGGTTCTTCTCTCACCGGCTTTCTGGCGCAGGTGACGTGAAACGAACACTGGCATATGGGGCAATCGGACTGGCACTAGCAGTGGGAACTGCTCAGATAGCTCCCTGGAGCGGGCAGACGCCTGTCCTGGTCGGCCTTGGTATCGCCCTAGCCCTCGCGACCGTTTTGGGGGAGTTGCTCGCGAGAGTCCACATACCCCGGATCCTGGGCTTTGCCCTGGCCGGAATGCTCTGTGGTGCTGGTGGTTTCGGGCTCCTAGTCGTCGATTCGCCAGAAGGGTCGTGGCTCTGGCAACTCTTGTTCGGCGTTGTCGGCTTTGCTGTGGGCCTGCGTCTGACTCATCGTGAAAAGGGACTCCGCACGTGGACGCGCGCGATTGGGTTGTCGATCAGCCAAGCGGTGGTGTCGGTGTTACTGCTGGGACTGGCTGCCGGTCCACTCTTGGGGCTGGTGTCGAATCCGTTCGCCACACCCGCTGAATCAATTCCGCTGCTGCTTCTCGTCGGGCTCATTCTTTGGGTACCTGCTAGCGATGCCTTTTTGGCTGTTGCGGTAGACTCCAAGCCCCGCGGTGGGACGACCGATCTGACTTTTTCGACAACCGCCTTGGGTGAGTTGCTCGCCCTTTTGGCGTTTCCCCTTTTAGTGGTAGCGGCCTTCGATGCCTCGACGACCACAACGTTTGACGGGCTTCTTTGGAGTCTCCTAATCGGTGCGACGTCAGGCGGTCTGGTGGCGATCAGCACGAAACTGTCAGAGCGACGCGGTGTGGCGCTCCTTGTTCTACTGGCCGTAGCCGCCGTTCTGACAATTGAGCACGATGGTTGGGTTTGGGCCTCGCTTGTCGTAGCCGGAGCGTTCGCGGCCAATCTGAGCGTTCAAAGTCGCCAACTCAGCAAAACTATCGAACGACGCCTACGCCCGGTCGTCGCAGCACTCTTCGTCCTGTTGGGCGCAAGTTTCGCCCTCCATATAGAACATTGGCCGTTGGCTTTTCTGATCGTCGGGTTGAGACTCGCCGCATTGCACGTGGGAACAGCGCTGGGCGCCACCTTCACGAAGTCGCGTCAGGAGCTCCACCGGGTTGGCGGCCTCGCATTCGTCAGTCAAGGTGTGACTCCGTTCCTCCTCGTCAGTTCGGTGATGCTCGTGCTGCCCACCGGGACCGGCGAGGTCCTGCTCGAGGTGGTCCGTATCAACCTGCTCCTCGGCCCTCTGCTCTTGCGCCTAGCGCTGACACGGGCTGAACAAATCGAGCGGGCCGAGAGTAGGGCAAAGGCCCCAATCGTACGACTCGAAGACATCGGACTACCCGATGTCCGCGATGAACAGCTTGCGGCTGCTCTCAAACGTATGGAAGCGGGCATTCAGGACAGCATTGTACGTTTCAGAGATGAAGTCGAGGCGCCCCAGACAGTCCTCCTCACGGACACCCTCTCGCGCCTCCAAACTCGTGCCATGGCCGGCCTGGATAGAATTGCAGCCAGCATCAGATCCGGTGAAATCGACGAAGTGAGCGACCTAATCGAACAGCTCACCATCGATTTCACAACCAGCCTACGGAAGGAAGTCGAAGCGCTGACTGAGGGTATCGAGGCGCTCGAGGCGAACCACCAGCTGACCCGCCACCTAACGGCGATTGATCGCGTTTGTGAGTCACTTCCCACAGTAGTCGTCGACCTTGAACCCGAGCGAAGGCGGCCAGCTCCAAACGACACCTGGTGGATCAGCCTCCTCAAGAGAGGTCGAAGACTCCGATTTGTCCTCGGCGGAGCGCTGGGAGGAGGGGTTGGTCAAAAGCGTACCGTCAACCTAACCGACTTGGCACTTCACTATATCAGCGCTAGGGCCGGCGAAGTGATGGACATCGCCGCTAGCGGGATGGCCGTTCAACGCTTGGACCTGCTTCGGAAAGTGCGCCTTCTCCTCGAGTTACTCGAGCGTATCACGCTCGCCGGTCTTACGGCGGTGAGCGACCCAGAGCGAGACTTCGACCAGCTGATAGCGACCGCCGGCCAGGAACTCACCGAAGAATTCGGCGTCATTCAGCGAGAGCTCACGCGCAACGGCGACTGGCTCGTTTCGCGCTTTGGACGGCGAATCGGGGAACTCATCGGGAAATGCGGCCATGCGGCACTGCTAGCCGGTACCTGGGAGTTACCTACTCACCGCTATCGGAGGCTGCGGTCCCTCGAAAGTCGCTCGCGCCAGCGCGTGGCGCTCAAGCTTCATCAGAGTCAGTGGAAAGTCATCGCACGATCGACGGCTGCCGCGCTTGTACTGAAGCTCGAAGGAGTCCTGTTCGTCCGACGATTCAGCGCCTTGCAGCGTGAATGCGCTGAGGGAGTTGGGGCGGGGGTAATCAGTTTACTGGAAGTCTACCCAGACGAAGTCGTAGACCAATGCGAGGAAACCAAGGCGCGAATTGAGAAGGCCTTCCTCGACGAGGGTGCCAAGCCGGAGGCTATCGGCAGGACCTTGGAGAGCGAGCATTCGATTTTGGACGGCTTCATCACGAGAATTGCGATCGGGGAATTGTCGGCCGGACTGGACCCGCAGACCGTTCGTGCCCCCTTCGACGACTTCTTCGAAGCGATTGAGCATCGGTTGGCTGATCTACCGGAGTCCTTTCTGACCCACGCCACAGCTTGGGAAGCCCAGACACCCGACGGAGTCCCCCCTGCGGTCGACCCCCAACTGTTTCCGTTCCGCGAGTTGGTGAGAGAGGTCCTGGAAGACGAGGTTCGCTTGGGACTACACGACCGGCAGAAAGCGGTGCTGAATTTCTTGCGGGATTCAGTCAGCGAAATGAACGAGGTGGCGCACTTCCTGTCATTCAGCTTCGAGGGAGCAGAAAAGGCGCTGATCGGCGACGATGACGGCGAACCAGATCTCAAAAGGGCACGAGATTTGGCCCTGGGCGGCCTCGACGAGACGATCGATCGGGTTCGGAAGCTAACGCAGCGCAGCATCGACAGAAAGCAGAAGATATCCGAGGCAATCGAACAAGTTGCGGATGAACAGGCCGCTCTCCTCCTCAACATTCTCGACGCCGTCGACATCGCCGAGGCGAGAAGGCGAGCGGGTCTACCTGAGGTCGGAATCCAATCGTTGGACGAGACCACCGATTTGCAGGCTGTGGAAAGCCCGAGCAAGCTGTCGACATTGCTTCAAACAACCGTCTCGACCCCAGCCAGCCGGATTGCGCAGCGAATTCGAACCGCGGTCGGGCTGCTGGACGTACCCCAGGTTCGCCTCGAGGATCTCACCGCGGTGGCAACCTTCCAGCGCTTCGAGCACGTCGGTGTCCCATCTAGCTATCGACGGTTGTTTGAGACCGCCGCCTTCGGGGTCGAGGACATTCTGGCAGGCCAGGCAGCCGAGCTTGCACAGTTGGGAGTCGCCGTAGCGCGCTGGCGTGACGGCCATCCCTCGGCGATTCTCGTCGTCGGCGAGAGGGGAGGGGGCCGAACCACCCTTATCGAGCGGGCCTTTCGACGGTATCTAGCCGAGTTCCCCGTGCACCGAAAACGCCTAGTGGGCCGCGTCCGCGACGAAGTAGCGCTAGCGCGTGAACTCTCGACGCTCGTGTTCGGCAAGAAAGCGAAGAGTTTGGCGGATGTGGAGAACCGAATTCGTGACAGAGGCGACCGAGCCGTCGTTATCCTCGAAGAAATTCAGCACCTCATGCTGCGGACTCCGTCCGGTCTGAGGCCGCTCGAGGCCTTCCTCGACTTCGTCAGTCGACCGGATTCGCACATCCTATGGATCGTCACGGTCGATTCGGCCGCGTGGCGTTTCATGGATACGTTCCTGGGAGCGGGTGACGCCTTTTCTCAGCGCGTGGAGGTCGGTCGCCTCGACCAAAAGGCGACCGAGCAGCTAGTCATGCGGCGGCACCAAGTCAGCGGTTTGGACTTGAAGTTTCACCTGTCTGGCCCGAGCGGAGAGGTCGCGAAGTTGCCCGATCACGTGGCTCGCGATCGGTACTTCGAGGCCCTTCATCACGTGGCCGAAGGGCATCCAGTCATGACGATGTTCTACTGGCTCTCATCGATCGTAGCAGCAAGTGAGGATCGCGGCATTTCAGTCTCGTGGCCGCCAAGAGAAGAAAGCCAATGGGTAAACCGACTGAGTAGCCAGCGTCTCTTCCAGCTAGCTAGTGTCCTGATGCACGGTAGTGTCACGGCTGCAGAGTTCGCTCAAATCGCTCGAATCGACCCGGACAAGGCTTCGGCACGGCTGGGACAACTCCGATCACTCAACCTGCTCGAACAAGTACCCGGCAAGAGCGAGCGGTTCACGGTCAACCCACTACTGTACAAGCCGTTGATTGATGGGCTGAAAGAAAGGAACATGCTCTAACCATGCGAACGCTTTGGGACATCGTGGGCGTGTTTGGAGTCGTTGCGGCGGTTGGGGGGATCGCTTACCTGTGCATCTACGTCCTCGATCGGTTGTTCGGACTCACTTCGACCTCGCGGCCCCGCTATCCGACTCCGCTGCTGGAAGTCGCCCGCAGATGGATGCCTAATGTCCGAGCGGTCATCTGGTTGGCGGCGATCGTCGTAGTAACCGGTTATGTTTTGAGCCGGCGGCCAACAGATGTCGCCATGTTGATCGCGCTGCCCCTCGCTCTGGGGCTGGGCCTCTCTCTCAGAGACTACTTCGCCAATGCTCTGGCTGGTTTGGTCCTGTCAGTCACCCGTCCGTTCAAGGCCGGTGACCGCATCGAACTCGAAGACATCGTCGGCCAGGTTGTCAGTGTCGGCCTGAGTCACACCCAACTGACGACCCAGGGTGGACGCGAGATGCGGGTACCCAACCGAACCCTGATCACGCGCGAGTACCGGATATCTCGCACGGGCTACCGAGATCTGGCCGTCGAAGTGTCGCTCATGATTCCGGACGGAGTGGGGCTTCCCAAGGCGAAGAAGTGTGCCTATACCAGCGCGATCGTGTCTCGATACGCCAGTCCTCGGCGGCGTCCGGAGGTGTTCGTAGAGACGAACGATGCCGAAGTGCGTCTGAGAGTTCGAGCCTATGCATGTGATCCGTCACAGCTCGACGCCTACAAGAGCGATTTGACAGAAATCTGGTTGGAAGCAGTGACCGCCGGAGGCTAGGAGCCCGTCGCGTATAACGCCCCGGACTCCAGCCGTTAGCTTTTAG
>CAZDBH010000132.1:0-17585 GCA_964503485.1 uncultured Bradymonadales bacterium | reverse complement strand
TTGGCCGACCGCAACGTCGACACCTTGGTGGACGCGCTGAGGTCTGTAGCGGGTCCTGTCTTCTCGACGACGGTGGAGCCTCAGTGAGGACACTGGCAAAGTCTTCCGAACGCAGGTAGATCGGAACTACGACGGCTACCCTTCGCGGTAATGGAATGGACAGCAGGCTATCAAAACTCTATCGAGATTCTGTTGAGGTGCGCAGGCGGCGTGTGGAAGAGGCCCTCGAGCTCGCTCCAGGAACGCTCGACCAGCTCGACGCCGGCCTCCCACTCGAGGTAGCCGACCAATTGGTGGAAAACGTCATCGGCGTCTTTCCCTTTCCTTTCGCGATCGCGACCAATTTTAGAATCGATGACGCCGACTTTCTTATACCGATGGTTGTCGAAGAACCGTCGGTCGTTGCAGCCGCTTCAAACGCAGCACGTATGGTGCGGGCTGGAGGCGGCTTCAAAACAACCGCGACCAAGCCGGTCACTATTGCGCAGATCGAACTGCGCGATGTACCCGATCCTGGGGCCGCGGCGAAGACTCTGGAGGGGCACAGCTCGCAGATTGGCGCCGAATGCGACGCTGTCGTGCCCAACCTTGTCGCAAGGGGCGGCGGTTTTCGAGGCCTGGAGAGTCGTTGTTTACGCGATGGCAGCACGCTCGTCGTACATCTTCACATCGACTGCAGGGACGCGATGGGGGCCAACGCGGTCAACACGATTGCCGAGTCGGTTTCGACAACCATCGTCGGACTAACTGGAGGCTCAGTCGGCCTGAGGATCCTCTCAAATCTCGCAGACCAACGTCTGGTGGTGGCCAGGTGCACAATTCCGGCAGAGGCACTGAGACGAGGGGAGCGAGATGGTGCCTCTGTGCGCGACGGAATCGTCGCGGCAAGTCAATTTGCGGTGCTCGACCCTTACCGGGCTGCGACCCACAACAAGGGGATAATGAACGGAATCGATGCCGTCGTCCTGGCTACTGGCAACGACTGGCGGGCGGTAGAAGCCGGAGCGCACGCTTACGCTGCCCGCAGCGGGACGTATTCGCCGCTGAGCGTGTGGACGGCTTCACCCAATGGCGAGCTAGTTGGCGAACTAGAGCTTCCCCTCTCGGTGGGGATCGTGGGAGGAGCGACGAAGATCCACCCCACAGCCAAGCTGGCCTGCAAGCTACTTGGTTTGGAGCGTGCCACCGATCTCGCACGGATTGCGGCGGCGGTTGGTTTAGCCCAAAATCTCGGTGCGATCTCAGCGCTGGCCTCAGAAGGCATTCAGCAGGGCCACATGGCGTTGCACAATCGTTCAAGGAGTCTTCAGTCGCAGGACTGAAAGACCGTGAACAAGGACAATCAACACAATGTACCAACGTGAGTTAGAAGTCGCTGTCGAAGCCGCCAAACTGGGTGGGCGCGAGGTCATGGCCTTCTATGAAACCGGTGCCAAGGTCAGTTGGAAGGCGGGCCAAGAGCCCGTCACAGAGGCAGATCTGGCAGCAAATGAAGTTATCCTCAATTCACTTTCCGATGGGTTTCCCAATGACGGAATCCTGAGCGAGGAGCTGAAGGACGACCTCGTTCGGCGACAGAACAGTCGAGTCTGGGTTGTGGATCCATTGGACGGGACCCGTGAGTTCGTCGATCGGGTCGGCCAGTTCGTCATCATGATCGGTTTGGCAGTCGAGGGAGAACCCGTGGTCGGTGCGGTCTACCACCCGATTACGGGGCGCTGTTGGATGGCCTCGAAAGGCGGAGGAGCGTTCATCGAGAGTGCCAGCGGGGAACGCAGGCCGATACGCGTGAGCCAAAGAAAGCCCGAAGATGGAATTCGGCTGGTACTGACGCGTTCTCACCTCTTTGAAGGGGTCGAGGAGATAAAGAAGCGCCTCGGAGTCGTCGAACTAAAGCAACTGGGCTCGGTGGGCCTCAAAGTCGGAGCAATAACGGAAGACGAAGCCGACCTATACGTGCATATCTCGGAGCACACGAAGGAGTGGGACTCGTGCGCCCCCCACGCAATTCTCGAAGAGGCGGGCGGAGTGCTGACCGATCTTGGTGGGAACCCCATCACCTACAATCGAGAGGTTGTCGCCAACAAGGGTGGTTTGTTGGCCACCAACGGGCTCATACATGAGCACTGCCTAGAGGTTGTTCGACCTCTGGGTGTCGCTGCGGGCCTCGCGATCTAGCTGAGCCCTAGCCTCCGATGACCATCGAACTGCTTCGTCTGAATTGTCTAAGAGAGATAGTGCCGCGGTACAGCGGCGTTTGAGCGGTTCTGCGGGGAGTTAGTGAGCGCCAGCTTCTGAGTGTTCCTCGGTGCCCTCGCCTTCTCCATGCTCTTCGACGTGCACGGGTTCCTC
Source organism: uncultured Bradymonadales bacterium (assembly GCA_964503485.1). GTDB lineage: Bacteria > Myxococcota_A > Bradymonadia > JAFGEP01 > JAFGEP01 > CAZDBH01. The sequence continues at coordinate 15,233 of CAZDBH010000132.1, read as the reverse complement.
GAACCCGTTGGCTTCGAGTTGCATCATTTGAACTTCGTTGCGCTTCACGAATGTGTCGGTTTCTGGGTTCTGGCCTCCGCGTGCTGCGAGGTCGAACATGGTGAAAGCGAAGAAGGTGAGGAGAAACAAGAAGCCCGAAAAGAACACCAAGCTGTGAAACTTCGTGTCGTACTTGAGGTGCATGAAGTAGCCGATAACGAATGCGGCTTTCACGACCGCGACTGCCATCGCAACGGGAATCGCTAGCGGCCCAAGGCCCGCAAATGAGACAGCAACCGTGACTACGGTCAGGATCAGAAGAGAACTGTATACCGCGTAGTACACGTTGACCGGCATGACGTGATGCGGTCCGTGCTCCGGTCCGTGGCTCTTCCTCTTTGAGGATGCATCAACTCGATCGAGGGATGATTGCATTGTGGCTCAGCTCCTAAATAACGCTGTCACTTTACCAGGTAGAGCAACGGGAAGAGGAAAATCCATACCAAGTCGACGAGGTGCCAATAGAGCCCAACGTTCTCGACCGGAGAGTAATACTGAGGGCCGTAATTCTTATGGGTCACCAAGATCCAAGCGATTACGCCCACGCCAATGATTACGTGAAGGCCGTGAAGGCCAGTCATCGCAAAGTACAACCCGAAGAAGAGCTGTGGCTCTCCACCCTGCGCGAGCAGATGGGCTGCGTGAGTACCGCACTCGTCCGTGTAGAAGTTTGGTTGTCCAAACGCCGTGCCGGGCACCAGACAGTGCGAGAACTTCGCCGTGTACTCAAAGTACTTCACGACCATGAACATGACCGCAAAGACCAGTGTCAGAACGAGATGAAAGCGCAGCTTTCGGTAATGCCCCGTTTGGGCTGCCCGGACTGCGAGTGCCATCGTCAGACTGCTGGTGATCAATACGAAGGTGTTCAGAGTGCCCATCGGCACGCTCAAATGCTCGTGAGCGTGTAGAAAGGTCTCTGGATAGAAGTACCGAGCGGCGATGTAGGCCATGAAGAGGCCGCCGAACATCAGTATTTCTGTCACCAGGAAGAGCCACATCCCAAACTTCGCCGCCGACGCCTGTTGTTCAGGAGTCGCGAAGTGATGCTTATGGAATGGCGGGTGCTCCGCGTGTGAATCGTGCGCCATCGTTACTCTCAGCCCTAGTGGTGTCCGCTCCCGAGGGAGTGGTCGATTTCGTCATATTCGTAGGGACCTGCGTCCACTACCGGCTGGCCCTCGAAGTTGTGTTCGATGGGAGGGGTCGCACATGCGGTCCATTCGAGCGACTTTCCGCGCCATGGATCGTGAGGAGAACGCTTGCCCCAGAATATGGCGTGCAGAAGCGTTCCGGCCACAATGAACAATCCAAGGGCCAATATGAGCGAGCCAATAGTTGAAACTTGGTGCCAGAGCTCAAATGTTGGGCGAAGCGAGTCGCTGACCCTGTCATAGGTCGCATATCGTCGCGGCATGCCATTTGAACCCAGCATGAACTGTGAAAAGAAGGTTAGGTTGAAGCCGATGAACACCAAAACGGCGCTGATCTTACCAGGCAGCTCGGCGTACATCCTCCCGAACATCTTGGGCCACCAGTGGAAGAGACCACCGATGAATGCGATTACGGTGCCACCCATCATGACGTAGTGAAAGTGGGCGACAACGAAATAGGTGTCATGCAGCTGAACGTCCGTCGCCAACGTGCCTAGGAAGAGGCCAGTTAGACCACCGATACTGAACAAAAAGAGGAAGTTCAGCGCGTAGAGCATTGGAGTCGTCAGCCGAATTGAGCCACCCCATAAGGTGGCCACCCAACTAAAGACCTTAATCGCGGTGGGAACCGCCACGAAGAACGTCAAAAAGGAGAATATCGCGCTCGCCAAATCGGACTGGCCGGCCACGAACATGTGGTGACCCCAGACCAGGAAACCGATGACTGCAATTGCGACGCTCGAGTAGGCGATCGCCTTGTATCCGAAGATGTGCTTTCGAGAGTGAACGGTTACCAGCTCACTGATAATCGCGAAGCCCGGGACAATCATGATGTAGACGGCCGGGTGGGAGTAGAACCAGAAGAAGTGCTGAAAGAGCACTGGGTCCCCGCCGAGGGCCGGGTTGAAGATGCCGACGCCGAACACGTTCTCGAATATGAGTAGCAACAGCGTGATTGCCAGGACGGGCGTAGCCAGGACCTGGATAATGGCGGTCGCATAGATACCCCAGACAAACAGTGGCATCCGGTACCAGCTCATCCCAGGAGCACGCATCTTGTGGACCGTAACGATGAAGTTGAGTCCAGTGAGAATGGACGAGAAACCGAGGATGAAGGCACCTGCGGTTGCTGCGACCACCGATGTGGCTGTTTGGGTGCTGTAGGGCGTGTAGAACGTCCAGCCCGTGTCCAAGCCGCCGGCGGCAACAACATAGAGCAGGAAGCACGCACCGATAACGTAGATGTAGTAGCTAGCCAGGTTCAGTCGAGGAAATGCAACGTCCTTGGCCCCGAGCATGAGGGGTAGCAGGAAGTTGCCGAGGGCCGCTGGAACCGACGGAATAATAAACAAGAAGACCATGATAGCGCCGTGAAGCGTCATGAACTTGTTGAAAACATCCGCGTCGAGATTACCTGTGGCTGGGTCTGTGGTCCCCAACAGGTCGATTTCGGGTGTGAGCAGTTCGAGACGAAGCCCGATGGCCAGAAGGCCTGCCACTAAGAAGAAAATCGAGATGGCCCCAAGGTACATCAGGCCGATGCGCTTGTGATCCAGGGTGGTCAGCCATGACCCTAGGCCCCGGCTGGCCGTGAGATAACTCTCTTGGTGTGCGTCACCACTGGTTGATGCCATGGTTACTACTCGTCCGTGCCTTCTGCACCAAGCGACTTCACGTAGTCGATGAGCAGGTTGATTTGTGTTTCACTCAATTGGCCGCGGAAGGTGGGCATTCTGCCCGCCTCAAATCCGAGCCGCACATGGGCGTTCGGGTCCATAATGGACTCGCGCAGATAGTTGTCATCCGCCAAGACGGACTCACCATCGTCCATGGCCCGTTCGGTGTTGTAGATTCCGAACAGATTCGGTCCGAGGCCGTCCCCTCCCCCTTCGGCCACAGAGTGGCAGGAGGGACATGGGCTGGCCTCGAAGACGACCTGCGGCGATAGGCCGGCAACGCACTCGGTTTGAATCCAATTGTCAAACGACTCTTGCGAGACCACATGCACAGTCGAGAGCATCGTGGAGTGCTGCTGTCCGCAGTATTCAGTGCAGAACAAGTCGAAGTCGCCTTCAACGGTCGCCTCGAACCACAAAACCGTGTAGCGCTCGGGTAACACGTCGCGTTTCACCCGGAATGCGGGGATGAACAGGCTGTGCAGGACGTCGGTCGACGACATCGTGAGTTTGACGGGTGTGTCAATCGGAACCGTGAGTTCGTTGCTGAAACAGCCACCCGAGTTCGGGTAATCGAATTGCCAGCTCCACTGGCTTCCCGTAGCGCGAATCTCCATCGCGTTTGCAGGCGGTATGGAGGAGTCCATGAAATCCCGAAAGCCCCAAGCGAAAATCACCATCAGTAGGATGGTCGGAACCACACTCCAGATGATTTCAATCTTGTGGCTTCCTTGTATCGGGTGCGTCTTTTGGTCATCGCTGCGCCGTTTGTAGCGAATGACGAAGTAAATCATCGATCCGACAATACCCACGAAGAAAATGGTGCAGAGAATCAAAATGAAATAGAAGAGCGCATCGTGCCCGGCGGCTCCCGTTGATGCCTGAGGTGGCATCCAAAACGAGCCGCTGTCCGAGGATCCAGACGCCACCGTTTCAGTGGCTGCTGTACCTAGCGCATTAATCAACTGTCCCCATCCATTCATGATGGAACCGCCTCCGGCCGCCGAGTTGACTCTCGGCGCCACAACATTGCTAAGAAACCCCCGAGCAGCACGACAGAAATCGCTCCGCCCAACCGCATTACTCCGAACGCAAATGGGGTATAACTACCGTTCACATAGTGGAAACAACTGAGCACAACCTTGTCGAAGACCGACCCGATCGTACCCATCGATGCCTCCATCAGCGCGAATTTCACATCGCGAGCGGGATAGTCGATCCCGTACAAGTACTGAGTGATTTGCCCATTCGGCGAGATAAAAAAGAGCGCCGTGAGATGAGCAAACTGATCGGTCCCCTCATCGTAGCTGTACTGAAAGCCGACCGACTCAGCCACGCTGGTGATGCTCGCTTGGTCGCCGACCATGAAGTTCCAGTCCAAATCGTCACGTTCGGCCAGTCCCATGTAGCTCGAGCGTGTTCGGCTAGCCAGTTCAGAGGACTCCTCGGGGTCGATGCTAATGGTCAGAATGCGGAATTCGTCGCCGTTGAGCTCGACTTCTGTCAGGCTCTGCGCGAGCAAGGTGAGCTGCGTGTTACAGATCGAACCGCACTCGTAATAGTTCAACGTCATCAGGACAGGTGTGTCGTCCTGGGCGAAGAACGCCTGTAAGTCAGTTACCGACCCCTCGTGATCTGTAAACTGACCTGCGAGATTCAGGTCCTCACCTCGGCGATCGACGATGTCGGCACCAGTGAGTTCGTGCGGAAGGGACTCGGTGGCCAGAGCAGTTGACGGGCCGACCAGGCCTACAACCAGGCTCAGGAGAACCGAGATACGCACAGTATATGTTCGAGGTAACTGAACCACTCTTCCTCAGCGGGCCGTTCCGAGGCCAAATCGCTCGGGACTTCCAATGACGAGTTCCATTGCAGCATCAATGCTGATCGGTTGGACCAAGGTTCCTTCGACGTCGACCGTGCCCTCTCCTGCGAGGACGGCAGCCTGAGCGGCCCTGGACTCGATCAATGCCGTGGGCTCGACGCTATTGCGCTCTTCTTGAATGCGCTGAGTCATCCACCCGGTGAACATCCAGGCGAAAATGACGAACCCGATAACGATGACAACCATCGCGCCCACCACCCCGGCCAAAAGGCCAGCAGGTAAGTTGTCAGGTTCGACCGCGACTTCCGAATGTTTGTTACTCATCGGTACCTCACGCATTCTCGAAGACGAGCGACTCGGACAGCCGCGGGTCTTTTACCGGATAGAGTTTTGCTCGACCCATCAGCCAAGTCAGCGCTGCGACCCAGAGTCCGCCGATGCCGACGAAAGCTGCGATATGCACAGGACCGACGCCTACGACGCCCTCGTGATTTTCGAAGGCCGGCATGATGAGCCAGTACATGTCGACGGCGTGAATTCCGAGCATCCAGATTGCGCCCACAAGCAGCGTCGAGACGCGCCTCTTGATGTGTCGTGACATCAGGAAGAAAAAGGGCACGACGAAGTGGCCGATTGCCAGCACGTAGCTCGCCGTTTGCCATCCACCCTTCCAGCGGTTGTTGAACCAGTAGGTCTCTTCGGGAAGATTCGCGTACCAGTACAGCATGTATTGGCTAAAGGCGATGTATGCCCAGAACACCGTGAAGGCGAACATCATCTTTCCGAGGTCGTGCAGGTGTTCCTGATTGATGGAGTTGTTGGCCAGCCCGGTTTTCTTCATCACAATCGCGACGATAGACATCACCGCGTAACAAGCGATAACACATCCGGCGAAGTAGTAGATTCCGAAGACCGTCGAGAACCAATTGGGATCGACCGACATCACCCAGTCGAATGCCGCCCCAGTCAGGGTCAGAGCAAAGAGGGCAATCCCGAGAGGCGACCAAAACGACATCCGCCGTGTGAGGTCCGCATCGCCGGTTTCGTCCTGCCTAGTCGAGTTCTTGTAGTAGAAGTAGGCCAACACGTTCCAGACCAACAGGTAGACCCCTGCTCGAATCAGGAAGAACTTCTCGTTCAGAAATCCGAGCTTGCCCGCCACCAGATGATTGTGTGGATCGGGTGTTACCCAAGCCTCGAAGACAACATCGATACCTAGAATCGCTATAGGAATAAAGAGGATAACGAACAACGGAAACGTTGCCATCATGCTCTCGGCAATTCGCCTGACCACGATCCCCCAACCTGCCTTTGTGGCAAAGTTGATCAGTACAAAGAAGGTGCCGCCCAACGCGAATGTGAGGAAATAGACGAAGGCTACGTGGTAGGCTCGCCAGAATTCGTCCATGTCTGACTTTCCGAATACGAAAGCCAAGACAAGGCCGACTATTCCAATCACTCCCGCAATCAGCGGCATCTTTCTGAGCACATGTCCACTTGGGATGGAGATTTGCTCGCCACTCAGCGTCTTTTCGCGATGCTCACTCACTGATTCGCTCCTGCCGCAGCAAGTTCGCCCTCTGAAACTGCAGTCTGCAGAGTGCGAATGTAGGCCGCAATCGCCCAGCGGTCGTCCACCGGAACCTGTGATCTGTAGGAAGCCATCGTACTGAACCCATTGGTCATGACTTGGAAGAAATAGCCCACAGGCTCATTGTTGAGCCGTTCGATGTGGAAACTGGGTGGTCGATTGCCGCCACGGTCGACGACGATTCCATCACCACTCCCACCCAACCCGTGACACGGTTGGCAGAAAATCCCATAGCGCTCCTGGCCTCTTGCCAGCAACTCTGACGAAACCGTAACACCAGCTGGAAGGCTACCGGCCGGCTCACCAGCGATAGTTCCCTCGAAGTAGTGCTCGTTCTGGTCCTCATCTTCGAGCAACCATCCGGTGGGTACCGTCCCCTCGACCGGGGTCCGCATGGCCCGCCCGTCGGTGAAAAACGGTTCTTCGTCATCGTAGTGGAGCTGACTCGGCTCCTGGGGGTCGTAGCGTCGTTGCTGATCCATGTTCCAGTTGGGATGAATCGGCGGCTTGGTCTTCGTCTGGCCCCGACAGCCGGCCGTCGAAGACAGCGCAACCGCCGCAGCCACAAGGACCCACCAAAGGGACATCATTTTACTGGTGCGTTTAATCATTACTCTTCCACCAGTTCGACGTAGGTCGCGCCACTTTCCTTGAGGAAGTCCGCGCTCTTGACCGGATCGAATTTGCTGTCGATCGCTTCAATCGAGATGAAAAACCGGTCGTCTGTGACCGCTTCAAAGCGTTTGGAGTTAAACAGCGAATGATAGTGTTGCGGCAGTTTGTTCAGGCCGAGCATTCCAAACACGGCACCGAGGGCGGCAAACAAGATCATCAGTTCGAAGCACACTGGAACAAACGCCTGCCAGCTGAAGAAGGGCTTGCCGCTGATGATTAGTGGATAAGCTTCCGCGCTGACCCACCATTGCATCAACATTCCGCCCGACACACCAATGAGGCCCATGATCAAGACGATCCAACCCAGCGGAGAGGGCTTGAGGCCCATCGCCTTTTCCAGGCCGTGGACTGGGTAGGGTGTGTGAGCATCCCATTTGGAATAGCCCGCATCGCGTACCTTCTCGCATGCCTTGTACAGCTCTGAGGCCGAGTCAAACTGGCCTAGAACGCCGTAGAGGTTTTCTGTGTCGTTTGGGCGACTCATTCTACCTCCTCCTCGTAGTGCGGGTCTGCTTCGGGAAGAACTGACTTCACCTCTGCGATGGCCACCATGGGCACGAAGCGTACAAACAGGCAGAAGAGCGTGAAGAAGAGCCCAAAACTACCGATGAACGTCGTGATGTCCCAAATCGAGGGCGTGTAGTAGTCCCACGAAGAGGGCAGGAAGTCGGCGTGCAGTGACGACGACACGATGACGAATCGCTCGAACCACATACCAATGTTCACGAAGATGGATACTACGAAGAGTATCACCATGCTCGTGCGCGCTTTCTTGAACCAGAAAATCTGGGGCGAAATCACGTTGCACGAGACCATGATCCAGTATGCCCAAGCGTAATCTCCGAACGCTCGATTGATGAATACGAACTGTTCGTAGGGATTGCCGCTGTACCAGGCAATGAAGAACTCAGTTGCGTAGGCGTATCCGACCAAACTTCCCGTCAGGAGGATGATCTTCGCCATATTCTCGAAGTGTCGATGGGTGATCAGGTGCTCTAAACCGAACGCCTTTCGGCATACGACCATGAGCGTGATGACCATCGCAAAACCAGAGAAGATGGCACCCGCGACAAAGTACGGCGGGAAAATCGTCGTATGCCAACCCGGGACCTGAGCCACCGCGAAGTCGAACGAAACCACCGAGTGGACACTGAGAACGAGCGGTGTCGCCAGTGCGGCCAACAACAGATAGGCCTTCTCGTAGTGAAGCCAATGTCGATGTGATCCGCGCCAGCCGAGGGCAAAGAAGCCGTAGAGAAATCGGCGTACTTTGTCTTTGGCCCGATCGCGCATGGTGCCGAGGTCTGGAATCAGACCGACGTACCAGAACAGGATCGATACGGTGCCGTAGATACTGACGGCGAAAACGTCCCAGAGCAGTGGGCTACGGAACTGAGGCCAGGTGCCCATCTGGTTTGGAATCGGCAGCATCCAGTATGCGGCCCAGATTCGCCCGACGTGTATGCCGGGGAACAGTAGGGCGCAGACGACGGCGAAGATTGTCATCGCCTCAGCTGCCCGGTTTACACCGGTCCGCCATTTCTGCCTAAACAGGAACAGAATCGCGGAGATCAGCGTTCCAGCGTGGCCGATACCAACCCAGAACACGAAGTTAACGATGGCGAAGCCCCAACCAACCGGATTGTTGAGTCCCCAAATGCCGACGCCCTTCCAAAGAAGGTACGCGACACTGACTCCCAACAGACCGAGCAGCGCCAGGGCGACACCGAAAATCAGGTACCAGCCCTTAGGGGGTTTCGTCTCAGCCGGGACCGCAACGATTTCGGTGATGGACCTAAAGTCCTCCCCACCGATGACTAGCGGAACGCGCCCTTTGACGGGTTCGATGTAATCTGCATTAGCCGCCATACTTACGCCACACCTGCGAGAACGGGGTTCGGGTTGCGGAGCATCGCCAAATAGCTGGTCCGCGGACTATCGTTGAGTTCCCGTAGCAAGACGTAGTTTCTGTCTTGTGCCTGTTGGGCCGCTACCATGGAACTCTCGTCGTTCTTGTCACCAAAAGTAATCGCTTTGCTTGCGCAGGCTTGTGCGCATGCCGGGATGATTGCGCCATCTGGAACCATGTCGCCGCCCTCGCGGTGTTCGGCGATTTTCGCTGCGGTGATGCGCTGCACACAGTAGGTGCATTTCTCCATCACGCCGCGGAATCGCATGGTCACATTTGGGTTTTTCCCAAGCCGATTCATGCGGGATGATTCATCATTCTCCCGCACATAGTTGAAGTAGTTGAAGCGCCGCACCTTGTAGGGACAGTTATTCGAGCAATAGCGAGTCCCGATGCACCGGTTGTAGGCCATGTCGTTGAGGCCCTCGGGCGTATGTGTCGTCGCACCGACAGGACACACCGTCTCGCAGGGCGCCTTCTCGCACTGTTGGCAGGGCAAGGGCTGAGTAACCATCTGGAAAATGGTCGGATCCGGTGTCTCGTCGTGATCGTCGCCGTGTCCGTCGCCGTGGTCGTCGCCATGCTCATCAGCGTGGTCGTCGCCATGCTCATCAGCGTGGTCGTCGCCATGCTCGTCGCCGTGGTCGTCGCCATGCTCATCAGCATGTTCGTCGCCGTGGTCGTCGCCGTGGTCGTCGCCGTGTCCGCCGCCATGCCCGTCACCCATGTTCGGAGTGGACTGACTCGTGAAATAGCGATCGATACGGAGCCACTGCATTTCGCGACCGTCCATGACGCGCTCGCGTCCGACGATCGGGATGTTGTTTTCAGCGGTGCAGGCGACGACGCAGGCGCTGCAGCCAGTGCAAGCGTTGAGGTCAATCGCCATCGCCCATTGCTGGCCGTCCGTCGGATTGGTCGGAACGAAAAGGTCCCCGATCTCCTCCATATGGTGGTGATCGACCAGCTCCAAGTCCTCTACGAAGTGAGGATGGGCGGCGTACGCTTCGGGGGTGGTCTCGCGCACCAGCGGCCTGGGTTCGAAACCCGGCCTGGGAATCATCGAGTTGTGGTCCTGGGTATTGGCCAAGAGCTTGGAGCCTTCGGCCTTACTCAGACTAGCATCAGCGAAGCCAAGACCGTCCGACGATCGAAGCAGGTAGGCGTTGCTACCGGCTCCTTCCGATATACGACCCCACTCGCGACCATACCCAAGATGAAGGGTTATGGCGCCCTTGGCTGCTGCGGGAACGATCCAAGCTGGCAGCGTCAGGCTTGCACTCCCGACCCTAACCGTCACGAGGTCGCCCTTCTCTATTTCCAGCTCCTCGGCGGTGTCGGTGCCTATCAGGGCAGCGTTGTCCCAGGTCAACTTAGACACGGGATCCGGCGTCTCCTGGAGCCAACCGTTGTTGGCTTGGCGGCCATCGTAGACTGAATAATCGGCTGCGAAGTCGACTTCATAGCCGGTGGCCGCAGCCGGGATTTGAATCTCTTCGGCTACGGGAAGTGCCGCTGTGAGAGTGGTCCAGTCGAAGCTGGCAGGCGCCTCGGTTTGAGCGGCGTCAGCGACAAGACCGTCATGCAGCCAGCGTCTCCAGCTCGTCTCGAAGTTGTCGGTTGGGTAGGCCGTGGCCAAGCGATGTCGGACCAACTGATAGCCGAAGTCGCCTTCGGGGTCCGACGCCTCGCGTTCATCTGCGTACTGCGTCGAATCGCAGTAGCGCACCAGGTGAGCGAGTAGCTCGAGCTCCGAACGGGTATTCAGGAGCGGTGCGATCATCGGCTGTTGGACCGTCAAGGTTCCGTCCGACGCCTTCACATCGCCCCAGGCCTCGAGAAAGTGGCTGATGGGCACATGCCATGAGCACAGCGCGGAGGTCTCGTCGACGTAGCGACTTAGGTGAATCGAAGTCTCAATTCGGCCGAGCTTGCTGGCGAAACCGACGTCGGCGGGAGCTGTGTAAGCTGGATTTCCACCCACGATCAGTAGGGTTTTGATCTGGCCAGCGGCAATGGCCGTGGACAAATCGCCGAGCGACTCGCCTTGAAGTGTTTCCCGATCAGGATTGTAGGAGACTGTGTTCCCCACATTTCCGAGCAGTGAATTTGCCAAGTGGGCGAGAGCATGTAGCCAAGCTGGTTGTCGATCCCCGACGATGATGACGGACTTGCCGCGCACGTGGCTGTCCATGAGGTCGTCTGCGATGGCCTCGGCCCATTCCGTCGCGGTTTGATTCTCCACGTCGACGTGCAAGGCGTTGCGCAAGTCGTACGGGGTCGCCTCGCCCGAGCGGCGGGCAATCTCTGCGACCAGGGCCCGTCCGAATGCTGCGATTTGAGAGGCTCTGAGCCGCAGACGGTTGTCAGCGGAAGCGCCGGTTACAGTGAGCGTGGGCTCGACGACGTAGAGTCGTGACATACCGTCGCCGGGATTCTCGACTCGGCGGCCGGCGGCGAAGAGCGCGCTGTTTCTCACTGTGTCGCCCTGCGTACCGAGAAAGTCGGCGTCCAGAGAGACGATACGTTCTGCGCTACTGAGGTCGTATATAATGTTGTGTCGATCGAGTCCGACTGTTTGTAGACCCTCTTCGCGGTTTGCTGTGGAGAGCGCATCATGGCGAAAGACGCGTGCGCTGGTCAGCCGTTTGAAGTCGTTGAGAACGTGAAGAAGCGTCGGTTCCGGACGGCCCTCGATGAGTACACCAACGCCGTCTGCGGAGGTGAGGCCGGTGAAGTGCTCAGCTGCGAATTCCCACCAGGCCGCCCATGTCGACTCCGCCCCGGCGTGCATGACATGCCGGGACCGGTCGGGGTCGTAGAGGTCGAGGACAGCAGCTTGGGCCCAGGAGTTGGTCGCGCCGTAGGTGCGGCCGCCGCCCATCGTGACTGTGGCTTGATCGTCCCCTGTCGCCACCGGATTATTCATAGGGTGGTCGGGATTTGCCTCGATCTTCGTTGGTCGCCCTTCGTGGGTTTCAACTTGAATTCCCAATACGCCGGCACCAGAGACCATCGCTGTCCGATAATGGGTCGCAGTCCCTGGAATGATGTGTTCCGGTCGGTTGGTATAAGGGAGGATATGCTCGACCGGTTTTCTGATGCAGCCGGTACCCGCAATTCCCGCGAGTGCCATTGAAGCACCCATCGCGCCGAGGAATTTACGACGGCTAACACCATCCATTTCCACGAACTCGGCGTTCTCAGGGAACTCGGGCCGATGCTGCTCGCGGTACTCAGCGCTATCCTGCAATGCCTCGAGGCTTCGCCACTGTTTCTTCATGCCGTCTCTCGCTGTCTCTATCTGTGGCACCCGGAGCAGTGCATTGGAGGAGTCACCTCTCGCCCGGTCCGGGATACTTCGAGATCGTGTCCTTCAGGAGCGTCCCAGGCCATGTCCGTCACCGACACATCGGCCGGTCGTAGACTCGGACCCGGATTGCGGTGGCAGTCCAAGCACCAACTCATACTGAGCGGTTCTTCTTGACTGACCACAGGCATCTGATCGATGCGCCCATGACATTCGACACATCCGACGCCCTGTGCAAGGTGAGCACTGTGGTCGAAGAATGCATAGTCGGGCAACATGTGCACCCGCACCCACGGAATCGGTTCGCCAGTCTCCCAGCTACGCCGAACCTCGATGAGTCGGGGGCTATCTTTGCCAACTGTCTCATGGCAGTTCATGCAGACTGCGGTCGGGGGAATAGCGGCATAGGGCCCCTGCTCCACCGTATAATGGCAGTATCTGCAGTCCATCCCGAGGTCAGTCGCATGGAGGCGATGACTAAACGGGACCGGTTGAGTCGGCGCGTAGCCGACATCAGTAAATTTGGGTGAGAACCAGTACCAAACAGCGAAGATTAACGCGATGGCTCCAACAGGAGCGCCAACCGCTATCGCCAATGGAATCCGGTTCGTCCAGCGTGGGAATATGACCGCCACCGTCCTCCCCTCACAATGGTGGTTGCGGATGCACCGAATGTGCGTCAACAGTTGCCACCAGAGTACCCCTCTCGGGGCCTAAAACCTCAGCCCGAACGGCCGAAGCAAGCCAGTTCAATTATGGACTCTCGCACGAATCACACCTGCTTCGATTTCACTGGTATCAGTGAGTCCTCGCAGATAGTGAACAACAGCCCACAGGTCGCTAGTTTCAAGTTGGGTATCCCAACCGTGCATCGGAGTGCCCCCCACACCAACTGAAATCGTCCGGAAAAGGGCCCCTCGCGACCTGCCGGCGCGGGGAATATCACTCAAGAAGTCTGGTGGCAATACCCTTCCGTACTGTGTCTGCACAAATTGGGATTCTCCCAAGTCGGTGCGAAAAGGTGTTGCTTCCGTAACGTCAACTGTGGGTTCACCTGCAAGCTCTTGCCGCATAATGAGAATATCCGTATCCGAATGGTAACTTGGGTGACATTGCCAACATTCTGTCACCGCGTGGTAAACGAACGCGCCGCGCTCGCGAGCCGCATCGAGATCTTCTTGGACCCAAGGGTCCGGAGAGATCGCAACAGGCTCGCCCGGTTCCTCGTTCTTCCAGCGTTCCGAGAACGTCTTGAGGTACTGAACCAGGGCGTCGATTTCTGTGGCCGACGGCCCCGAAAAGCCGGTCATCGCCGTGCCGGGGAGCCCCCTTCGAATGATCCGAGCAAGGTCTTCATCGAGTGGCAGTGTGTCACCGGGCGTCGACTTGAATTTGTAGAAGCCCGTTGTGAAGTCCCTGGGGGGCGGCTGCATGTTTCTGGCTGCCGGAACCTGCCCTGTGCCGTCCTGTCCGTGGCAGGTCACGCAGTAGCGGGAGTAAACTTGTTGGCCGCGATTGAGGACTTCTGCGCTAACGGTCTGCCCGCCGAGCACGACGGGCTCGTCGAAGCGAGTTCGGTTGCACCCCACCACACAAAGTGCGAGAAGCCCGAGGAAGACCAAGTGTCGCGGCAACCCTGCTCGCATTACTCCCCTTCCTCCTGTTCACGAACTACGTGGTGCGCCCGGTGAATGACCTCGTCGATGCCCTGCTCATCAGTGGTGTAGCCTGTGCCTCGAACCCTGCCCCGGCCGTCCACAATAAAGAGACGAGCGGCGTGCGTTATATCCATCACGCCGGGCTCCGTCTCGACAGGAAGACCGACCGCACTCAGGAAGCCATCCAGCGCGACAGTGACAATCGTCTCGCGCGGTCCAGTCAGAAACGTCCAGCGCTCGAAATCAGCGCCGTATTCGAGCCCGTAGTCGCGAATCACCTCTGGAGTGTCAGTTGACGGATCAACCGTGATGCTGACGAGCTTGATGTCACTGCCGGCATCCTCGAGGCCATCCTGAACGCTCGCCATCGCGGTTGTGATCTGCGGGCAAATCGACGGACAAGTCGTAAAGAAGAAGCTCGCGATATAAACATCTCCCGCGAGTTGAGCGCTGCCGAACGGATCACCATCCTGATCGACCAACTCGAACTCGGGTACCTCGGAGATAACCTCGGGAGGCTCAGGGATGTGACGGAGACAGGGCCGCAACAACGGCAACGTGATCATGCCAGCAATGGCCGCGATCGCGTATGGGTTTTTTAGTCCCTGTTTGAGATTCACCTGAATTCTCGAATTGAAATTCCGAACGATGTCGGTAATAGCGATGAGCGTTCGACGAATCGGACAACCAGCCTAGTCACCGCCTGGTTCAGTTGGGTTCACAATATTGCGTCCACCATCAAAACCGCCATTAGGGCGGGTAGATAGAGGAGAGAAGCGAGAAAGAATCTACGCGCCCACCGAGCTCCGGAACGAGGTCGTAGGCCCTTGAGACCAATCGACCAAAACCACACGCCCAGAGCGAGAGCGATCGAGATATAGACCCAGCCACCGAGGCCGAAAGAGACCGGGAGCAGACTAACTGGGATTAGAAGCGTTGCGTAGGCGAGCGCTTGGACCTTGGCGGCCTGATCGCCGCGCACCGTCGAGACCGTTCGAATTCCAGCCCGCTCATAATCACTCTTGAGGTAGAGCGTGATAGCCAGAAAGTGCGGCAGCTGCCACACCAGCAGAATCAGAAAGAGGGTCAGCCCACCGCCGTCAATCGTCCCTGTAGCCGCCGTCCACCCGAGCAGTGGCGGAGCAGCGCCGGGGACCGCGCCGATGAGCCGCGCTAGCGGCGTGATGCGTTTTAGTGGCGTGTAAACGAATGCGTAGGTCACGATTGCAGCCCCGGCAAGAAGGGCCGTGAGGCCGTTCACGCCGAGAATCAAGAATGCCATCGATACAATGGCCAGCACCACACCAGAAATGGCGGCCGGAACAACCGAGAGCCGTCCAGATGGAAGGGGTCTATCGGCAGTCCGCTTCATGAGACCGTCGGTATCCCGCTCCCA
>CAZDBH010000131.1:0-18073 GCA_964503485.1 uncultured Bradymonadales bacterium | reverse complement strand
CATTGTCCACGCCGGCTTTGGGGTCTCCATCAATGGCGATGAGCAGTGACTCCAAGTTGGACGAGTCACGAAAGACGATGAGAATGCACCCCTCATCTTCGTCCCCGGTAAATCCTGCGTACATCGCCTTCACCAAGTTAGCTTGAGTGGGCAGGTCGGCCCTCTTGTGTTCCTCTGCGTTGACCTTCTTGCGCGCGTTGTCGTCCGCCTCTGTGTCCAATAGGGTCAATGCGTCGGCCAACCACGCCATGTCGGGCTCGGTCTTGAGGAAGTCCCCCAACAAGTCATTGATGGCTGGGAGAGCTACCTGAAGCGTAGCGATCGCCACCACGATATCGCCGACGCCCCCGTCGATGAGTTGCCACAGGGCCCAAATGGCAAAGCCGACCGGGCCACCCATCACGAACGCGCTGATACCTCTCATTATCTTGCCGATCAGCATACCCAGTGCCTGAAGGCCGGCTGCGGCTTTCTCAATCAACTCGACCTGTGCGAGCAGCTTCGCGAGTCCACTCGAGGAGCCGCCCTTGTTTGCCGACTTCGCTTCGAGGCTTTCGACTGCCTTGTGTCCCTCGACCCCCTTGGTGGCAGGCTTGCTCCCGTGGGCGCTGACAGCGGGGACCGTGTCTGGACTGACCGCCGGGAGGTCTTTGGCTGCTTCCTTGTGATCAGACTGGGCCCCACTACCGATCTCGACGTTGAAGAGCTCACCCAGCGGAAATCCGAAGTCGATCGATGGGAACTCGATGTCGAGGCTGGCTACTTTGATGTCGATACCCATACCGATCAGGATGCTCAGGATGGCCTCGGCCTTTGGTGAAATAGTCAGTCCAAAGTCGAGCTCGAACTCGTAGTCATCACCGACCTGCTTGAGCTTGAGAACTGGGTTGAAGTCCACGTTCAACCAGGCGCCGATTCCGCCCTTGAGGCCGACCTTGACGTTGAGCACCGCGGCGAAGGTAACTCGGAGATCGAGTTGCCCCATGAGCTCGGCACCCAGGTTGAAGCCCCAATCGAGACCGACGCCTGCCTCATCCAGGGCAGGCGCACCACCTTTGAGTGGATGCCATTCTTTGACACCTATTGAGGCCATTGCCGTGAGCGGATCGGTTTTGAGCTTGAGCCCGCCACCGAACTTCAGTTCGGCGGCACTGTGTCCACCTCCCTTTGCCAGACCCTCGTCGAGGTCGCCGATCGGCACATCGATCAAATCTGTTGGACCCATCAAGTCCTTGGCGAATGAGACCGAGCCTTTCTTGACCACGGGATCGAGTGTGTTGCCTTCTCGCTTGGTTTCGAGTGTGACCTTCCCCCCCATATCCTTGTTGAGGGCAAAGTCGATCTCACCGCTGAACAGCGGAGTACCGTTCTCTACTGTAACGGTGAGGTCGCCGCCCAGGTAGCGGCCATTTGGCTCGTTCAACAGCACACCAGCTATCGTTCCGGTGGTCCCGTCAAAGCTGTCTTTGCCGTCGAGGCTGCGTTTCCAATGAGCTGTCACGCCTCCGGTCAGGACCCTATTGTCTCCGAAATCGGCCTTGATGTTGGCCCCCGCGCTCATATCGATGACGCCTTGGTTGAGCGTGAAAGCGCCGTTCACCCCGCTCAGATGAACGCCATCGAGTACTTCGAAGGACTCATTGGGGGCCATGAAGAACAGGATATCGGCAGCCGTTACCTGCTGATTTACGAAGTCGTATTCACCCGCTGTAACGACCAAGGTTGCCAGCAGGGCCCCGTTTCGGGAGCACGTTCCTTGCAGATTGGCAATTGAGAGCTTCGTGAGTTGATTGCTGGCTACCTCGATCGTCGAGCTGCCCGACAGTAGCGAGAACTGGAGCTCAGGCGACCCGAAGGTGATGGGAGACAGCAGCGACACGGTCGCACTCCCCGTCACACCCGAGGCATTCCACTTGCCACCGTTGAAGCCCAGCCCTAGCTTCAGCGGTTTCCCGTCCTCGAGAGGATAGGTCACTTCGGCGCCGAGATCGGCCAGCTCGACCTCCTTGAGCTCACTATTCTTGACGTCCACATTCACCGACCCGCCAGTAAGCGACAGCTTGAGATTACCCAACTGGATTTCTGTCCCGACCGCTTCTGAGGAGACAGCTGCGGCCAGATTGAAAGAGAACCCGCTCGCTCCCCACTTGCCCTTGGTGATCGTTGCTTTGAAGAGCTGGCCCTTCACCTTCAGCTCGAATGCAGCCTTGGGGACGACAACGCCGGTCACCTCATTGTTGGTAATCGTGGCACCGATTTCGGAGTCTTCCTTCAACGTGCCAACAAAGTCGCCGCTGCCGATCGAGATGTCTTCGTCCAGTCTGACGGCAACCGTCCCGTTGACGTTTGTGCCATCATAGGTGCCTTTGACTTTTCCGGTGGCTGCCATCGGTCCGGCCGTGAAGGCAATCTCGGTATCCAGGCCGAACGATTTGAATGTTCCTTTCTCGATGTTGACGGAGGCCTTGCCACCCTTTGCTATTGAGATCCCCTTGTCCTTGGTGCCAAAGCTCACCTTCTTGGTCAGCGACACGTCGGCCTTGAGAGAGGCGCCGTCGTCTTCGAGAGCGCCGTCAGCCGTCCCGCTCAGCTGGACCTTGCCTGCCTTCGCTCCCAGGTCCAGCTTCTTGAAGAACAAGCCTTTGAAGTCGTTCTTCTGAATGAGCAGCCTCAAGCTACCCTTGTTGAGCCAGATTTTAGCCGTGTCCGATCCGACGCTTAGCTTCGATTGGAGCTTGAGCTCGGCATCAAGGTGCTCGAGGATGCCGCTCTTCAGATCGACGACACCCTTTTTGATGTTGCCCTTGAGGTTGAGCCGCTTGCCTTTGATTGTCCTGACGAAACTCACATCGAGTCCCGCGACCTCGACCCGAGTCAGTGCATTGTCTTCGACTGTCGCGGTGACCTTGCCCTTCTTGATGTCGAGTCCGTCGATGACCTTGATCTTCTGTTTGAGATCAACACTGCCTTTGGCGTATTTGACGCCGTCGTCGACGTCGTAGGCGAAGGACGTGAACTCTCCCTTGCAAAACCGCTTGCCGCCCTTCTTCACATCGAGGGCCACCTTCTTGCCGCTGATCGTTCCGACCTTTCCGTCGCGCAGACCGAGGCCTAGTGCGCTGCCTTTGAGCAGCGAGAAACTGAAATCCGAGCCCGGTTTGCCCACCGGCAACGTCTTCTGGAGCTGCACACCAATGCTGGCGTTGCTCAGATCGATGCCGTCTCCAGTAATCGGCACGTTGCCGATCGTCCCGGTCGCGACCTTTTTCTTTCCTTGCCGCAGGCTCACAGCCAGCGACGCAAGTGTGATTTGCATGGGTTGGCCGGCCTCGAGAAGCAGGTTGACCGAGGTCTCTTCGAGTTTCACTGCGTACTCGCCGAAGGTGGGACCCACCCCCTGCGGAAAGCGAAGTTTGACGAGCGCGGCGAGTGTTTTCCCGTCGTATGAGGCGCTGGGCGACTCTAAAGCAGCCAGTTCTGTCCCATCCTTGAGCAACATGGCCGACAGATTTGTGCCTACGATCGCAGGTATCTCCGCCCCTCTGCCTCGTATCTCGAGATCGCCGTCCGTCTTGAGGCTCAAACCACTGCCACCGCCGAACAACTTACCGAAGAAGTCGAAGTTGAACCCAGGGATCGATAGCCCTTCGAAGAACAGCTGCAGGTCGGGAAGTGAGACGTTGAATCGGAACGTACCCAGGAAGGCAAGGAACTGGTCCCACAGATTCCCGATCACTAGATCCCAATTGAATTCGGGCAAACCCAGGAGCGGGAACGGATCCGGAAAGGGCAATCTCAACCCTCTGAAGAAATTGAGGAAGTTCGGGAAGCCAACGCCGGAAAAGGACGGCAGTTTCAAGCTGATGCGTTCCCACAGACTCCACAGCCAATCCAGGTTCAAGCCGGGGAGTAGGCCCTTCAGCCAGGCCAAGATGCCCGAGAAATCGAACTCTGGCAGATCGATCGTCGGAAGCGGGCCGAGCTTGCCGAACTCGAGCGACCAGCTCGGCCACTTCAAGCCAAAGTCTTTCCCGTTCCATTTGAACCCGACGTGAAGGTCTCCGCCGTTGGCTGACAGTTTGTTCTTTACGTAGCTGATCCCCATCTTGCCGTTGGAGCGGACCTGCGTTGTGAGCGGACCCACTGTGAACTGGAAGTTGGGGTTGATCCGCAAGTCGAAATCACCGGCTAGACTCTCACCGTCATAGGCGACGTTCTTGGCAGCCCCCTTGGCTATCCATTTGTTGGCCGCGCCAAACTCGGATTCGACGCTGAAGATCACTGCCGCCTTCCCTTTCTCATCGACCCGGGCACCTATCTTGCTGCCAGCCCGGGCCATAATCAGGTAGGCGGTTTCTTTTTTCCCAACCTCGATATCCTTGTTGGTGGTGACCGTCCCTTCCCCGGATATCTTGTCCCCATTCTTCGCGTAGACTCCCTTCAGATTGCCCGTTGCAAACCGACCGAAAGTCGGGTGCTCGACGCCGAATTGGAAGTCGGCGCTCAGCTTTTTGACGCCCTTTTTGTCGAGTGCGATCGTGCCTTTGGTCGCGCCCTGATCGAGACTTGCGCTGAAGATGCCGAGTTTGGTTTCCAGTGTCCGAGCCAGTGTGGCTTTGCCGCTGGCAGAGAAGGAGGATTTTGAGTAGCTGGCCTTTCCCGAAATACCGACTAGCTCGCCGATCGAGTCGTGAAAGCTCCCGGTCAGCTTGGTCACGTTGAGCTTGCTCATCGTCCCCTTGGACAGGGTCGCCGTCGCGCTCGAACCGGCCCCAATCAAAAGTTCACCCGGGCCCACCGAGATCGGGATGTTGCTGTTGACGGTGACCGTCGCGGTCCCACCCAGACCGTCCTTGGATACCTTGAGCTTGACCTTACCGGACATGGGACCTGCGGAGATCGTCCCATTCTGCGTGTTTCCTGCGATGCGTCCTTTCTTTCCGATTCGAAGGTTGAACTTGGCCCGACAGTCAATGTCAGCGATGGTGACCCCCGCCTCGCCTTTGACCGAGCCACTCTTGATCTCCCACTGGTCATCGAACTTTACGTTTGCGGAGGACAGTTTGACTCCCCCAACTTCCTGGTCGATCGAGAGCGAAGCGGTCTTCTTGGCCCCAGCAGGTAGGCGGACGTTGATCGTCTTGCCTGCCAGCTTCAGCTTCACCTTGTCAGGAGCACCACCCTCGGCCTTCTGGACCTGCCTCCCTACGCCCCCCTTCATCGGAAGTGGTGTCCGCTCGGCGCCAGCTGACGGCGATGCCATGGCCAGGTAGTTCGGTGGCACGGCGAGTAGTTGAACCTGTTGCTCGTAGGGCAGCGTGCTGAGGCGCTGGACCAGCTGCGCTCGGCCAGCGAACGAAGGAGGACGCTCTACAGAAGCAGGTTCTGATGCAGGCGCCAGCTTTGCTCCCTCGACGTCATTCACAGCGAGTTCCCAGTCGGTGGGCGCTGCCACGGCGCTCTCGAGATTGTGAGCTGTGCGGGCCTGCTCAGCTGCGATGGAACTCCCGCCTTCATCGAAGGCGTGGGCGACGCTTCAACGACGGACAACCGGGGGTCCCTCTGTAAGCTAGCCTGATGTTCCATGATTCGTCCTCAGCCAGTAACCGGTTTGGTCGGTTACACGGGACGTCGCAAAAGGGGTGCCAGAATCAGAGCGAGAGCGGCACAGCGGTTAGCCCTGGACGCGCAACGGGGCGCCCCGAACATGCCCCGGGGCGCCCCGTTGTGCTTGCCCAATCCGTTGTGGCCAAACGACGGTGACGAGCATGTTTGAGCTGTTGTGTAGACCCTTCTGACTCGGACCCTGGTTAGAAGGTGGTCAGACTATCTCGGATGGCAGGTGACTCTTCCGGGTCCTCTTGTTCGGTGTCAACGGGCTCAGGCTCGGGCTCAGGCTCGCTGATGACTTCGACCACGCGAGGCGGTTGAACGGCCGGCTCGGGTTCTGCTTCTGGCTCGGGCTCTGTTTGTGGCTCGGCACGAGCTTCCCGCCGGGACCGCCGGGGCGGGACCGGATCGGCCTCCGGTTCTTCGGCAGACTCTTCGGCGACGACTGGCTCCTCATTCAGTTTGTCAGAGTTGTCCAGAGCCGCGGTTGGCGCGCTCGGTTCTTCGATCGCTTTGTCCTCATCAGGCTGTTGGGCTGTGGCGGCATCGACCTGAGTCGGCGGCACCTCCGACGATGGCGGCGACTCTCCCATCGTTTGAGCCGGCTCATGATTGGGGGCAGGGTCCGGATGGTTGTCGCTTTGCGACAGAACCAGTCCGAATATCGCCGCTGAGATCACGAGTATCGATGCGAGCGCAGCGAGTCGGCGGTCGACACCCCTGCGAACGGGGGCCCCCACAACGGGTCCGGTTTCTACCTTCGCCGTCTGGTCGGACCGCTTTGCTGGGGCAAGCGGTTCCACAGTGGCTGGCGTCATCAAGGAAAACGAATCGTCGAGTGTGTCGTCCGGTACGGAGCTCGACTCCCTCGACAGCGCCGTCAGGGTGAATTGCTCCACTGACGACTTGCCAGAAAGCGCGACCAGCATCGCCTCAGCTGTTTGGTAACGATGTTCTCGATATCGACTGGTGGCGCGGGCAATCACCTCGCCAAGTCGCGTGCCCTGTAACAACTCGGGGAGTGGAATCGGGTCCTCCGAGACGTGCTGAATCAGCAAGTGAGCGTTCGTCTTTCCATCGTAGGCCGGTTTTCCCACCGCCAGTTCGAAGAGCGTGAGTGCCAGGGAATAGAGGTCGCTTCGCTCGTCAACGGTTTCACCCAGAGCCTGCTCGGGCGACATATAGTGTGGCGTGCCCATCACAGCGCCCGACTGAGTCTCGAGCGAGATGTTGTCGATATCGGCGCGCGCTAAACCGAAGTCGAGGAGTTTGGTGAAGTAGGGTGCGCCAACCTGCCGACACAGATAGATGTTGCTCGGCTTGATGTCGCGGTGAACGATGGCCTGTGAATGGGCTTCGATCAGGGCGCCGAGCATCTGACTGCCTATGTCGACGACCACCGAAATCGGGAGCTTGCCCATATCGCGAAGTACGGCATCGAGCGGGTTTCCGTCGAGAAACTCCATGACAATGTAGAGGACACCGTCGCTCGTGACGCCCGTGTCATAGAGTCTAATCGTGTTGGGATGGGTGAGCGACTGAATCACTACCGCTTCACGTTTGAAGCGATTGATTCCCTCAGTCCACTGCGCCATGCGCGTGTTTAGCGTCTTGATCGCGACCTTTCGACCGAGAGCGAGCTGAGTCCCCAGGTAGACGTGTCCCTGACCACCCCTGCCGAGTATCGAGTCCACGCGGAAACGATCGGCCAGGACCTGGCCCAATTCGAGTGTGTGAGTCTGCGTGTGCTCCATTGTCCGTTACTGAATCCGCGCTTTCGCCTGATTAGTAGGCCGAAGGCACACATCATAACACACCGGCGCAGCCGCTGTGCCGATTTTGGGATTGAGCGCCCTGGGGCGGTTTCGGGGCGCCCCTGCCGACGGACGCCAGATTCGTCTAGTCACAGCCTCGCACGCAGCGATTCGTATCGACTCGGTCAGTTGGCCAGCCTCTTGCTCTTACTGGTCCGGGGCGTGGGAACCTTGGAGACTGGAATGAACTCGCAACCAACAACTGGAAGCTTGTCGATCGGCATGGTCCTATCGGGCCGGTATGAAATTCTCGAAGCACTCGATCGTGGCGGAATGGGCGAGGTGTATCTCGCAAACCAACTGGGGATCGACCGCCGGGTCGTGATCAAAGCGGTCAGCGCCGGTAGGTTTCACGACGAGGCGACGCAGCTGCGTTTCAGGCGGGAAGCCGCCCTGCTTCAACGCATCACTCATCCCAATGTGGTGGACATTCTCGACGTCGGTAAGACCGAAGCGGGCGGAACCTATCTGGTGCTCGAGTACTTGCGAGGCATGAATCTGCGCCGGCTTCTCGAGGTTCGAGGACGCCTGCATGAGCCGGAAGTATTCGAAATCGCCTGCCAATTGCTCGGTGCCACGGCACAGGCCCACAGCTTGGGAATCGTGCATAGGGACATCAAACCGAGCAACATCATTCAAGTCGAGCAGGTCGGCGCGCCCTCGCTGGTCAAACTCATCGACTTCGGGATTTCGCGGTCGGCGGACCCTGATCCGGAGGTTGGCTTTCATACGCTGACGGGATTCGTCGTGGGCACTCCCGAGTACATGTCTCCCGAGCACCTACGTGGCGAGACCACCGATGCGCGTAGCGACCTCTATTCAATCGGAATGGTCATGTGCGAGCTTGCCACGGGCTACAGACCTCGTTCCGGCGGCTTGACCTACGAGGTTCTAACCGGCCGGCTGCAGGCTGAGCCGATCGCAATGCCAGTTTGGCTGGCCCGGCAGCGTCTTGGACAAGTCATCGAACGAGCGACGCAGCCTCACCCTGACAACCGCTATCGGGATGCCTCGGAAATGTACAAGGCGTTGACGGGCGAGTCGCTGCAGGGTGTTTCACTCGATGACTTTGGCGACTCGTCGGGGTCCGAAGCCTGTCGGCCACTGATTTCGTTGGGTATGGCGATTGTTGTAGCTGCTGGTGCGACCTTCTGGATGCTCGGATCGACCGTTTGAATCCCAGTTTCAGGGGGCATGAATCAATGGTGATCAAGAAACTTTCGCTCGCCGATTTGTCGGAAGCATTGACGGACGACCCAGACTGGTCGACAGTTCTTGGGCGCGGCTGCGATGGAAAACCCATGGTTCACGACACGACCATCAGCGATACCACTGACGATAGCGTCGAAAGGTTGGGGAGTGGGAAACCGCGCACCCACTTCGCGCTGGTCATCGCCTGGTGTGCCTACTCCCCCAAACGCGCTGGTGAGGTCGCCTTCTTGGCATCAGGACGACGGGGCACGAGTCTGATCCTCGGCCGAGGCGAGGCCCTCGCTGAGGACCGCGCCCAACGAGTCGTTTTCAAACGCTATCGCCCAGGAGTTCACGAGGTGGGCGGCCCTCTCGACGACCGCCGCATCTCTCGATCGCAACTTCGTTTTGAAGTGCGTGAAGGTGGCCAGGTAACCGTCGAAAACGTCGGCAAACGGACCCTGCAGGTCAACGGGCAGGTGACCGACTCAGCCAGTATCTCGCCGGGGGACTGTCTAGCAGTGGGCAAGCGGCTTCTGCTCACCTGCGAACGGCGCCCGTACGGTCTTGCGCCCACGACCGCAATTCCCCGAACCGTGGTGAAGTCCTTCGGAGCCCCCGACGGATTCGGCATGGTCGGTGAGTCCCCTCGAGCGTGGGCTCTCAGAGAGCAACTGGGAATCGCTGCGGAACAGCGGTGCCACACCCTGCTTCTGGGCCCGAGCGGGGCTGGCAAAGAACTCGCCGCGGCCATGCTTCACGGCCTCTCGAACCGTTCTGGCAAAAAAATGGTCTCGCGAAATGCCGCGACGTTTCCTGACGCTCTGATCGACGCCGAGTTGTTCGGCAATGTTGCCAACTACCCCAACCCAGGAATGCGAGAGCGGCCCGGTCTGATCGGAGCAGCTCATGGCACAACCCTGTTCCTCGACGAAGTCGCCGAACTGCCGGAGTCGCTTCAAGCGCATCTCCTCCGGGTGCTCGACCAGGGCGAATATCAACGGTTGGGTGACAAACAAGCCCGGCACTCCGACTTTGTACTGATCGCTGCGACCAACCGAGACCCCTCTTCGCTGAAGCACGATCTCTTGGCTCGCTTGGCCTTGCGCATCACGCTTCCGACATTGAACGATCGGCGCGCTGACATTCCGCTAATCGTCTTGCATCTGCTGCGCGACATGGCGCTGCGCACGCCGAGCGTGAAGAGCCGTTTCTTCGAGTCGAGCGGGTCCGGACGCGAGGTTCCACGGGTCGACATCGAGCTGATACGGCGGCTCATCACCCACCAGTTCACTCACCATGTACGCGAACTCGACACGATCCTTCGCACAGCTGTCGTGGGTAGCAGCGGGAACATCATCTCGATAACTGATGACGTTGAACCCATGCTCGATGTCCCCGAAGAGGGCGGCGCGACACGTCATGATGAGGTGTCTCGCGAACAGCTACTCGCGGCTCTGAAAGAAAACGAATGGCACCAGGCCAAAACCTGGAAGGCTCTTGGGCTGAAGAACCGCTACGTGTTGCGCAGGCTCTTGAAGAAGTACGATATCAATCCTGAACAATGACCACTCGAACAGCCCAAACTCGCTGCCTGCCCCTCCTGATCGTCGTGGCCTCGTCTCTCGTCATCGGGTCGCCACTCGCCCAGAGCCAGCAGCGCTGCGAGGAACCGACTGACGACGCCTTTCAGACGCATATGGCAGAGCTACCCGAGGCGGTCGCTGCCGAGAACTTCGAACGGGTGGTCGAAATTCTCGAGTGGCCGATAGCGAACTACGACTACGCCGTCTTGCGCTACGCCCAGGCCCGCGCCTACCAACGGCTCGAGCGCTTGGAAGAAGCGGAATGGGCCTACACCGAGTTTCTGCGGCTATACGACGGGTGCCCTGATCCAGACAACCTCGAGGAAACCGCGCGCGAATACCGCAGCCTCGTCACCGCACAGATTCAGGCGATCAACAACCCGCCAGTCACCCCGGCGCCCGTGGTCATTCAAGACGGGTTTTCGCCCGCTTGGATACCCATTGGCGTCGGCGTGGCCGTACTTACGATCGCAATCATCAACGAAGGAGCCAACCTTCATCTGGAAGGTGATCTCGAGGAAGCCGAGCGCAATCATGATCAAGAACAGTACAACGAGGTGCTGGAAAGTTGGCACGACGCCCAGGACTTGGCAAAGGTGGCCTGGTTTACTGGGGGCGCAATCGTCCTTGGAGGCGTAGTTTGGTTGGTCATCGACGAATTGACCGACGACCCCGCGCCAGAGACCCAGGTCGGTTGGGCACCCCGTCCAGGGGGCGGTGTCGCGCTCTTTGGAGGTCGCTTCTAGGATGCCTGTAATGTCACCCAAGTCGCGGTTGCTCCTACCTTCGATCGTTCTGCTGCTATTTGGCGTTCGCTGCATGCTCGGACCGGTCCCTGAATACAAGAACGTCTCAGAAACCGACGCCCGCACTGGGAACCCGCAGGACGATCTTACCTACCCTGATGCCGGCGAAGGCAGCGAATGCACCGAGGTCCATCGGACGACCTGCCTCGAAGATTCGCAGGATCGGCTGATCTGTGATCGGGACCTCACGCTCTCGCTATTCGAGGCCTGCGAACCGCAAGAAGTCTGCGAAACTGGCCGCTGCGTGGACCCGAATCTTGACCGTGCGCGTTGCGAGTCGGACCTCGATTGCCCGGGCACACCGGTCTGTCTATTCGGCGTGTGCGGCGAGCGTGCGGCATTGGAACTCGGCCAGCGGTGCCGAAATAGCCTCGAGTGCGGTCCTGGGCTGCGGTGCGATTCAGAGGCCTGCGTTCCCGAAATCAGCGCATGCGAGTCAGGCGAACAGTGTCCGATGGGCAGGGAACTCTGCGCCCAACCGGCAGGGGTCTGCTCGTCTGGCGCTAACGACAGCCCGTGCCAGGACCGAAACGACTGCCAGGAAGACCACTACTGCCTGCAGATGACGGCGACTGATGCGCTCGGAGAAACCGCGGAACAGTCAGTGTGCAGCGATGGCCTCGAAACGGCTCCATGTAACAACGACCAAGACTGTCGAGTGGGTGGCTGCTTTTTCTACCGCTGTTTTGGGGGACATTCCAATTCTCCATGCCACGACGAGACAGACTGTGAAGCCCTGGTAGACGGCGCTTGTGTCTTCACTCTGGATTGCGTAGCCGCTGAAGAGCCCGCATCGCTCGACGTCGGCTTTTGCGCAGAGCGGGGTGTGGGCGAATGCTGTTCCGAGTGGATACCCTGTGGCCCAGCCCTGATCTGCGCCGGTGGTATTTGCCAATAGCTACGGCCGGCGGTTGGTTACTCGCTCACGAGGTATTCATCCGCACCAATATCCCATTCTGCGGCGTTCAGCCCATCGCCATCGAGCGGACGTTCGTCGCCTTCGATGTCCCCTGTGACAGGCTCGGCACCATCGACCGTGGAGGGGTCGACGCCAACATCGATCAGAGGGCTCGTCTCGCTCAACAGGTAGCTCGCATCGTCGACACCCGTGTCGACAGCCATACTGACGGTCAGTTGTTGGCAGGACGACCAAGTGCAGGCGTCGAAGTCTTCGAAGGAGATTTCGATTGGTGACGAACCACCCAAAACGCCCAGCGGATAGTCGGCGTCACAGTTGTTGTGTGACATCACCACCGTCGGTGACCCATCTGCATAGTCAGTGAAATAGCATGGGTTGGCAGACGAAACTTGGTGCCGGACCGAGTTGTTGACCAGAACGATGTGGCCCAAGCCGGGGCTAGTTGCGTTCCCGAGCTCGACAATTCCTTGAAAACTGTTGTTGATCGCGACGAAGTCGCCCGTTCTCATGAGTCCGGCACTGCCAGAGAACGCGTTGTTGATCATGACGGTATCCCCACCCGACAGATCGAAGATCTGACGAAACTTATGGGTCGTCATGACATTCCCAATCAGCCGAAGGCTGCTGCCTCGACTGCTAAGCAGGCGACCTCCATCGCCGGCCAGTGTGTTTCCGTCCAGTAGCCCTTCAATCCATTCCAGCTCGAGTTGACGCCCGAACGAATCGTCTCTCATCGTGTTGTTCGAGAAACGAACATGGGCGTGCGTGCCCTCGGTCACTTCCTGTTCGTAGATCCGGGCAGAGGATTCTTCAAAGCGCGAGTCAACTACGCTGGCGTCGAAGTCCGTTGCCTCACCGATACGCAAACCAGACTGGGGGAACCCAGCGGTACCGATGAAAGCACTGTCGGCAACAACGACACGGAGCACGCGGTGCGTCCAGAGCCCATATACACTGTCGGCTGCAGCCGCACCGAAGGTCACCTGGTTGGCCACGAAGTCTAGCGAGCGGGCTCCGACTATATGAATCGCGAAACGTTGATCCTCGGCGATCCCTTCCGGCTGGGCGTTTACGGTGTTATGGCTGAGCGACACACGCGTCCGACTGTACCCAAAAACGTGGAGCAGCGGAGGCAGAGTCAGCGGGTCAGTTTGCTCAATCAGCCATCCGTCGAGAGCGACGAGCTCAGCTTGCGTGTCGAACAACGGGATGGTCACTTTCTCTAGGTGGGAACCCGACGCAAAGTCGAGCGGGGCGGACCTCGACCAGGTACCGCTGTCGTTGACGTAGCCACCAATGAGGACCAGAGGCTGGTCGGTTTCGAGTTCGCCGTAGTTACCTTCGGCGGCTAGAATCGGGAGTGGCACATCTGCAGCAAGCGCTAGCTCGATTCCAGCGGTGAGGCTGTCGAGAGGGTCCGCCATAGTGCCCGCCCCGCCCACTCGACCGTTGACCGCATCGACGAAGACTGCCGATCCGTCGGCCAACGCGGCGTCGGCACCACTGCAATCGTTGTCCACACCGTCACCCGGCACCTCGATCAGGCCGGGACTCTGGTGGACGTCGCCGTCGTCGCAGTCTCCGGCCAAGGGTACACGACGATTGATGTAGCCTCGGGCGTCACACAGAGCGGCACCGGTGCCGTAACCATCGCCATCCTCATCCAGGTAGGTGAACAGCTGAAGGGACGTATTGCGGTCGTCACAGTCGGGTCCTCGGACGGTATCGTACCGGTCGCACGCCGAGTGGAACCCGTCACTGTCGCCGTCGTCGCACGACGAACAGCCGTTCTCGGTCCAGTTGTTCTGGTCAAAAAGGCAGTGGTCAATGCCACCGCTGCAGCCCGGACCGCGACCGTCGCCGTCGGCGTCGAGACAAACGGTTCCGTCGTCGGCGTCAGCGTCGGTTCCCACATCGGGTTCAGCGTCCGTGTCGGATTGATCGCCTTCGGTCACGTCCCTGTCGTCTTCGTCCGCTCGCTGGTCAGTGGGTGCATCGCTTAGGTCGCTATCGGGCGGGTCGGGCTGATCTTCTGCGCTGTCATCCGAATCGAGGACGTCGTTCTCGAAGATATCCAGGCTGAGGTCATCGCCTCGAGAGTCATCGTCGGAACGATCGAGCTCGTTTTCGTCGTCCGCGTCGGTCGAATGTGAGTCAGCGGTCGTTTCGTGCAGCGGTTCGTTGAAAAGCAGACAACCGGAGCACAGGCCCGCAAAGAGCACGATGAAGAGGTTCCGAAGCGCCATCTAGAAGCTTCCCCCTAGCGTGAACGTGAAGCCTCCCGGCCGCGGAGCCCCGCCTAACGAGAGGTTCTCGGTTGAGTCGCTCGCTTCGCCTTCAGACAACAGGACCCAAATCAGACCGCCCGCGACGAGCGCCGTGCCTGTGCCCCAGAGTACCCAAGCTCTGGTCTTAGCGGACTCCCAGTCCGCTTCGAGTTCGAAAAAGCGAGCAGTATCGCCTGCCCGATCGGCCGCTAGTTGCTCGTCTTCGATATCGAGAAAGACCAGTTCGTGCACTATGGCCGTCACTAGCAGCGTGCCACCCGCAATGACCGGTACCCAGGCCACATTGAACGTGTCATCCGGTTCGTCGACCACATGGGGCTCAGCTGTCTGCCCATCGTCATCATTCGCGCCCAGTGGGACACCAGTCGCCACCATCAGGCGCTGCCTTTCGATTACGGTGAGTCGATGTTCGCGAGCGGCTGCAGCGAGCTGATCCGGATCGTCACACACTGCGTAGAGCCGTAGGAATTCGGTATAGCCTTCTTCGGCTTCCGTCCATCGGCCCAGCCGATGAAGGGCGCGTGCACGGGCGTAGTAGAGAACGGTGTAGTCGTATGACTCGATCGCTTCGTTGACCAGTTGAAGAACCTGCTCGAACGACTCGGAAGCCACTGCTTCATCGAGGGCTTGCATGTGTTGAAAAAACCTGGCGTCGTCGGGTGCCTGGCAGGCGTCGTGCGCGTGTGCGGAGGGCGTACCCCAGACCGCACAAACAAACAGGACCGTTCGCCAAGCTGCTCTACCCGTCTTCATTTTGAGCCTCACTGCACGCGCCGCAAAGATAGCACGACCTCGTGCCCTTTACGATGGCCTCTGAGGCTTCGAAAATCGGCCCTTGCAATCACCGAATCGGCGGTCTATATCGAGCGCTCCGCAGGAGCCTTCGGCGACTGCAGAACGAGGTCAATTCCCCGACGCCATGCTGTTCAACTCCCTACTCTTTGTGCTCTTCCTGCCGATGGTGCTTCTGCTCGCCTACTCGAGCGTAAGCTGGCGACGCAAGAAGATCGGCATGATGTTGGCGAGCTACTTCTTCTACGCCGCGTGGAATCCCGCCTTTGTTTTACTGCTGTGGCTGTCGACGACTGTCGACTATCGGGTTGGTCTCAAACTCGAACAGACCGAAGGGCCCAAACGGCGGAAGGGGCTCTTGCTCATCAGCCTGGGAGTCAATTTAGGGCTGTTGGCGGTCTTCAAGTACGGGAACTTCCTGATCGAGAACACGACGGTCCTTTTGAGCGCCGTTGGAATCGACTTTCAGCCGATGGAGCTGCGTCTGCTGCTGCCCGTCGGCATCTCGTTCTACACCTTCCAGACGCTGTCCTATACGATCGACATCTACCGACGACGGCTGGCGCCGCGACGCGATCTGATCGACTTCGCGCTATATGTGTCGTTCTTTCCCCAGTTGGTCGCGGGACCGATCGTTCGGGCGTCCGAGTTCCTTCCCCAGCTCGAGCACGAGAGGAAGGCGTCTCCTTCGCAGATTCGCTGGGGATTCAACCTTCTGGTCATCGGGTTGTTCCAGAAGGTGGTGCTCGCTGACCAGGTGATGGCTCCGGTCGTCGACCGAGTGTACCAGGCGAGCTTTCACCCCGGCATGTTCGACGCCTGGACCGGGACAATCGCCTTTGCCGCCCAAATCTTCTTCGACTTCTCTGGCTACTCGCTGTGTGCCATCGGAGTCGGGATGATGCTGGGCTTCAAGCTCCCAGACAACTTCAAGCGGCCATATGGTGCTGTCGGGTTCAGCGACTTCTGGCGACGTTGGCACATCTCGCTTTCAACCTGGCTTCGCGACTATCTGTACATCTCGCTCGGCGGAAACCGTCGTGGCTCGTTGGGAACCTACGTCAATCTGAGTATCACCATGCTACTGGGCGGCCTGTGGCACGGCGCCTCGTGGAACTTCGTGATTTGGGGCGCCCTGCACGGGCTGTATCTGGTGATCGAGCGACTGCTGCGGCCCGTTTTTGCCGGTGTTTACTGGACCAAGACGGCCTTTGGTCGGGTGCTTGGCGGCGCCATCACTTACGTTCTAGTGTGCGTGGCCTGGGTCTTCTTCAGAGCCGCTGACCTCGGGGGTTCGCTCAAAATCGTGAACGCGATGTTTGGGCTGGCTGACCACGCCTCGAAGATTCGGGCCGAGTACTGGCCAGCACTCGTGATCGGCATCGGGCTAGTCGTTGTTCATGCCCTCACACGAAAGACTGAGTGGGAGGCGATTGGCGCCCGTCTGAAGCTTCGGGTAGCGCTGCCGTTGTTGGCTATCATGTTGTTTTTAATTGCGATTTCGGCGGACAGCCGAGCGTTTATCTACTTTCAATTCTGATTGGATGGGGAGGACGGGTTAGAGAGAATGGGTGTTCCAGAGAGACAATACGCTTCAGATCGCGTTCCAGAGTTTGGTGACAATCGCCGCTTCGTGGTGGCCTTCGTCGCGCTTTTCCTGCTCATCTGTGTCTTGGGCGAGGTCTGGGCCCGGAGCATGGGCGTGGTGCCGATGGTCAACGACACACCATCATCTTGGTCACTCATGCGAGCTAGCGTCGAGCCCGAGGACGTTGTCATTGTCGGTACCTCGCGTGGGCAGCGCGCGATCGACCCCGCGTTGTTGGAAGACTTCACGGATGGCCGGCGAGTCGTCCAGCTGGCCCGCTCGGGGACGGGCGTACTGCCGGTTCTCGAACACTTCGCAGAAGACGAGTCGTTCCGCGGCATGCTGATCGTCGACATCCACCCCAATCACTGGCAATACCCAGGCGAACGCCTACCGGGCAACTTGAATGGGCGAGCCCTGGTAGGCGCCTACACCAATCGCGCCAGCTCACTATCCCTCGAGATGTGGCTCGCCTCGATTCTATCTCGACGCCTGGCGATCTTGAGTCCGGAGTTCACACCAGATGGTATCGTACGAGCCATCGGGAAAATCGATCCGATACCGGGGCAGGACATCCTGCGCTTCACCGAGCGCCGTTTCGTCGAATTCGATACGCGCTGGTTCGACGAGGAAGAGCACGATCGACGGCAGGCGAAGAAGAACGAGAATCTGGCAGAATCAGCGGTAGCCGACCCCGATAGTGTCCGAGAGGCGGCAGGAGAGCTGCGGCGAGCTACGGAGCGCCTGCGAGAACGAGGGGTGCGAGTTGTTTTTGTGCGGACTCCCTCGAGCAAGTTCTCGCGTGAGCGGGAGAACCATCGTGTGCCCCGGGAGGTCGTGTACGAGGCACTGGTAAACGAAGTCGGTGGTGAGTGGTTTCACTTCGAAGATGTCGAATTCGACCCCGAGCTGAACTGCCCGGATGGTTCTCATCTCGATACGCCATCGGCCCATCGATTCACGGCTTGGCTGGGACAGACCCTCTTCTAGTTCCCGACGAATACCCTCCCATGCGATACTGAGTCCCGGACTCAGGAGTTCGTGATCGCAGGCCTTTTCAATCTTCTCTTAGATCGTTACGCTGTAAACATCAGCGACGATTCCGGGGGGAGACGGCAATCATGTCGAAAGAGAATCAGCAGATTAAGACCATCATTCCAGGTGCGAGTCCACGCGTCGACCTGGAGACACCGATTCCGACAGCTCCGGCCAGAATGCCGATTCGACGGAAGTCCGAAGAGCCCACGAAGGAGGGCGGACCGCCTGCCGCTTTTCGGGATAGGGAACCCTCCAAACAAGACTAGAACACAGCCCTAGAATCGGCCGGGGCGATCGAACTCGGGGATGACAATACCGTCTTGGCCGACACAGGTCTCAATGTGGCCTCGGCGAGAGTGTAGAACGTCGTGCACTGACACGGCGCCAACGCCTAGGAGCCTGTCGCGCATAGCGCTCCAGGCTCCGCCATTGGCTTTTAGC
>CAZDBH010000130.1:0-18100 GCA_964503485.1 uncultured Bradymonadales bacterium | reverse complement strand
CGCTAAAAGCTAACGGCTGGAGTCCGGGGCGTTATACGCGACGGGCTCCTAGTCCAGTATCAGTTTGAGGCCCGCCAGCAGATCCTCACGCGTAAACGGTTTGAGGAGCTTCGGGTTTTGTACTGAGGCCAAAAACTCCTTGGCCCGAGGAGTGAAGGCACCGCCGCTGACGAACAGGATTCGATCTGCGAGATCGCTGCCCTGCTCCCGCAGAAAGGCGTGCACATCCATGCCGGTCTGGCCTGGCATCATCAGGTCACAGATGATGCCATCGAACTGGGCGTCGTTATTCAATGCCGCGATCGCTTCTTCGCCCGAGCTCGCCACGACGAATTTGTGCTGCCCTTTTAACATGGCCTGGATCACCATCACGACGGTTGGCTCGTCATCAACCAAAAGGAGACTACGACCGGGGCTCGGTTCGCCTATCGGAGTCGCGGGACGATTCGGAGCAGGCGGTTCTGGTTCGACGTAGGGAAGTCGAACGATGAATTGGCTCCCTTCGCCGACAACACTGTGGGCTTCAATACTGCCACCCAGGTTGGTGATGACATTGTTGCACACCCAGAGCCCAAGTCCTGAGCCTTGTCCAGCCGCTTTGGTAGTGAAGAACGGGTCGAAGATCTGATCGAGGTTCTCTCTGGGTATCCCTCGGCCAGTGTCGCTGATCGAAACGGCCAACTCATCCCCATCGATCCAGCTTCGAACACTGATCAGGTTGTTGTCGAGATCGCCCTCGTCGATCGAGTGGGCAGCGTTGATGAGCAAATTCAGGAAAATCTGGGCCAGCTTACCCTCGTTAACCATGACCGCGGGAACGTGGTCAAACTCGACACTGAGGCGCGCTCTGAAGCGGATCTCGTTTTCCGCGAACTTGAGGGCCGTGTCGACGATATCATGGATGTGGACCCTTCCGAGCCCGCCGTCACCCACTTTCGAAAAGGTGTGGAGCTGGTGAACGATTGTTTTCACCCGCTCTGTGCCGTCCAACGCGTCCTCGGCCCCCTTGAGTAGGGATGACGATTCGGCTACGGCGCGCCCAGGACCCTCTCGAAAGTACTCGACGAGGTTCCCAAGATTGTACATGACGTGGGTCAGGGGGTTGTTGATTTCGTGAGCAACCCCGGCGGCCAGCAGCCCAACGCTCGCCAACCGTTCGCTCTGGGCCATCTTGGCTTCAATCCGTCGCTCCTCACCGACGTCGCGGTGAATTCCGACGGCACCGAGCAGCCGCTCAGCCGAGTCCCGTACGAGTCGAACTGAAGAGATGATTTGGAGTGGCCTGCCACCCTTTGCGTTTTGCCGCGTCTCACCCGACCATTGGCCTGTCGCGAACAATTGTGAAAGCGCCTCCTCTCGAGTGACGCTCACATACTCAGGCTGAAGAAGTTCTACAGTCGTTTTGCCGAGGGCCTCCGCTTCAGAGAACCCATAAATTCTCTCTGCCGCCTTGTTCCAGGACGTGATCACATGGTCCTGGTCAGTCGACACCACCGCGTCGGACAGATTGTCCAACAACATCGAGTGATACCGTAGGGCAGACTCGGCCTGCTTTTGCTCGGTCTACTGAGACGTGTTTCGAGACTGGGCCGTGAGGGCCGTAGACGAGTTGCCACTCGACGCGTCCTTCGGGCTGAATCGTCAGAGTGGCCCGATTGCCGTCAGCAGCAACCTCAAACCATTGCGGCAAATGTGCCGCTGCTGCTTCCGAGGTGGTCGGCACCACTGGCCTCATTTGCACCGGCGAGTAGGATTCGTAGACGCCCGACTGTGGTGTTTCAATCGGTTCCGCGGGGCTGAGATCCTGCGCAAGTACAGGCATTGGTAGTACGGCCATGCAGAGCAAGGTAACGACGAGCCTCATACGGGTCCCCATTGGTTGGACGTGTTGTGTCATTGCGCGAGGATAACATCACCGGGGAACGGCGGGCAAACCGACAGTCTGGAGCGGGGTTCAGGAGATTCTCTGCCGCCTTCTGAGGAGCGATACGATCAATAGCGTGAGTACGACGGGTGCGGTCGTGGGCGTAGCACTACTCGAGCAACCGCACGAAGCGTCTTCCGATGGTGAATCGGCATCAGTCTGGTCTTCGAGGAGTTCTGCAGCTCCGGAGCCATCGGGATCCGCCACGTCCTGGCTGGCATCGCCATCTGGGTCCGAGGACGGCACGTCCTCGCTGCAGAGGTAGCGGGTCGACTCGACCTCGTCGTCGTCCAAGAGACCGTTGGTCGGTTGTGCGTCCAGGCCGGATTCGACCCGAATTCCGCCGGACTCGCAGTTCTCGCCCGACTGCTCCGTTCGGGTGCGTGAGAGTGCGTCCTCCTCGTCAAAGCAGGTGATGATCTGCTGGTCGATCTCGCTTTCATCCAAGACTGCGTCGTTGGCTGTTCCGGCGGGCAGACCGTCATCGCGGCCAATACTGAGCGTCGTTCCACCAGATGGGCAGTCATCGCCGGGTGGTAGCGCCGTCGAGTTCACTAGTTGTGTCATGTCGTCGCCGGTGGAAATCGCGCCAGCATCGCCCGACTCAGCCGATGCATCCAGATTCGGAGGCAAATCGACGAACAGCAGTGGGGTCTCCATGGCGATGTCACCGGCGTCGCCGGAGCCGGTGTTGCAGGACTCGAGTCGGGTTAGAGCTTGGCCTTCGAGAGCGACCGTGTCTGGAGCGGTGAGCAAGATGTCACCGGAGCCGTCTGGATTGTCCGCACAGGTCGAAAGGGTGGTCTCGACCATTCGGACAACGTCCGCTGCCAGCTCGACGTCTGCCGGGGCCTCGAATGCCTGTTCAACCGTGATGTTCGTTGCTTCCAGATGAATCTGAGATGCGTTGAGAAAAACGCCTTGCTCGCCAAAAACCCCGTCGGCCTGGACCAGCACGCTCGAACCTGTGATTCCTATGACGTTTCCGGCCAGTCCACGGATACCTCCTTCTGCGTCTCCGCCTGCTGACACGTGGACTCGCGAGCTATTCGATAGGTCCAAGAATGTGGTGCTCTGCAGTGAGATGCCTCCCGCGTTCATCGGAGAGAGACTGACGAACTCGCTGAGACCTGCGGATAGAGAAGCGGCGGTTATCTCAATCCCACCCGAGTTTCCCGCGTCCTCTCGCGCCGAGCTGTGGATCGCTCCGTTGTCGAGCAACAGCGGGCCGCCTGCCGTGATCGTGACTCGACCCGCGTCTCCCAGCTGAGAATCGACTCCAATTCGCCCATTGGTAATCGACATCTCGTCCACCCGAAACTCGATTGGTGCGGCGCCAGCAATGGCACTGGCTGGCGGAATCGCCCCCGACACAGAGAGAATCTCGCCACCATCCACCGTGACATCGTCGACATTGAACCGGATCAGGCCGGGTGTGTCTCCCGAGGCAAGAAAATTCGTGTCGCCGAAGGCAAGGTATCCCGGGGACTCGACGGTCACCTCACCCGCTGGCCCAACTGAGTTCAGGCTAGCAATCGTAAAGGGCGACTCAGAAAGCGGTACCTCGACTTCGTCGCTGCCGATCACGGATATGTCGGAGCCGGCGGTTAAACTCTCGCTGATGGCGATGATTTGCGAGCCACTCCTGGCCGTTACCGCGTCGCCGGACACCTGAATCGCCGGCTCGCCGCCGGGAACGCTGACTCGAGTGACCAACCGAGCGCTTGCGAGTGTGGATTCGGCACCAGAGACGACAATGATGCCTGTGTCGAGTGCCTCGATAGCGCCTAGGTTGACCTGGCTGTTGTCGATCAGGAGTGAATTTGTCGCCTGGATATTGATTGAGCCACCACCACTGGCCCCCTCGATGCAGACCTCACTGTCGTTCTGAAGGCTGATTTGATTGCCCTCGAGAGTGAGGGTGGAGCGAGGCCCGACACCGGTGGTAGCGCAGATCGAGGTCTGGACGAGACCAATCACGTTACCGGCCAACGAGATCGTATCATCTGCGCCGTCCGACGTTTGCGAGATTGTGGCTGAGGTCAACTCCAACGAGTCGCCGTACATAACGAAATCGGCTCCGTCCATCTCGATTTGGGGTGCATCTGAGAGGACGACCCTGCCCATGGGGCCAGTCAGCTCCCAATGAACGTGGTTGACGCTCACCTCGGAACCCGCCGCCGCGGCCCCAATGGCCAACTGACCAGTTGCCACGCTCAGATCTGTCCCGCGATTGAAATCTACGGTTCCCCCGAACAAGAGCAGGGAATCCGTCACGGTGAGTTGGGCTCCTTTGATTTCGAGCGTTCCGTTGTCATTGTCGAAGAAGTAGTTCGTCGGTAGACCGCCTGCGGGATCGAACGTAGCCGGCGTCATTGGAATGGTCACCGCATCAGAGAGTTCAACCCGATCGGGGGTTGCGAGAACCAAGGTGCCCAAGTTCGCCAGCTCGACCCCGTCACCGATGGATATGCCCGCTGGGTCGAATAGGTAGAAGCCGGTCAACTCAGGACCCACGATGATGGCCCGGTTGATTGTCGTCCCGGTACCCCCCGTCAACCGGACGATGATCGACTCGACGTTCGAGGGAAGCTCAAAGGCGAGGTCCTGGTCGGTGCGTGTAGTTATCTGTTCGAAGGAATAGTAGGCCACGTTATCGACCACGAGGGCGTGACTCGTATCGACGGTTCCAGAGATCACTTCCCGCGCTCCGGCCAATGTGCCGTCCGTAATGATCTCGGCGCTTGCTACTGTCTGCCAGCAAGAGACCAGTGCGATGGCCGTCAGTGCATAGGCTAGGCGTTCTTGTGCACTCAATCTGACTCCAATTTTAAGCGGGATACCTCATCCTACCGAGCTGAAGGCTGCAGGGCAATTCGTCGCTGCGTTTTCCAGTGAAGAGAAGGCGCTTTAGCAGCCAATTCGTTCGATTTGAACGAGTGCGCCGTCCGGATTCGTGTCACCTCGGAGGTCGATCGTACCTTCCACGAACCACATATTGTCACCGACCGGGTCGACGATTGAGTGAGTCACGTACCAACGATGGGGCCCGTCGGTTTTTAGCGTGGTTCGGTCTGAGTGTCGTGCCGAATGGTCGGCAATCATCTCGCCGTACTCTGCGAAGAAAGGGGAGAGTGCGCTCTCGAACCAGTCGGCGTCGCGCGGGTCCCTAGAGGCATCGTTCTCAACGGCTGCGGCCGACCAGTCCTGATTGGCCAGGACCCGCACCAGGCCGTGCATTTCAGCCCTGACTCGAGCCCTGAAGACCGGTTCGTCTTTGGAAATGTCGTAGACATCGACAACCTCGGTCTCTCCTGTCGCGTCGCCTTCGTGGTGGAGAGCTTCCCACTCGCGCACCAGGCTGGAGTCGACTTTGGCGAGCACAGTGCGAAGATAGCCGATGATTTCGATGACGCCTTCGGTCCAATAGCTCTCTGGTACTGTCTGAACGATCGTCTTGTAGGCTTGGCTCAGGTATCGAAGCAGGACGCCCTCGGATCGTTCCAGTCCATACTCCTTGATGTATTCGTCGAAACTGGCCTGTCGCTCGACCATGTCTCGTACGATGGACTTCGGCCGGATGTTCTCGCCAGCAACCCACGGATGGGCGGTCGCAAACAGATTGTAGGCCTCGTAGATAAAGTCGGCTTTCGGTTTGGGGTATGTGACTTTCTCGAGCTGGTTCATACGCTCTTCGTATTCGACACCCTCCGCCTTGAGCCGGTTGATCAGCTCGTCTTTGAGCTTGTCTTCCTGTCTCAGAAGAACGATCCGAGGGTTCTCCAGGATCGATTCTGCCAAAGTGACCACGTCCAACGCATAGTCCGGGTGGTTCGGGTCGAGGAGGCTGAGCAATTCGAGCAGGAATAGGGACAGGCTGTGATGGAGTGAAAACCCCTCTTGGAATCCATCAGCGATGCGGACCGAACGACCACCTTGGCCTGGCTCGGACAGCTCGATCACCTCAGCCAGTCGAAGGGCCTTGAATAGCTTCGCTGCGGTGCGACGATGGCGTCGCTTGATTGCCTTCCGATCGTGGTTGAGTGCGATCAGCTCGACAAGCCGGCGGTATCCTCCACCATTGACCCATTCGTTGTCTTCCCGCTGTAGCAGATTGAGCAGCATTCCGTGGCTGACGTTGAATCGACCTTCTAGAGGCTCTGGCTGACCTTTCACTAGTCGCTCGTAGGTGTTTTCGTCCCAGTGGACGTATCCGCGACGCGGTGGTTGCTTCTTGACTTTCTTCTTACCGGGTTTGGCCGCCAGTCGTCGGTTTTCTATGACGTGTTCGGGCGCTTGAACGACGACCCAGCCCTCATCGTCGAAGCCTTTGCGCCCTGCTCGTCCGGCAATCTGTTTGAAGTCCCTGGCGGTCAGAATCCGGGTCTGTTCTCCATCGAACTTACACATCTTGGTAAACAGCACTGTGCGCAGCGGAATATTCACTCCGACCCCGAGGGTGTCTGTCCCACAGATGATCTTGAGGAGGCCTTGCTGCGCCAGACGCTCGACTAGGAGGCGGTATTTGGGCAGCAGGCCCGCGTGATGCAGTCCGATTCCGTGACGGATGTGGCGTTGAACCGTCTTTCCGTACGGGCTATCGAACCGAAAACCTCGGATGGCATCCCCAATTTGCCGTTTCTCGTCCTTGGAGCTGAAGTTCAAGCTCATCAGGTTTTGAGCCTGTTCTGCAGCCGCGCGCTGCGTAAAGCAGACCACATACACCGGGCTTTTTCCGCTGCTGACGAGATTGTCCACGCACTCGTGAATCGGGTCGTGACTGTACGCGAAATGCAGCGGCACGGGTCGCTCGGACGACTGCACCAGTACAACATTGCGACGGGTCCTGTCCTGAATGCGGTCCGAAATTGCCGATACATCGCCTAACGTCGCTGACATCAAAAGAAATGTCGCCCGCTCCAGGATGAGAAGGGGAATCTGCCAGGCCACACCTCGGTCGCGATCCGCGTAGTAGTGGAATTCGTCCATGACCACGCAGTCCGCGGCCGTCGTCACCCCTCGCCGGAGCGCCATGTTCGACAAAATCTCAGCGGTGCAACAGATGATTGGCGCGTCGCGGTTGATGGTCGCGTCGCCGGTCATCATCCCGACGTTTTGCGGACCGAGCACCTCACAGAGGTTGAAGAACTTCTCGCTGACTAGGGCCTTGATCGGGGAGGTGTAGAAAGAACGCTCGCCGCGGGCCAAAGCTCGAAAGTGCATGGCGAGTGCGACCAGCGATTTCCCTGAACCGGTCGGTGTGTTGAGGATAACATGGTTGCCCGCCATGATCTCGAGCACCGCCTCCTCTTGAGCTGGATAGAGTTCGAGGCCCTGATCGGCCGTCCAATCGAGGAAACGCTCGAGGACGTCGTCGTCACTTAGCTGAGTCTCGCCCGCGATTTGGGCACCCAATGAATGTTTTGTCATATCGATCCCGGGTTGTGCAGCCGCAAGGTAGAGGATTCAT
Organism: uncultured Bradymonadales bacterium; assembly: GCA_964503485.1. Lineage (GTDB taxonomy): Bacteria > Myxococcota_A > Bradymonadia > JAFGEP01 > JAFGEP01 > CAZDBH01. The sequence continues at coordinate 10,706 of CAZDBH010000130.1, read as the reverse complement.
GTCCGCGTGACCAGTGGAGCAGCGTTCAGGGCGGTGAGTGGAATGGACGACGTCCAACTTCTCATCTAAAGTGTGGAAACAGCAATCAAACGGGTGCCGGAACACGAGACGGAGAATGTGACACTCCGCCTGGTCGCCCGAGCACAGTAGGTACCTGCTTGGACGCGATCTGCCTTCTCGTAATCGACGACAGTCCAACCTATCGAGAATACCTGCGCCTAACACTGGTGGACGCAGGATATCGGATCGAGGTCGCGGCAAACGGAGAAGAGGGACTTCAGATCGCACGCCAGCTCGAGCCCGATGGCATTATCGTCGATGGCAAGATGCCGGGACTCGACGGATATGAAGTCATCCAGCGGGTTCGCGCAAACCCCTTGCTGCCTAACTCTCGCACCTTGCTCCTGACCGGCTCGGACTCGAAGGAGGACGAGCTGCGAGCCCTAATGGCAGGCGCCGACGCCTTCATCAGTAAGAGTGCTGGGTTGGAGGTGATCGTTGGACGCATAAAGGTGCTCTTCCGGCCCGATACAATCCACCAGGCTCGCGCTGCTGTCTCTCCTCTCAAGGAGGTACTGATCGTTGACGATAGCGCGACGTATCGCTCAGCTCTCGCCTCACAGTTGCGAGAGGATGGGTATGAGGTGACCGAAGCTGAGAACGGCGAAGAGGCCTTGGAGATCCTGAGCCGGGTGAAGATTGATTGCGTCATCGTGGACCTCATTATGCCAGGAATGAGTGGAAGCGATGTCTGTCGCTCGATTCGAACCGATCCCGACATCGCTTTCAGTCCGATCATGGTCCTAACTGGTCACGAGAGCAGCGAGGCTCAGCTCGATGTGTTTGAATCCGGGGCCGATGATTTCCTGAGCAAGGATGGTGGCTATCCGCTGGTGTTGGCCCGCCTCCAAGCGCTGCTACGGCGTCGAAATCTCGAAGAAACCCACCGTCGTTTCACTCGATCGATGCACGACATGGAACTGGCTGCGGTCAGAGAGAGGCAGGCTCGCCTCGCAGCAGAGACCAGGGCTCAAACTGCCGACGAATTGGCGACTAAAAACGCCGAACTCGAAGCGCTTTCTGAGGCCTTGCTGCAAGCGAAAGACATGGCTGAACGGGCCCAACAGCACGCGGAGCAGGCCAACGCCGCCAAGAGCGCCTTCCTGGCGAGTATGAGCCATGAGATTCGCACTCCTCTCAATGGCATCCTCGGGATGTTGGACCTGCTGGCTGGAGGTGAGCTCTCGGGTGATCACCGTGAGATGGTGCGGGTCGGACTGGGTGCAGGCCGAGTTCTTCTGACGATTATCAATGACATCCTCGATTTATCGAAGATCGAGGCCGGTCAGATCGACCTAGATAACCATGCGTTTGCGCTTCGCGACACGCTTCGCGACGTACTTCAGCTCTTCGCTCTCCGCGCACAAGACAAGGGCTTGGAGCTCTGGATCCATTATCCGGGTGAGTTGCTCGAGCGATTTGTCGGGGACCCTGTGCGCCTCGGTCAGATCTTGAGCAACCTCATCGGCAACGCCATCAAGTTCACGAGCTCGGGTCACGTGCTGGTCGAAGCCACTCAGGATGTGGAGTCTCACACGTTGAAGCTGAGCGTGACCGACACGGGCATCGGCATCGCACCGGACAAGCTTGGCGACATCTTCGACAAGTTCAAACAGGCTGATCCCTCGATCAACACCAACTACGGTGGCACTGGCCTCGGGCTCGCTATCTCAAAGAGCCTCGCACAGTTGATGGCAGGGACGCTGATCGTTGAGAGTGAGGTCGGGTCGGGCTCAACCTTCACGTTGACACTGCCGCTCGAGTCATTGGGCGACAATCATCTCGCACTCGAGGGCCCAACAGAGACTTTGACTGAAGTCGATGCCCTTCTGCTCGAAGTTTCGGAGGTCGGAAAGCGAATCCTGTCAGAGATCATCGTTGGGCGGGGTGGAAGGTGCTACGTCGTGCCCAGCATTCAGGCCGCGATCGCAACCCTGAGTGAGGGAGAGTACTCCCCGTCAGTCATCATAGTCGACGCCGTATCTGACGAACCGGACCAATCCGAAGGCTGGGCTGGATGGGTAGATGCTCTCCGCGGCCTCGCACCCAGCGTCACCTCGCTGGTCAAAATAGGTGGTAAGCAATCGGCTGCGAAGGCGAATGGGTTCAACGCGTGGCTGGCAAAACCCGTGTGGCCGGGCTCCTTTGCCGACCTGCTCGTCGGCCAGTCCAGTGGCGAAAGCTCCCAGTCGTTTGTCGGACGAGCGGTTTCGACTGTGCGACTCGAAGATGAGTCTCTGAGGGTCGTGAGTAGCGCACGCGTACTGGTCGTAGACGACAACGAGACGAACCTGCGCGTCGCTGAACTCATGCTCGAACGAATGGGCTGCTCCGTTGTTTGTGTGGACAATGGCCCCGCCGCGATCACGGAGGCTCAGGAACACGGTTACGACATCGTCTTTCTCGACTGTCATATGCCAGGGATGGACGGCTACCAAGTCGCGAGCAAATTGCGTGAGATGGAATTCACTAGCTACCTACCAATCGTCGCGCTGACCGCCGACGTAACCGAAGCGGCGCGCAAGCGGGCCACGGATTGTGGGATGGATGGTCACATTCCCAAGCCGATCGATCGCCATGATCTCGACCGCATGCTCACGCGTTGGGCACCCGATCAAAGTCATCATACCTACGATGTGAGCTCCGCGTCCGCTGTCGTCGGTCATGCTGCGACGAGCACGCTCTCGGGCACACCTAAAGAGGATGTGCTCGATGTAAAACGGCTCAATACGTTGAAGCTGCTTGCGGACGCAAAGGACCAGGGTGCTTTTGGTGAGATGGTGGTCGCCTTTCTGGCCAAGTGCGAGGTGTTGGTCAATTCAATCGCCGATCCGACTACTTGGGAGGACGTCGATACGGTAACAGCCGCCGCTCACTCCCTAAACGGCAACGCTGCCACCTACGGGGCTACCGCACTCTCTCGCTGCGCCGTCCACATCGAACACGGTTGGGGCGGGATGACTTCACCGGAACGCGGCGCGGGCGTAGCAGCTCTCGAGCTGGCGTTGAAGAGTACGGAAGCTGAAATTTCAGACCTGCGGTCGACCACCGACTGAGGTAGGCAGTTTCAGCCGCGGTAGTTTCCAGGATCGATGCCGAATTGCTCGCACCACCGCCGAACTTGCCGCCTCGATCGGCCAGTTTCCCGCGCGATGTCTGCCAACACACCTCGATGCTGCTCGAGAAGCTCGATCAGTCGGTCCTTGTCGGGGGGCTCGCTCGTTTTGCGATCGCGAAAGACCCGCATGGGAGCGGTCGACAACTCAGGTGGAGGCGCAGGAAAACGCTGGTCACCTACAGCCAGTCGTCCTTCCAGCATGTCGAGTGTCCACGTTCCAGCATCTGAACCACGAATTTCGAGTTCACGACCGGTTTTGAGGAGCTCGCGAACGTTGAAAGGCCACGGATATAGCAGAAGCGCTTCGACCAGGTCCGGTTCGAGGGAAGGTTGCGGGGTACGAATCGAGTCCAACAGGATCGGGAGGATGTCCTCCTTTCTGTCTTTGAGCGGAGGCATCTCAATCACGAAGTCGCTCAGGCGCGCCCAAAGATCACCCCGAAATCGTTTCGCCGTTACCTCTTCCTGGAGGGGCGCGTTCGTGGCAGCGACAACCCGCACGTCAACCCGCTGCGGTTTCACGCTCCCAACCGGAGCGATAATCTGTTCCTCGATGGCGACTAGAAGCTTCGGTTGGATAGTGAGGGGTAAGTCTCCCACTTCGTCGAGGAATAGCGTGCCTCGATCTGCGGCTCTGAAAACACCCTCTTGATCCTGGTTCGCACCCGTAAAGGAGCCCTTTCGGTGGCCAAAGAGCTGACTTTCGGCCAGCTGTTCGGGGATTGCGCTGCAATTCAGTGTGATGAGTTGACCCGCTCGACCGCTCATCTGATGAATGGCGCGCGCAGCTACTCCTTTGCCCGTACCACTTTCGCCGAGAATCAGCGCGCTTACTTCGGTTTCAGCAACTTTTTTTATGAGACTCCGCACGCGTGCCAGCGCGGGTGCGCTGCCAAACAAACCGGGAACCTCTGCATCGGGCGCTTTCAGCGGCGTTACTCGAAACAGTAGAAACGAATCGCCGATTCGAATCAGATCGCCATCTTCGAGCTGGGCCTCATCGATTCGGACACCGTTCACGAAGGTCCCGTTGCTGCTGCCTTTGTCAGCCAGAATGATCTTCTGATTCCTGCCTGACCGAAAAACATCCGCGTGATGGCGGGAGGCCCGGGGGTCGTCCGCCATCGAAAGCCCTTGAGTCTCGTCTCGACCGAGGGCAAACCCCTCGCTTGGTATGTAGACGGGAGTACTTTCTACCGGACCGAGAGCACCGGAATAGAGCAATCGAAGTACCGGCTGAGCCGCTTTTAGCGGGCTGCGCTTCTGCGATTTGATGGTCGACTTGCCGCGATTACTCATGGTCTGTGTCTAATTGATCGGGGGGCTCGACTCAAGTGTGAACCGTCTCAGTTCATTCCACAGGAGCCCGGACCATCTGGATGTCCACAGCTTCCGCACGGGGGAGCGAAATCCGGTGATGAACCGCCGACTGCAAACCTCGAGATCGCGGCTCGGCTTGTATCTAGGTCGCCGCAGGAGGGACACTCGACCTCCTCCACACGGTGGGAAGATACGATCGCCTCAAAATCGGCGGAGCAAGAATTGCACTGGTAGTCGTACATTGGCATAGCACTCGCCAGACTAAAGGTGATCGGGCGCCACCGCAAGAGCAGTTTGCGGTGCATCCCGATGGGAGCAGGCAGGCTGTTTCACGTGAAACACCAGTCAGAGGTACCGGCAAACTCAGGTCTTCGTTCCCACCCAGATGGTGTGCTTGGGCCCTCGTTTGCGGCGCCTGGCCCGCACACTTCGTTCGTCGACTTTGAACCCTGCCTCGGCGAAACGTTGACTGAAGGCCCGATTGGGCCGAGCTGACCAAACCGCTAGGACCCCGTTTGGACGCAAACACTCCCGTGCGGAGTAGAGACCAGCGAGTGAGTAGAGCCAGTCGTTGCCAGATTGGGTGAGCCCTTCCGGACCATTGTCCACATCGAGAATGATGCCATCATAATTCGGGGATCTGTCTTGCAGTAAAACCGAAATGTCGCGCTCCTCGACCCGCACTCGGTGGTCCCGCAGGGGGTGGTCGGATAGGTGGCCCAGATGTGTGAGGTTCCACTCAACAACAGCCGGAACCAACTCGCAGACCACCACTTGGCTGTGTTTACTGAGGTTTCTGAGGGCCGCCGACAGTGTGAACCCCATCCCCAGACCGCCGATCAAAACCGCTGGCCGCCGCCGGTCTTTTACCTGCTGGCAGACGAGTTCGGCGAGCACCTCCTCGGAGCCGTACATCCGGCTGTTCATCAACTCCTGATTATCGATTCGAATCGAGAATTCGGTGTCGCGGCGATTGAGGCGAAGCTCCCCTTTCCCGTCGGGGGTTTGTGCGATGTCTAGCAGCTGCCACGGTTTCATGGCCGCAGCTTATCTCAGGAACCCAGGGGGCGACCAGGGTTCGTCGGCCCAGGAGAAGAACACAGTGGGAAACGGCCTAGAATTGACCTATCGTGCGGCAGACTCTTTACCAGTCGTGTTGTGTCCAAAAGCGCGAGCGTGCCGTGACAAAAGACCGCTTTCGGAATCTCTCGAGGCAGCAACTCATCGAGCTCGTTGAGAAACTCGAGGCGACCCAGGGATCCCCTCGGATCGCTCAGCAAAAACTGGTTGAGAGTGAGCAACGCTATCGGGAACTCTTCGAGCACATGAGAAGTGCCGTGGCGGTCTACGAGGCGGTCGATGATGGCGCCGACTTTGTCTTCCGGGACTTCAACCAGGCCGCGGCGACCATGGAACAGATTGACGTCGAGAACATCTTGGGAAGACGCGTGACTGAGGTCTTTCCCGGCGTTGCCGAGTTTGGCCTACTCGAGGTATTCGAACGAGTCTGGCGCACCGGAAACCCCGAGAGTCACCCCGTCAGCTTCTACCGTGATGATCGTATCGTCGGCTGGCGAGAAAACACGGTGTATCGGCTACCCAACGGCGAAATCGTCGCCATCTACGACGATCTGGCGCGCAATTCGAATCAATGCACCGTTACGCAGATCGGAATCGATCTCCTCCAGCGCACCGAAGAGCTTGCCGACAACCGCCTGGGTTGACTCGTGGTCACCGTCCAACCACGTGTCCGAGAGGACTGTCGGAACTCGTGTCAGGATGTCGTCGGATAGCAGGTCCGATGCGCTACCTTCTAGAACGCGTCTCAGAAATGTCTCGCGGTCCAGACGCACGCTCTTTTTGGAGCCGGCATCGCCCGCTACCACGCCGCCTTGAGCGTCGGCCGCAACGAAGAAATACTGATCGACTTCAATGTGAGGGAAGTTGTACACCGGCGCTTCAGAGGTTGTTTCGTCTACCTCAGGCACGGTGAAGAACGAAGCTAGCTCCTCTTTGGTCGCGCCTCCGTGCAGCGAGATGCTCCTCAGCTTCCGGCTGTCCATGAACGCCTGCAGGCGATGGACACTGGGACCAAACGTCCGCTCGTCAATTCGGGCATCATTGAGCAGGACACCCTCGGCAGTAATACAGACGTTGACCGTGGGGACGATGCGGTACGCAAGGTTCAGCACGTTGAGGAGTGCATCGAGTGCCTGCTCAGTTGTCTTGGATCCAATTGGGAACAGGTGGACTGCTTCTGCGACTCCCACCATATAGCGCACAATCTGACTGAGCAGGTCGGCCTTTTCGTCCCGTCGCTGGCTCGCGATTCCCTGCAGTGCTCGAGCCGAAGCCAGCCTCGACTGATCGCGGGTCACGGCCTTGTATTCCTTGGGAACGACGCCGACACCTTTGCATCCAGCGGCTCTGAGATGTTCGGCCCATGCGTCGGGGCCGCTCATGATATCGAAACGAATCAACCCGGTAGCCAAACGCTCCACTTCCGGCTCCTTGACGAGCCGATTCAGCGTGACACTATGCACGCCCGCCGATCGCAGCAGATCGAGCGTCAGTTCCTCTGGGAGTCCAAACGCCCCCTCTTCGAGCAGATCGCCGTTGACCTCGAGGCGGCCCTCTTTCTCCTTGAGGGTGATTGCCGGTATGTGCACAAAAATCTCATCGAGCGTGCGCAAGAATTTGCGGACAGCGCGGATGGTGTAGCGACTACCCGGCGGGTACATTCGGTAGCCTCGATGTACCGTTACAAGCGCGGTCAGGACGGGCGCAACGAGTTCTCGCGAATCGTCGTTGAGTCGCGACGATGCCTCGGCAACCTCGAAGTCGGCACGGGGAGCCGCTTCACTGCCCGCGATCTGAAAGTAGTCGTCGACCTCGTCATCGCTGAAGAGCGAAGCGAATCGAGAAAGGGCCTTGGGTCGGTACTTCGCCGACATGCCGCCCGCCCGGTCCGCGTGCCAACTCACATCATCAAGCGCCTCCTCCAGATCCGAAACGACGACTTGGTCGCCCAACGACACGGCTCTCGCGTGAACTCGCTGGCGGACCTCTGCTCCTACGACCTCGTAAGTCACATCACGAAGACATCGATGCACGAATCGATAACGGCGGTGGCCCGAACCCTCCACGAGTTCGAGCAGCCGAAAGCCTACGGCCTTATCCAGAACTTGGAGTGCACGGCCTCGGTTGAATTCGAGCACTCGGCAGAAGAGATCGATGTGGAATTGGGTTCCCAGAGCGGATGCCTGTAGGACCGCATCGGCCGACTCTTCGTCCAAGGTTTCCAGGTGAACGAGCAATACATCGGTCAGATTATTGGGAAGAACGACTCCCTGTGCGTCGAGCGACCAACTTCCGTCCTCTGAAATCAACGACTGACTAAGGATGAGAGCGACGAGCACCTCTTCGATAAAGAGGGGGTTGCCCCGGGTCAGGTTCTCCAGCTTATGGGCAAAGTCCAGCGGAATGTTGTGCTTCTGAAGGATCGAGTCAACCAGATCACCCACAGCGTCACGGCCAAGGCCCTCGAGCTCGATGGTGCTGGATCGGTCCGATTCTCCAATCTCGTCGAGCAGTTGCTTCAACGAAGGCGAGCTGGACAACGCCGCGTCATCCAAATTGTGTGCTAAGAACGCCGCAAGCGATGGTCGCTTCTCTTCACTCAGCGCATCGCCGGCGAGGAAGCGAAACACAGAAAGTGTTGCCCGGTCAGCGAACTCCAGGTCATCTAGAATCAACACCACTGGTTGGTTGGTCCCAATCACCTGAAGCAAACTCAACCATGCCGAAAAGACGGTTCGACGGACGTCCTCAGAGTCCGACGCAAGCATCTCGCTCGCGGGTTCGCCTAGCTCGCTCAGCCAGTTGGCCAGAATCGAGACTGTCTCCTCGTCCAGCAACGTGACCGCCCGCTCCATGAGACGAGGATTCTTATCGAATGTAGTGTGGACCGCCTCAGCGAGTGGGGCATAGGGCACGTGCTGCCTCTCCCTGAGACAGTCTGCCCATAGAACGGTTTGGTCGATCTGTTCTCGAGATGCTTGCAACTCCCTCAGGAGGCGTGTTTTTCCAATTCCGTCGGGACCCTTGACGATAACGACCTGACTGTCGTTCTCAGCGTCGAGACAGACAGACTGGCATCGAATGAGGTCCGAGACTCGCCCAATCAGTTTTGGGCCCGGGAAGTTCTTCAGCAGAACGGGGATCGGGATATTGGACGGATCGTTCAGGCCGAATACCGCGACCTGATTTCGCCCGCCCTCCTTGGCCACGTACAGCGCCGCGTCGGCACAATCAAACAGACCTCGGGGTGTATCCGCATCGCCGGGGAATTCAGCCACTCCCAGCGAAATCGTGACGTGCAGCGGCTCGTCGAGGCTTTCGATATCTAGCGGGGTTCTTGCAAGCCGAGCGCACAACTGCTTGGCGACGTGCTCGCCAGTGCGCTTATCCAACCCCGGCAGAACGAGCACGAATTCGTCGCCGGCATAACGAACAAATATGTCGTTGGCACGGATACTATTCGTGATGGTTTCGGCCATCCACTTGATGGCCTCATCACCAGCAAGGTGTCCGTGCTTGTCGTTGATCTGCTTGAACCTGTCTAGATCGAGGACGACCAGTGATAGGTTCTGGTCCCGCGTGCTTTCAGAAGAGCACCACTCGTCGAGGAAATCGAACAACCACCGGCGGTTCCTCAGTTTGGTGAGTTCGTCAGTGAAGGCGAGTTCGGTTAGAGCCTCGATCGATAGGTTTTGACTGATGCTCTGCGGGTCCACGCCCGTACACCCCCCGGCTTACGCAGAAAAGGTCTCAACTTCGATTACGTGACTAAGAGAAGTATCGGCAGACCGGTGGAGATCTTAAAGATCAATCGAGCGTTTTTGCCTAAACTCGGCGAAGTTAGTCGCCAATCTCGTGCAGCCCCCAGGGCGGGCCGGCATTGATCAGTACGCCCGCCTCGCATGTCGCCGAGAACGACCTAAACGATCTGTCTGGGTGCTCGGCCCAGAACACATAGTCTCCTGGGGGCACGTTCGGAAACGTCACACCGCCGTCCACAGATGTCGAACTCAATGACCGGTCTGGAACGTAGAAGTCGCTGGTATAGATTATCTCTGGAACCGGCGGATCAGAGCGTACGACAGCACCCTCGACACCGTGATGACCAAACGCCGCAAACTCTTCGAGTGTCAGCCCGAATATCGCATCGACGCTGACCGTGGTGGCGATCTGACAATGATCAGGCGATGGCTCCGTTTGGAGCGCCGCGGCCAACAGGTCATAAATCTGGGGCGAGACCATCTGCAGATTGACGAACGTGAAGTCATCAAGCGTTCCACTCAGCGACTCAGCCCTCATTTCGACATACTCGGGATGGCGAACAATGGGTGTCAGCTCCGAACTCGCTGGCACACGAAGTTCGTAGAAGCCCCCTTCATCGGTCTGGGTCTCGAGTCCCGGAAACTCGAGAACGGAGACCGTTGCTCCGGCCACCGGCTCGCCACGGCCACCAAACACAAAGGCAAAACCCGATAGGGAAATCTCGTCTACAGTTTGCTTAGCGGTCGAATCCCCGCAACCGAGAGTCAGAGTCGTCGCACAAATCGCCGCAGAACAAAGAGTTATCGCTCGAAAGAAGTTGCCGAATTGGGGGAGTCGCGTGGTCATTTCATCGGGTGCACAGGCGTGCTGCGGTTGGAGCGCTGGACTACCTCTCTCGCCGCCGGATGATTGCGAGCAGGGCTACGCCGACGAAGAAGCCGAGGCTGCCCTGAGAACTTCCAGCCACCGCGCAGCATCCCTCGTCGGTACCGCCGTCGCCCGGATCGCCGGCGTCGCCGGCACTATCAGCGTCTGCCACTCCCGCGTCGCTACCCGGTTCCACGGGATCATCTCTCTCGGGCTGTGGATAGATACCCGGTGTCTCGGCTTCCGGATCCCACGCGATGATGTCGACCAGGCGAGTGAAGGTACCGTCGCCATTGTCTCTTACCGTCATCAGGATGAGGCGGTCGGTCGCACGGGCGTCAACGAGATGAGTTGGGCCGTTTTCGTCGATCGTGGACAAGGACTGGATAGCGACGTCCTCTCCACTCGCGTTGTCGTAGACGTGCAAAACGAAATCCGATCCGGCCTGCCTCACGAACGTCGCTGTCGTGGCAGTTACGTAGTTCAAGATCGGCCTCGG
>CAZDBH010000129.1:0-18197 GCA_964503485.1 uncultured Bradymonadales bacterium | reverse complement strand
CCGCTAAAAGCTAACGGCTGGAGTCCGGGGCGTTATACCCGACGGGCTCCTAGCCCGGCCAACCCCACATGGCCTTCTATCACGCCTCCGTGGGAGGTCGGGGCGTCGCTACCGTCGGCGCCGACAAAACAGGGCGACGACGCCCACCAGGAACCATCCGGACAGATCCCTGGCTTGAGCCGAGGCCACGACGCAACCGGAGTCTTCCTCGCCGTCTTGGTCATCACATAGATCGCCGACTCCATCCCCGTCGCCATCGGCCTGGTTGTCATTCTCGACGTTGGGGCAATTATCAACTTCGTCTGCGAGGCCGTCGCCGTCACCGTCGGTGGCACACTCTCCCACGCTGCATACGAAGCCCTCTTCGACATCACAGGTGTCACAGCCGTCGCCGGCTACGTCGTTGCCGTCATCACAGGCTTCGCCGCGGTCAATTCGGCCATTACCGCAGTTCCCGGTGAGGGGGCCACAGGTGCTGGGTTGGGTGTTGTCACAGTTATAGCCCTCTTCGACTCGGCCCAGATCGCAACCATCGCCGTCCTCGTCGTTACCGTCGTCGCATACCTCGTCGCCAACGACACGCCCGTCTCCGTGGATTGGCTCACAGTTCTCCTCGTCGCAGTCCCAACCGGGTTCGAACTCGCAGTTGCCGTTACAGCCGTCCTCGTCCTCGCGGTTGCCGTCGTCGCATACCTCCTCGTCGTCGAGCGTGCCATCACCACAGAAGGTGCAGTCATCTCTACATCCCGCGGTGTAGTAACCGCTGCGCGGGTTTATGATGCCCGGATCACACTGCTCGCTGAAACTCACCTGCCCGTCACCACAGTTACACACGTCGCAGTCGATGCCGCAGGCCTGTTCGTTACAAGGTGAAGTCTCCTCGAGCGTTGGGCAGGCCAGCCCACCGAATTGCGAATCGATGACGATCGAGCGCGTTCGTGTGTACTCACCACCGCCACAGGCCTCCGAACAAGCCCCGAAGTCAGACCAGTCAGAAACCACGCAATCGATGGAGCAGGCCTGTTCATTACATGCCTCGGTCTCCTCGAGCGCTGGGCACGCGTCACCGTCGCCAACCTGTTCGACGGTCACCGTGCGAGTACGGGTCCGTTCGCCGCCAGCACAGTCGGCCGAGCAAGCCGAGAACGAACCCCACTCAGATACTTGACAATCGACCGGACAGAGATCGGTATTGCAATCCTGAGTTTCTTCGAGGGATAGACAGGCTTCACCCGTCGGACTGGGGTCCAGGGTCACGTTGCGGGTCCTCGTTTGGGAGCCGCCGCCACAGGTTTCCGAGCACTCGCCCCAGTCGGACCATTCGCTCAGTTCGCAGTCGTTCACGCCCAAGGTCACTCGATAATCCTCTACCTCCCCGTCAGTTGCTTGGCCGATCGGCGAAAGACCACCCGCTGAGCTGATTCTGAAGCGTGCATAGGAATCTCCCTCTTGGGCCGTTTCGGGGACGCTGAAGGACAACTGGTTGGCGCCCGTAACGAGCGCGAGCGCCGTGGCGATTTGTTCGCCCGCACCGTTGAAGGTGCCGTCGGCGTCGAGGTCGATCCAAGCGTCCAGCAGCGCGGCTTCCGACGCTGTCACGGTTACACTCTCGGTGGTGCCGATGACGAGCGGTGATTCAATGGCGACCCCATCTTCGTCATCGTCGCCATCTGCTGCCTCGCCAGGCTGTCCCTCTGTTTCGAGGTCCGGTGCACTGCCGAGCGATGGGCCTCCCGGACGATGTCGCGCTCCGTCGTTGGCCCGCAGGGTGAGATAGTCGTTGGGGGCGTCTCCGTAGTCCAGCTCTGGTCCGGGCTCACCTGCCTCGGCGCGCAATCGGGCTGTCCCATCCGTCGAGCCCGACATACCGTCCAGCTGGCTGCCGGCAGCACCCGCGAACTCAACACGATAGCCGAGGTCGAAGAAGCTATCAGCGATAAACGTGCCGTCGGGTTGGCGGGTCAGGAGAACTGACCCTTGACCAGGCAGTTCATTGCCACTTCCGATTGTTATTGTAAAGTCGTCAAAGTCGGGGTCGCCCGGCGGCAGGTCGAGGACGAGCGAGAACACATCGGTGTCGAATGACTGAACGGCGCTCCCCTCGTGTCGCGGGCCGCTATGGGTCACAGCAGACACGGGTATAGTCAGGGTGCGTTGGAAACCAGCCAGGTCCTCGGTTCCGCTTAAATCGATCTGCCACTCGGTGTCGAAGGTCTCGACATCCCCGCCGAGCTCTCCCCCTGGCTGTCCGCATTGGCCGTCACAGAGATAGCCAGCTTGGCGGGCGACCATATCGATTCGGGTTCCAGGCGGAAGCCCTTCGAGAATGGACAGCTGCCCTGGCTCGACAACGTAGTCGCAATGGGTCAAGGGAACCTCCGAAGTTCCGGAGCCATTGTCGTTCTGGATGCAAGTCTCAGGCTCGATCGCAGATTCGAACCGTGCCGAGGAGGTGGTCGTGCCCGCCATGCCCTCAAACGCCCCACCTGGGGCCCCTTCGAACTCGATCTCATAGGCCATGTCGAAGAAAGCGACGACCTCGAAGTCTGCACCCGAATCGCCGAGTCGTCTCAGTGTCCCGTGCCCGGGACCCGGAAGTCCGATGTTCGTGCCCGCCGAAAGGGTGAACGACGCGAAGTCGTGGTCGCCCACCAATGATGCGCTCAAGCTGTACAGGTCCACATCGAAGGGCTGAATCGCGTCGCCGGGTGTCTTGGGCCCCGTGTGAGTAACTGCGGAAGCCGGCAAACGAATCACGCGGCGATAGCCTTCCAACGTGCCCAGGCCGGTGACCTCGAGCAGAAGGACCGCGTCGAACTCCTGTTGTTCCCCTCCGAGGTTTCCCCCAGGCGTCGAGGGGTTTTCAGTGCTTGGTTCGATCGACGTCAATGTCCCCCTCAGATCGAGCCGTCCACCGGCTGTCAGGCCATTTATCACTTGGAAGTCGTTATTGGTGGACTCGTAGGCACAACCGACGGGTGCGGCGACGGTCCCGAAGCCGTCGTCGGCAACAACGCACGGGTCGACCAGGCCAAGCGCCTCCAGCCGAATGTTGCTCTGGGTGGATCCCGACAATCCCTCAAGGGCACCGTCAGGTCGTCCCTCAAAGTCGATCTTGTAGGCGAGATCGTAAAAACTGCTGACTAAAAAGTCACTACCGGGAGAACCCAGCCGCGTCAGCTTTGCGAAGCCGAAACTGTTCAATCCGTGGTCGCCACCGCCCGTGATCTGCAAGACAGTGAAATCGAGCTCGTCGGTTGCCAGCGTTGCCTGAAAACTAACGATCGCCGTGTCGAAGGACTGAACCGGATCCCCGGGAGTATTCGGCGCAGTCATAGTTTGGGCTGTCACCACTAGAGTGAGTATTTCTGTATATCCGTCAAGGTCGCCGGTTCCTCGGGCCTCGAGGACAAGCTGAGCCGTATAGTCCTGGACTTCGCCGCCAAAGGTTCCTCCCGGCTCGGAGTCGTGAAGCGGCACAAACGCCGAAAGCGTGGGGGTGAGCTCGAGGGTGGTGTCAGGCGGTAGGCCATCCACAATCGTGAAGACCTGCTGCGGAGTGCGGTAGGCGCAACCAAGCGGTGGGTGGTCGATGGTACCTGTGCCATCATCAGCCACGACGCACGGACCGGGATATTGACCAGTCCACGAGGCCTGCGCGAGTCGCGGTGATGCCGACACGATGAGGGCCGCCATAAGAGCGAGTAGAAGTCCCCATCTTGAGGAGTTTACGAGCTTCAGACTGGGCATCGGTACCTTCGGTTCTGAATGAGGCTGTAACGATCTCATCAATTGGCCAGGGACAGTATCGCAAATCAGTCGGTGGGGCGAGAGTGTCGGCTGCTGCGGTCCTGAGGGAGACGCAGTACGGACAGCCACTTCGATCGGTGCGGCCGCCATCGATTGGGCCGAGCTGGGGAGCCGCGCCTAAGGGGTGCCTCGGATGAGCAGACTACCGTCCGTGGTTTGCCTCCTCCTCTTCGCGGAGGAGGCGCCCAAAGGTCTCACGGTCAACGCGATTGAATTCCGTCATTGTCGCCACGAAGTAGCCAGGACCATCGATGGGCGCCGGCAGCCCCCGGGGCACCTCCGGTGTGTATGAAACCCCTTCCAAAACCCCGCTTGGCGGGGCGGCGAGCCAGCCGTACGTGAACAGGCCGCCTCCATCTCGGAGCACCATCTCGTTTGAGAGCCACTCGCTCTGGCGGTGGTGGCCTTCGAAGGTCCGGACCCAAACCCAGTAGGGAGACAAGTGGACAGTCTGTTGAGCTGCCCAGGCGTACCACTCGACATCTGAGCTCACGTTGATGATGTAGACCTTCCAAATGTCGAAGGGCTGTGTGAAGCGCAACGGCGAGTCCACTGAATAGTCGTCGGGTGATTCGATTCGGTAAGAGGTTTCGAGCCAGTCTTCGTCGATGCCCATAACAAAGTCGGGATGCTCCAGATGGAGGACAAGTGTGGACTGAATCGGGTAGTCCTCAGCCTCGAACTCGCCAACAACGATGTTTTCATCTCCGGGTGTCAGCGTCACTCTAGGAAGATATCGGTGGGGGCCGATGAGCAGGGTCGTCACTTCGACCCTGGTCGGTACCAGTGGGTGAACCGATCCCAGCGGAACATCAGCCATGGAGCACACCAGGGCATCCTTTTCGCCAGCGTCAGAATCGACCCAACAGCGCACCCACTCGGCCTGCTCGTGGAGGGGCGTCTGAAACCCGTTTCCCAGATAGTCTTCGATGCTCGGGCTGTCTTCACTGGAAGTGATCTCGACTTCGCCCGCCGCATCCGCACTTGTTTCTGTCTGATTCTCGTCGCACTTACCGCACTCATCCGGCCCATCATGCAACTCGACGCTACTCAAAGCGTCATCGTCGCCGCATCCGAGCGAGAAAAGCACGGCAGCGGTCACCAAAATCGTCATCAGGTATCTCGTCATCGCAAAAACTCCATTAAAATCTGCCAACTCAACAATCACAACGAACACCTCCAGTATCCCCACTGCGCCGTCGGATACACCTTAGTATTCCTTAATCTGCGGACCATCGATCCGCTCAATCACCCTCCCGTGAGGTGTCCACCTGTTCGCAGATTGGCAATGAGCAAATCCGGCCTGATCCACCACTTTGCAATCAACCTTTCCATCGCTCGGCAAAGAGGTCGATAAAGGCTCTCACACGAGGGCTTCGCCGCAGGTCATGATGAGTAAGCACCCACAGATGGGCATCGACCGGGTCTGGCTCCGACAATCGGACGAGAGACGGGTCGTTGTCGCCGAAAATGCAGGGAAAGAGCCCCACGCCCGCCCCTTCTCGAACACTGGCAATGTGGAAGGCGGCTGACCCAGTTCTGTAGGCAATCGGCGCGTTCGCAGCTTTCTGCTGTTTGTATTGTTCGACCACCACCGCCGAGGGATTGCCTTCGTCCCACATAATCCAGGCCGCCGTCGTCGGATCGGTCTCGTGGGCGCCGTACACTGCAACCTCGACTGAGCCGAGTCGGCGTCCAACCAACCGCTCAGGCGGCGACTTGACGATGCGTACGGCGACGTCGGCCTCGCGACGGGTGATGCTGCGAAACCTATCGTCGGCGACCACCTCGAGTTCGAGGTTGGGATGGGTTCTCATCAACTCGTCGAATATTGGCACCCAGATGCAGCTGATCACCTCCGGGCAGGTCACCCTCAAGGGGCCCGTGAGCGCATCAGCGCTACCCGTGACCTGAAGCCGCAGGAGGTTCACACGCTCTTGGAGCTGGTCAGCGGCCTGTACGAATAGTTCCCCCTCTGGCGTGAGCACGGGACCACCTCGCAACCGGTCGAACATGCGACATCCAGCCCGTTCCTCAGCGGCTTTGACTCTGCGAGAAACCGTCGCGGTGTCGACACCGAGCGTGGACGCCGCGCCCTTGAGTGACCCGGCCTGATGGATGGCCAATAGGTAGCGGAGGTCCTCCCAGTTCTCTGATTGCATATTCGCAACTCCAGTTTGCAAACTCGGCTATTGAAACCACCATTATTGCAATTAGAATTGAGACATTCAACAACGAGGTCGCTGTAGCCGGCGGCACACATCTGGAGGACTGACATGCATCACTTCGAGATAGAACGAACCCTACCCCATTCTGCCAACCGCGTTTGGACTCTGGTTGACGACTTCGCGAACACTTACGTCTACCACCCGATTGTCGAGCGTTCCTTTTCCGTGAATGGAAAGAACTCCGGGCTTGGTGCGATACGGCAATGTGACTTGTACTCAGGTCAAAACGTGCAAGAGACTGTCACCGCCCACGATGCGGCTGAGCGGCGCTATTCCCTAGAGGTGACCGAGGGACAGATGCCCGTCAACCACATGGGAGTGGAGGTCGAGGTCGTTGACGCTGGCAACGGTAAGTCGACACTGGCGTACCGGATCGACCTCCAGCCCAAGTTCGGCCCCCTGGGATGGGTCATGGCGCGCACGATGATGATCCCTGCATTCAAAAAGATGCTGGGAAGAGTCATTGACGGTATCGATCAACACCTCACCACGGGACAGGAGATCGGCAAAAACGGCGTGCCTCACGGCGGTCCAGCCTCGAGTTGATCTGCTGTCGGCCACGGAACAACTAGCTGACCAACCCCGGACTCCAGTAGAGCCAATACCCCGTTCACTTCTTCTCTCAGCTCTCATTCACAGGGAACGAAAGGTCGCCAATACTGACTACCCTGCTTGTTCACCTCGCGTAAGGTGTGTATCCAATAGCTAAAACGGAGCTTTGTGGTTAGGGCAAGTGGCGAGCTTGTTCGAGCATTTGGAGAGAGTGATGAAGGTAAACCAGAGGTTTGAGCGACTCTTACCGGCAGTGCTTTTGCTTGTCGGGGTTGTCGGTTCTTGCGACAAACCGGGTGACGGTGAGTCAGAACAGACCGTGTCCGAGAGTGGCGAGAGCGAGCAAACCAACGTCGCTCGAGAGGAACCCGAGTCTGTGCCTTTCAGCGATGGCGTTCCTCGACAGAGCCCCGCCTTGCCGATACTGGTTGAGCAGTTCTGCACAGTCCCGACCAATCGACTCTTCGGTAGACTCGAGCCAGGCTTGTGTCTCGTAGGGGTGTTCGAGAACCCCGGTCCGTGCACGATCGCTCGGCGCGATGCACAGTCGGGTCAGGTGACGGTGAGGGAGACATTCACCTACGACGAACTGGCACGCCCACTCACTCACGAAGTCGACGGTGGCGGCAATGCGGACGATCTGCCCGACGGCGAAGCGGACGAGCTTTACCGATATCATTGGGAGGGCGAGATACTCGTCCGTCGCGAGATGCTAAGCCCAGCAAGCGAGAATGTTCTAGAGACGATGACAGTCGTTCGCGATGAAGCAGGTCGCATCAGCACATTGGATGAGGCGCGCTCCATGGCCCATCTGGCGCGAACTGTCACTCGCGACGGCCAGGGGCGAATCACCTCGATCGTCGAAGGGGACAGCGCGGCGCTGAGTTTCGAGTACGACGAGGCTGGGAACGTGATCTCATCGGAGCAGGACGGCGGCTTTGCCGCTGATCCGGTCGATGGCACGGCCGACGTTCGCCGGACCTACTCATATGACGAGAGAGGACATTTGATCGGTGTCGAAATCACGCCTCTGGGCCAAGGCAATGGTCTGTTTGCGCCCCAGAGTGGGACAAAAACGCTGGTTTGGAATGAAGGTGGCCAGCTGGTGGAGGTGTCCTCCGCTGGTGGTGGCTGGGCTGACGAGACAATGACGCTCGCCTACGAGGACGGTCATTTGGTCCGTGAGGCGAGCGGAAGCGACATAAACGAGTACGGCTACGACTGCTGGTAGGTCTAACGGAACCATCAGTTTTGCTCTCAGCTAGGACGACCAGTCATGAGCTACAGGCAGACAGTCTTCGCGGTGCCGACGACGGTGACCAAAGAGACACTAATAGAAAAACTCGGGGAGGTGCTCACTCACCTGGCTGGTGATGTAACACTCGGTGACGTCTATCTTCGACTGATCGAGGTTAGCGAAACCTGGCTTTTCGGCCTCCATACGACCAGACGAGACGATTGGTATCTGAACTGCGGCTCGATAGTCGAGTTCCTCGGCTATGACATCCCAATCTCGTTGATTCAGCACAACGACAGCCAGGGCATCTACTACTTTGAGCGCACAAATCCTGACGGATCGCCCGAGTTCTTCCGTTTGGTGTCCGAAGGGCCATACCTCGACGGCCATGTGGATAGCATCACGGTCGATTACCCCCAGCGTGGTTTCGATCTCGTGACCCTTGGAAAGCTCCATGAAAAGTCGGAAGACGACCTCACAGACGAGGAGCACGCCGCATTAACGGCCTATGGCAACGCCGTTTCAATCGGTGTCGAGATGTTCCATCCAGGCGTAGGCCAGTCCTATCTCGACGTCTTGTACACAGACGGTGCCTGGTGTCTCTACGAACCATCCAAAGGGGTATGCGAACCCGTCGAGGTCAAGGGGATCGAAACTCGGAACTTCTGGGCCTACTGGCCGGAAGAGACCGTTTTGAACACCCTCCACGCAGCCATGCGCGGCAGGAAGCCCAAGAAGGAGGTTCCAGCCAGCGTCTGGGAGGCAACCGAGCTCTGCAATCAGGCGTTGGAGCCCAAGAAGCAGAAGGACTGGCCCACAGCCATTCGCCTGCTCAAGGAGGCCATCGAGAAAGCGCCCCTGATGACGCGCGCTCATAACCTGCTGGCCATGGTGTATCGCGAGGACAATCAGCTAGAACTCGCTATCGAACACTTTTACTCGGCGTGGACGGGCGTCATAGAGCATGAGATTTCATCGGTCGAGGTGAAAATCATGCAGGGCGTTCCTCTGGCCCAGGACCTCACGGGAGTACTGATTGACTCCGGCCGAGCTGACGAAGCGGTGACAGTAGCGGAACGCACGCTGGCTGTATCACCTCATGAGGCGAATCTGCTCTACAATTTGGCCTGCGCCCACGCTCAACTTCGGGACGTCTCCGAGACGGTGGCAGCTCTCGAACGGGCTACCGCAATAGATCCCCAGCAGGCGGTAGACGCCAGCAGCGACAGCGACTTCGAGCCGATACGACATGAGCCCAGCTTTGTTCGGTTCCTAGAAATGTCCCAGCAGGGCAAGGAGACTGAGCGAATAGCGGACGACCCTGAGGGAAGCGAGGTCGAGCTAGAGGGAGGGACCGTCACGTTTGGAGTGGATGCGGACGGCCTGAATGCCGAGAAAGTGCTTGCGGCGATTGGCACAGCGCTCGGCAAGCTCGGCCCGCATGGGACAGATATCTTCGCGACACTCAGTCGCCAGAACGACGTCGAGAAGGGACGCTCGTACTGGTTCCAACTGCGTTCGACTGCGGCGCAAAACCTGCAGCGCAGTCGACTCTGCCCGCAGCTTTGCGATGTGTTCGGCCGAGAGGTCAGTGCGGTCATCTCGTCAGAACGGAGCCAGGAGTGTGGGTTCGAACGGTGGTCCAGCAGTGGCTGTGTATTCGCATTGGTGTCGCGGGGTCCGTTTCTGGTGGGCGACGTGGAACAAATTGATGTGTCCTACCCGCAAAGAGGATATGCCCCAAAGACACTAACGGCGCTCGCGGACAAAGACGACGACCTGCTCACCGACCAAGAGCGGGCCGCCCTCGACGACTACAAGGGAGCTAACTCAATCGGTTGGGCCCAGTTTCATCCCCTGTTGTCCCCTCTGCTAGCGATGGGTGTGAAACACAACAGCGAGCGGTTCGTGGTGGCGAGCAAAGCTTCGGCGGTAGGCACCGAAGTAAACGATGGACAAACTCGAACGCTCGTCGATGCAACCCGTGCGACATTGGACCTAAGTCAGCTACCGGAGACACCGTCGTCGTTCCAGCGGCGCAGCGAGCGCAGAAAGACGCAGGCTTTCGCTGAAGATCGCGCTGCCAGGGAGCAGGCAATCGACGCCACAGC
Source organism: uncultured Bradymonadales bacterium (assembly GCA_964503485.1). Taxonomy (GTDB): domain Bacteria; phylum Myxococcota_A; class Bradymonadia; order JAFGEP01; family JAFGEP01; genus CAZDBH01. The sequence goes on along the minus strand of CAZDBH010000129.1, from coordinate 8,259 downwards.
GAAGCTCAGTATGGCGGCGTATGGGTTGGTTCTCGCATTGACCGCTTTGCTCTCTATCCCACTGATACTCGTTGGGCCGATTGCGGTAGTGGGTGTCGCCATCACTGGTGCGATTGTGTTTCTGGCGCTTCGAGGGGTGCTGGTCAAACGGATTGATCACGAGGCAGTTACCCGTTTTGGGTTCCTGAGCCCTCAGGTCTATCCGTGGTCGGAGTTTACGGGCGAACATACCCTGGAGCGCTATCTCAATAGCGAATACGGTCCGCGATTCGAAACCAGAACGACTCTCGAGTTCGAGCGAGGCAAGGCCGTGGTGAGCACGCTTTTGCACGCCAACGCGGATGCACTACACACAGCGCTTTTCCGAGCGTACAAACTCAACAGAAGAACCGGCCAGCAATAGTCGGAAGCCTGGTCGCAACGTTTCACTGAATCTCCGCGAGTTGCTCCAAGTATGTACAGGGCCAGATGACGACGTGGTTGCCGTCATCATCGAAGTCCAGGTGGCGCATTTGACTGCTATCAAGTGACCAATACACTGTCTCGTCGTCTCCGGTGGTCAGCCCCCGGCCGCACGAGACATCCGCTTCTGCCAGGCGTCCTCGGCGCTCTTCCTAGCCCAAACCAAGGCTGTTTTGACTTCTTTGGGTGACAGTTCTGCTCGATCGGCGAGCCAGCCCAGTTCCGTGGTCTCGAGCCAGACACCGAGTCGGCGATTCCATGCGTCGCCAAGACGACGGAGGCCCTCGACATGTTCGGGGCCCGAACTGGTTTCGCGCGCCAACAGCGGAGCAGTCACGAGAAAGAAACTCAGACATTCGGCGAAGCGACAGTCCTCGTCGAAGTCGTCTGAGTTGTAGGCGACACTGCCAGCCTTCAATGCGTCCAGGTAGGCCCGCTTCATCTGGGGCCAGGCCGCCTCGCGGCCGGGTTTGTCCATGCTCAACAACCCGAAATAGGCGAGGTCGAAGGCGGCGCGATTCCAGCGCAGCGCCTGCCAGTCAAAGAGTACGGCTCGTTTCCCCTGGAACAGCCAGTTACCCAGCCGGGCATCTCCGTGGATGAGTGTCTGCGGACCCGAGATTGCCTGGTTCCAGACAAGGCGCATCAGCTGAGCCAGCGTCTTTTTGTGAGGGCCGTCGAATCGGGTCGCGAAGTAGTCGATTACAACCGGTGAGATCGGCCGCTGCCAATGGGCCGCATCTGCTGCTGCGTCCCAGTGCATCGCGTGCCAGTGCCCCAGGGTCGCGGCGACCTGAACAGGCAGCTCTTCATCGACCGTTTCATGGTCAGCGAAGTAACGCGACCCAGTGACTTCCTCGAGCAGGATGAGGAAATGCCCTGTCCGTTTGTCAGCCCGGGCGAAGTAGGCCTCTGGGACACTGGGCCCCAATGCGGGCGCGCAGCGTGTGTAGAAGCCGCACTCTTTGCTCGCGTTGTCCTGCAAAACGTAAACGGCATGCTCGTGCAAGCTGCCCCGCATGGGGGCGAACTTGGCCAAGCAAGAAAACTCGTGCGACTGACTGTCGTGTTCGTAGGTCAGTCGAATGCGGGCCAAGTGGGACCGGAGAGACTTGTCGGCTGCAAACCGCGCGACCTCGAAACTGCTGATCAGCGCGCCGTCTGGAATGACTGACGCACGCTGGAGGGTCGACAAACACCATGCTTCCTGGTCGGCAAGCTGGTCCATATTGATAGGGAACCCGGGCCGAGCCGAACGCACGCGCCGGTCAAAGAAGGCCGTGACCCAGGCTGCCGCCAACCCAATTGCGATCAATATCCGCAGTACGACCCGTTCGATCGGGTTGGGGCGACCTCGCCCTGTGAGTTCCGAACTAGATTCCGCCATCATCAACCAGGTCGAGAGTTTGGAAGACCTTGTTTCGAGTCCGCTGCCATCGCCTATCTCAACCACGCCACACTATCGGTGAGCGCACCCTGCGGTCAATCAGCCGTTGTGCGGCTGATCAAAGACCAACGGCATCTCCAGTGATAGCCCACCAACGATTTCGGCCGGAGGTCGGTAGACGGTAAAGACACCTCGTCGCACTTCCACTAGACTCCGCGCATGAACACAACCAAGTTAGGCCAGATTCTCCTTCACGGTTTAGTCGCCTCAGTCTTAGTCCAACTTGGGCTTGGGGATGCCTCGGCTGAGACGTATACCCTCGCGGTACCAGCTCAGTATGGAGAGCAATGGAATCTCTGCGACTTCCACGTGATCAGCGCGGGGACCGCCGCTTCGGCGGGCGGCGCGATGGCAACAATGGAACAAGAACAGACGGGGGTGCGGGTCCTGACGAGTTCGGACTCAGAGTACACCATGACGTTTTTGCCAGCCGAAGGCGGCGGTACTCTCCAATTGGAGACGCCCTACCGCAACGTGTTCTGGGTGCGGGCCTTCTTTTGCTACTGGACTGAGGGCAATGAAGAGCGCTTCATTGAGCAGGTGACGGGCGACCTCGTTGGCGGTTCTCCCAACGAAGAGCATCTTGAAGGACCCTACGATACCTACATACATGTTGCGCTCGATCTCTGCGGCGAGGAGGTCGACTTCAGTGAGACGACCCGACTCCAGCAGGTTATGGAGGAGGCTGTTTCAGCCGACTCCGACGCAGTTGTCGAGTTCCGCTCGTTCGACGCCGACGACTTCGAGAACCGAGGTGAAATTTACTACGACGTCATCAACTTCGAGGGGTCCCACCGCGTCGTTGGAGAAGCGCTCCGGTCAGCGTTTACCCCAGCCGATCCCATCGAGGTTTGGTACGGCAATCGGATGTTGCACGTGGGTGACTGCGACCAAACGGCGTTATTCTACCGCGTTCGGGACGTTGATGAGGCCGAAGGAGATCGTCCAGAGGAATGGGGCGAAACATACACGAGTGCCTACCGGATCTACGCCGCTCCCGGCAATGACGGCAACATTATGGTGGGCTACGCCGCATCGACAGACACCGCCATTATCAATCTCGTCGGCTATTCGGGAGCGGGAACGATGCCCATTCACGCAGCGCCGCCGCCTGGATCGGACGCGGGACTTGGAAACACATTCGTTCTCATCACCAAAGGCGGGGACGGTATGACCCTCGTCGACCTAGTGGGATCAACCAGTGGCTCAATCACACTGACCCCTGGCACGACCCCGGGAACGATGAGCGCTCGTTTCGAGGCGTTTGGATACGACGCCGCTGGCCGCCGCCGAAACATCATTGGTGGGTTTCGCAACGTGCCGTTTCCGTGAGCTCCTCCACCCAACTCGACGTGGCCATTCGGCCCGAGCGCGCAGATGACCACACAGCGGTCGAAGTGGTTCACCTGAGCGCATTTGATGGCCCAGGCGAAGCCAAACTCGTGGCGCTCCTGCGCGCGGGTGGGAAGGATAGAATTGCGCAGGTCGCGTGCATTGAGGGCGATGTAGTCGGGCACGTGGTCGCCAGCCCAATTTCGCTGTCCCCTGATCCGGGTCTAAGCTGCCTGGGCATTGGTCCAATCGGCGTTCTCCCGAAATGGCAGGGCCACGGGATTGGCTCCCTACTGATGAACAGTGTTATTCGGCAATCGTCGGGGGACGGAGTCGATGCGTTGTTCCTGCTGGGGCACCCTGCCTACTACCAACGCTTCGGTTTCTCAACGACTCATATCGCGAACGAATACGGTGTCACAGACCCATTCATGGCCCTAGAGTTGCGACGCGATTGCCTGCGAGATGTAGAGGCGCTGGCACAGTATGTTCCTGAATTCGGAGAGGTCGGCGCCTAACGCGCTTGGCATACCGGGGCGCCGATCGGTCTCGAGCCGAAGATCGCGCCCGGGTGTAACGCGCCTCTTGTTGGTTGGCTTCCTTTGGTATTAAGTGCTTCCTCGACTCAAAGGGCGAGAAGGGGACATTTTGAAGTTCAACACCAACTTTTGGCTAACGTCATCACAAATGATGCTAGTGGGGTTGCTCCTGACGAGCGTTCCACAAGGGGCGTTGGCGCAAGACTCCGACAGCGTAGAAACGGTTCGGCTCGTTCCCGGTGCGGAATACGACGCGAGTGGCGCCTCCGAGTTCTTTGTGGGCTCCGGCTATCGGGACGCTTGGACGGCTGAGATCGAGGTGGAAGTCCTGGACATGCAGGCCTTCGCCGGCGGATTGGAGCCTCTGTTTCGAGTGGGCGGCATGCAGACGTTCGGTCTGGCAATGAGCGGAGCCGACGGCCGTGCCTATACGTTCCGCTCGGTCAACAAGAACCTGGCCGCCGTTCTGCCTTCCCCATTGGACACAAGCCCCATCGGCGACCTTCTGCAAGACCAGGTCTCTGCCTATTTCCCCGGTGGGCAGATTGTCGCTACGCGACTGGCCGACTCAGCCGGCGTTCTGACCGTTATGCCCAGCCTGGTCGTCATGCCGGACGACCCCGCGCTGGGTGAGTTCCAGGAGATCTTCGCCGGCCGGCTGGGGACCATCGAGGAGTATCCGACCGCTGGTGACGACGGAGCCCCCGGCACATTCGGTGCGGTCGAGATTGTCAGCGGTGTCGAGATGCTGGGTGAAATCGAAGCCGCAAACCTGGATCAGCGGGCCGACGTGCAGGCCTTCCTGCGAGCTCGGCTTGTCGACCTCTTTCTCGGCGACTGGGACCGCCACGAAGGTCAGTGGCGCTTTGCTCGAATTCCCGGCGAGCCCCTGTGGCAACCGATCGCCGAGGACCGCGATGCCGCCTTCAACGACTTCCGCGGAATCGCCTTGGCTGCGGTGGCAGACCGCGAGCCCAAACTGGGACGCTTCGACGCGAGTTTCTCGAGTCTGGAGGGGCTTCTTTGGAACTCGCGCAACCTCGATCGACTCGTACTTTCAGGCCTGTCACGGGAGGAATTCAGGGAGGAAGCCGAGGCGCTGCAAGCTGTTTTCACGGATCAGACGATCGAAGCGGCCATCGCCGTTTTGCCCATCGAGCATCAGGAGTTGGTCGGTCCTCGCCTCAGAGACAGGCTGCGCAATCGGCGCGACGAACTCACCTCGGCAGCAGACGAGTTCTACTTGGCCCTGAACGAGGACGTCAGGGTGACCACGACCAATGACTCGGAGCGGGTGTTGATTCAACGCGATGACGACGGTGGGATGCAGGTCACAATCTGGCGCGAGCCTGCCGCACCGATCGCGGGGCTGGAGGTTGGCGAGCCCTTCTTCGACCGATACTTCACGCCCGACGAGACCGACGAGGTGCGTCTGTACCTCGGTGACGGTGATGACCAGGTCGAGGTCCAAGGCGAGCCGGGCGATATCCTGGTTCGAGTAATTGGGGCCTACGGTGACAACGTACTCACCGACCCCGATGGAGAGACGTACACGTTCGGGATCGAGGGTGACTCACCGGAGCGAGGTCGCGGAGAACGGGTCGACAGCGGCTTGCGCCTTTCGCCGGGTGAGCGACTGGATGCGACCCCGTCGCCAGTAACCGGCGGCGGCGCCATGCTCGGGAGCTACCGCGATCACGGGCGCTTCGGATACATCGACCCCTATTTCGGGTTTGGTAATGGCCTCGGTTTCTTCTTTGGCGCTGGGGTTACGCGGGAGCGCTATGGGTTCCGCCAGCTGCCATACGCTGCCCGGCACAGGGTTCGGGCCGGGTTCAGCACCGACGCCCTCAGGCCGCGAGCGGATTATCGAGGCTATTTCAGAGTCGAGAACAGACCCGCCTTGGGAATCTCCTTGCGTACCGCAGTCTCTGGAATTGATTTGTTGCGGTTCTACGGCATCGGTAACGAGACTCCCGAAGTGCGGAGCGATGTGACGCAATGGGTTGGCGAGTTCGAATCACTATTGGCTGTTTCGCTGGGCGACGTGGGCGAATTCACCACAGGCCCCATTGTTCGGGCTCTGGCGACCGAGTTGGACGGTGATCCCACCGACGCCACCTACGGTACCGGCGAGATTTTCCAGGCGGGTTGGGTTGCTCGGCTCACGCTAGATTCCGATTCATCCGGTCTGGATGAGATTCCCTGGGATCGACGGACGCCGCGGGCTGAGGAAGAGTCGCATGACGACGACGAGGAAGACCTGACTCTCGAGTGGGACGGCTTCGAGAACAGGTTGGCCCTGAGTATCTACGGGCGTGCCTATCCCTCCACTCTGGGTGTCGAACTCGAAGAATCCTACGCCGTTGCGGGCGGCACCCTGACTACCTACATCGCCCTCTTTGACTGGGGCGTACAGCTGGCTCTTCGGGCCGGCGGTCAGTACAGTTTTGGCGATTTTCCTTTCTATGACGCCGCCTATGTGGGCAACGCTGAGGTTCGTGGGTTATCCGTCGACCGATTCGCCGGAGAGTCGTCGCTGTTCGGCAACGCTGAGCTACGGATCAGGCTGTTCAACTTCAAACTCGGGCTGCCGATTGAACTGGGTATCTTTGGTTTGACCGATGTCGGCCGCGTCTTCGTTGACGCCGAGAACTCTGACGTTTGGCACCGGAGCTTCGGCGGTGGCCTCTGGCTCGAGCCCGTGGGACTTGGCACCCCGTTGAGCGTGTCAGTCGCACAAAGCGACGAAGGGTTGGGAGTCAACGCCGCGCTGGCCTTTTTCTACTGAGCGCGGCTCCCGGTTTGGTGACGCGCTACCTCAGCGCCGTCGCTCGTCCAATTGATGACGGTCTTCGAGTCCCATGGTCGCGTCAGAGGATGAGAGAGTTCGCGACCATGGACCCGCCTGGCAACCAGTGACTGCCTACAGCATGAGGCCGCCGCTGCTCTGAAGCACCTGACCCGTAATCCACGAGGCGTCCTCGCTGGCCAAGAAGACGACCGCCTTCGCGATGTCGTCGGGCGTTCCAATCCGACCGAGCGGGGTCTGAGCGACCATCGCGTCGAGCATCTCTTTGGGTGCCTCCGCGCTCATGTCTGTTTCAGTAATCCCTGGCGCCACTGCATTCACACGGATACCGGCCGGCCCAAGCTCGGCAGCCAGAGCCGCACTGATCCGCTCAACGGCCGCTTTCGTTCCGGAGTAGGCCGCCGCGCCTGGCATCGAGGCCTGCGCCAAGGTGGACGAGATGTTCACCACGGCTCCGTTGGTTTTGGCGAGATGAGGGACGGCGTCGCGGGTCGCTATCAAGAGGCCTTGGACGTTCACAGCGTAGACCTGCTGAATCGCTTTGTCGTCAAACTCCACCAGTGGCGCCAGGGCACCCATCCCGGCGTTGTTGATCAGCACGTCGAGGCGATCGAACTGCTGAATCGCAAAGTTAACTGCCCGGGCCGGTCCGCCCTCTTCAGCCACATCGGTGCTGATGTAACGAACCGAGTCTGGATATTCATCAGCCAGCGTCTTGAGTGGTTCTTCGCGCCGACCCGCAACAACCACCTTGGCCCCTTCTGCGACCAATGCCTCGGCAACTGCTCTGCCGATACCGGTTCCACCACCTGTGACGAGTGCGACTTTGTTCGTGAATCGTGACATCGTGTTCTCTTCCCCTTGCTTGGCGGTAACAACAGTTCCGCTGTTTCTTGATTATTCACTCAAAAACAAGCTAAACGCTAATTTTGGGGTGTCTACTCAAAAAAACAGGAAAAGCGGAAGATAATCCTAGCGGATCAGTTTGAAAGTCGTCTCGACAAGCTCGATCAACCCCGTCTTAGAGGTTCCGCTGTTGGCCAACACACCGAGACCTTGCATGGTCAGATTGAGGAAGCGAGCGGTTTGTTCGGTGTCTTCACACTGGATTTCGCCGTTAGCGACGGCATTCTCGAGAACTTTCTGGAAATGGATCTCGATGTTGCGCATATGGGTCGAAACACTATCTGCCGCGGCTTTAGCCTCACCCTCGAGTGAGAGGCAGGTCTGGGTGACGAGGCAGGCCCCCGATCCGTCGACCACTTCGTCGATCGCAGCCAGGAAGAAGCTCTTGAGCGATTCGAGCGAAGCATCTGGAGCGATCAAGGCGGCCATACGGCCCCCGCCCTTCTCGCAGTAAAGGGACAGCGCGCGCTGGAACACCTGCTCTTTGCTGCCAAAGGCGTTGTAGATGCTCTGCTCGCCCATTTTCATTGCCTCGCTCAGAGCCTGCATCGAGGTGCAGGCGTAGCCGCGATCACGAAACACTTTGGCGGCTTCTGCGAGTACTTCCTCTTCGTCGAACTTTCTGGGGCGTCCACGTGCCATAGTCTAACTGTGGGCACGCAACCACCCGCCGTCAACACAATAGTTGAGTGGTTACACAAAAACAGGGGCTAGGAGCCTGTCGCGCATAGCGCTCCAGGCTCCGCCATTGGCTTTTAGCG
>CAZDBH010000128.1:0-18312 GCA_964503485.1 uncultured Bradymonadales bacterium | reverse complement strand
TACCATATATATATAGGTATGGGATGCCAATTTTCAATTTTCAATTTCAATTTAAAAAAATGAAGATTCTTAATCTGACACCGATCCTCTAAATATGCCACAATTCCTGTTCCTGCGCAGCTCTCTCAGGGATCGGGGATCGGGGAGGCGTTAGTACAAAGGAATGAGCTGTGTGGGGGAGAGGGAGTTGGCTTGGCAGCCCCCGCGAGGCGGGGACTGCGTGCCTAGTCGAGAACTCTAGCGGCGACGTCGGATGGCGAGGCCGAGAAGACCCAGGAAGAGGACTGCGGGCAATCCCTTCGAGGACGTCTCGCTCGAGGCGCCGTTACCGACGACCGAGAAGCAACCTACACCGCCACCAGCGATGTCAATCGAAGACTCTTCAGGCGGCTGGCAAGCGTCGCCGACGCCATTGTCATCGGCGTCATCTTGGTTGGCGTTGGCGTGGATGGGACAGTTGTCACAGTCATCGCCGACGCCGTCGCCGTCAGTATCTGCCTGGGACTCATTTTCGAGGTCCGGGCAGTTGTCGCATGCGTTTCCGACGCCGTCGGCATCGTCATCGTTTTGGTCGGCGTTTGGATCGGCCGGACAATTGTCGCATTCAGAGCCGATGCCGTCTGCGTCATTGTCTGTTTGGTCCTCATTGGCCACGCTGTTGCAGTTGTCGCAGGTGTCACCGATACCGTCGTTGTCGGTGTCTTCCTGGTCCACATTGGAGTCGTGGTGACAGTTGTCACAGATGTCGCCAACACCGTCGTTGTCGGCATCAGCTTGAGCTGAGTTAGCGATGTCGCTGCAGTTGTCGCATGCGTCGCCGACGCCGTCCTGATCGCCGTCTTCTTGGTCTTCATTGGCATCGTCGACACAGTTGTCACAGAGGTCACCGAGGCCGTCCTCATCGACGTCATCCTGCTCAGCATTGTAGAGCGCAATGCAGTTGTCGCAGACGTCGCCGAGATTGTCGCCGTCGGTGTCGACCTGAGTGGTGTTCTCGTCGTCGGGACAGTTGTCACAGAGATCGCCGACGTCATCGGAATCGGCATCCTCTTGGTCAGCGTTTGGCACGAGGGCGCAGTTGTCAGGCCCAGCAGCGCAGAGCTCTTCGTCTGGTGTTTCGCCACCATCGCAAACGCTGTCGTCGTCTGAGTCAGCGTCGAGGTGATGGGTCTCGCTCTCGTCTTCGTTGTCGAGGCCGTCACCATCGATGTCGGCGTCGCAGACGTCGCCAACGCCATCGAGGTCGAGGTCGTTCTGCTGGACATTGGCATCGCTTGGGCAGTTGTCGCAGACGTCACCGACGGAATCTTCATCGCCGTCAGCTTGGTCGCCGTTTTCGCCTTCTGGGCAGTTGTCACAGACATCGCCGACCTCGTCGCCGTCACCGTCCTCCTGGCCCGCATTTGCGGTTTCGGAGCAGTTGTCGCAGGCATCGCCGACGGAATCTTCATCGCCGTCGAGTTGGTCTCCATTGTCAACTAGTGCGCAGTTGTCGCAGGCATCGCCCACCTCGTCGTCGTCTTCGTCAGCCTGGTCCGGATTGGCGACGTCGCCGCAGTTGTCGCAGGTGTCACCGATCAGGTCCTCATCGCTGTCGAGTTGCTCCACGTTTGAGTCATCGACGCAGTTATCGCAGGCATCGCCCCAGCCGTCGTCGTCTTCGTCGTGCTGGTCGCTATTCGCTGCCGTCACGCAGTTGTCGCAGACGTCGCCGACTTCATCGTTGTCAGCGTCCGCTTGGTCGGCGTTGTCGTCGTCGGGGCAGTTGTCGCATGCATCACCGACACCGTCACCGAGGCCTTCGTTCTCACGGTCCTCTTGGTCAGCGTCCTCGATGAGTGGACAGACATCGCCGAAGTCGGGCACCTCGTCGCCGTCGGTATCGGCGAGGACGATGGTGGACACGAAGTCTTCGTTGTCGCTTGTATCGGGATCGAAGGTAGTGGATGTGACCCAAGCGAGGTTGTCGAGCCACGTGTCGACCTCGTCAGGTGCAGTGACATAGACGGTGACAATGAAGGAGTAACCCGCGGGGAAGCCTAGGGTCAGGCAAGACAGAAAGTCGCCATCAAGCTCGCAGTCGGCCTCCTCGGCGGGGGAACACTCGTCTTCGTCATCACAGATGACCATGTCGACGTCGTCCAGCGTCACCTCAGCAGGCAGCCAATCGGTGATCTCTACGTTCAAGGCATGTTGGGGACCGATGTTGGTGGCTACGAGGTTGTACTCGAACTCCTCGCCCGGCAGTACGTAATCGGGGCCCTCTTTAAAGAAGACGAGATCAGCTGTGACCTGGAAGGCCAGTCCGTCGACGCCAGCAGGCAAGGGCATCACGAGTTCGACGAGCCCGTCGTCTGTGTCGATTGTGACGAGATAAGAGCGTGTGTGTGGGTCGAAGACCTCTCCGGGATACTGAAAGCTCTGAGTGACCACAGCGTAGAGCAATCCGTCGGGGCCGAAGTCCATGGCGTGAATGTAGGAAGCAGGCGCGATGCAGCTCTCTTCATAACAGACGCTGCCGGCTACTTCAGAACAAGCGGAGTCACAGCCTTCTGGGTCAGGATCCGGTGCTTGTTCGTAGATCGGAATGTCGAGCTCGATTTCGGTATGAGCGGTTTCGAGCGTGGGCTCACCCTCCTCGTCGGCACTCCAGCCAAAGAGAACGGGAGAGGAGAAGCCTTCGCCGAAGAAGGTCAGCGCAGTGTAGACGACAACCCCTTCTTCTGTTGTGCCGATAGCCGTTCCCATTCCCGCGATATAGGTCTCAATGAGCTCGTCCACAATCACGGACTCGAAGTCTTCGAATCCGGTTTGGGCGAAGATACTAAATCCGGTTTCCTCATAGTCGGGATCGTCGAAGAGGAAGGCGCTCATGATCACCGGAGAGAAGGCGATGTCGAAGCTGATCGAAGCGAGGTCACCGACGATAGCGAGCTCGGAGAGGCCGACAGCGGATGCGAAGTACACAGCCCCTGCGCTCGTGCGACCGCTGCAGAGCTCGATATTGAATCCGGCGGAAACCGTGATCCCGCCCTCAAGTGACACCAGAGCGGTCGTCGGCGTGGAGCCCATCGAACGCAGTTGGTTGTCGAAGGAGAAGCTGAGGCCTGCTGCATGGTAGTACGGCAGCTGAGCGACTCCCTCGACGGATCCGTCGTCAGGGTCGATTCCGTAGAGCACGCTCGGCTCGAGACCGACACCGTGACTAACAATATAGGCGGGGTAGAGGCTACAATCCACTTCAGGCGCGGCAGGTACGAAAACGGCCTCCTCCGTTATGAGGCTGACCCCTGCGCTGGAATCCGGATAGCCTGTTTCGAGGTAATCGCCGGTCTCCGTGTCGAACAAGAACCCTTCGCCGTCCCAATCCAGCAGGACGTAGTCCCCATCGTGATAGGCTGCGGAGCGGATATCCAAGCCCAAGTTCTCATGGTCGGATATCACGGTCAGGGAGCATCCGCCCTCGCCGAGGGTAACGCTCTCCATCATTCCATGCGAAAATACGACGAGTTGTTCTGTGTCCGTGTTGTATGCGATCGCCTCATGATCGGGCCCTTCGCCGCTCAGGTCGCAGATTGCTCCACCAAGGCCCGAGTCTGGGTCAATCTGAAACAGCCACCCACCGTAGAGTGTGTCTGATTCGACGACCGCGAAGACGTTTCCATCAGGTCCTACAGTGATGTCACCGATGAGTTCTGGGAAAGGTGCCAGGAGTTCAAATGATCCACTGAGAACGTCGACTTCAGCAATCCAATCGAGGGGGAAGCCCGCCTTGATGAAACCGTAGTCGTATGTCTCTGACAGGACCTCCTCGAAAACGTGGAGATTGACGAAGACGCGACCTTCATCGAGATCGACCGCGACACCGCGCGCCTGGAAGAATGGGAATTCCCAGGGGCTAGTGACCAGTGGCCACGATATTTCTGAGTCGCCATCGAGACCGCCGATCGTGATCCCCGAAAGCTCTGGACCACCACTTCCCTCGCCAACGAAAACATACTGGGAGTTTGCTGCAGTCGCTAACAGGATACAAAGACAGAACGCGGCGCCTGCCGAGACCCAAATCCACTTCCCTAAACCGCTTTGGTTTGAATTACCTTGCACGTCCACGTCTCATTTTTTGGTTGGTCGCTTCAATCCAGTTCGTTCACCGCAGGTCTAGCCCTGCTGTGCACCTGTCTTCTTTATTAGTAGCGGGCACTATAGTGCTGTTGGGGCGGTCACGTCAACGATGCCAAGTTCGACTGCATTTTGACCGGGAAAACCGGGATGGAGACCGAGAAACCGGACCCAAAACAGAGGCCGACAAAGGGCGGTGGACGGTGGGTGAGAGGGCAGCGGTACACGCGAGCTAGATCGCGTTTGAGTCCCCGATCACGGGCCAAGTCAAGTCGCGGATGAAGGATTCAGCCGACTCCAGCGCCTCGTCTCCGATCTCGTTCAAACAGCTCACTCGAAATTTCAAAAACCAATCTCCATGCCGAAAAAGCCACAGGCCAGTCCGAAGTCGCCGCACCTCTCCGTACCATTCGCGATCACCCACGGCATCGAGGAAATAGCCGACTGAGAATCGATCTCGCTGAAGCAGCTCATATGTACCCTCAGCGTTGACCACGAGGTTGTGATGGTAGCGGGTAAGCGCCGTCACAGCTTCCTCATACTCGGCTACCATGGCCTGTTCGGTGGTTCCGTCCCAGCGCCCAGCCGCCGGATACACATAGACGGTGAGAACGGCATCGGCCGGACCCTCGTATTGCTGTGACGTATCCAAGCCTTGGGCGTCGTACGGTTGTTCATAGAGCCAGACGAAGCCATGGAGTTGGTCGGGGAACTGAAAACCGCTTCCCGTGTGTTCGTTCGCGATCACCCAATTGGCGGGCACCGGATCGTCCACCTGGGCTGGAGCCCCACAGGCAGAGACAAGGACAAAGAGAGCAAGGATGACGCTGAGTCGTGTCGGCGAAAGATTCCCTACTGTGGCGGATGAGACACGCATGTCGGAATCATGGACCAATCCCCAAGAAATACAACAATGTAACTACAGGCTCCCACCCGCGTATTCAGTCGTGATTGCGCTATCGCGAATATCGTTCGGCCTGTAGACTTCCAGCGCAGCAGCGCCCGGAAATTCTTTTCGGGCAGGAGATGAAAACAATGAAGTTGGTCATGTTGCTCGCGACAGCGACGCTGATAACCACGGCCTGCAACCGGGCTTCAACCGAAGGTAATGCCCAGTCGGGTGAATCGCGCCCAAATGAGGAGGTTCCCGTGAACCTGGAGGATCTCGTACCCAACCCGCCCGGTACCGACGGGCAGGTTTTCAGCGACGCCCTGAGGGCTGAGTTGGCTCCAATGGTCGAAGACCGATTTTCAGCCGGGGCCACGCCGCGTACACGCCATCTGCGCGAAAACGGCTACCCGATCTACTCGAACCGCCTCATGCATGAGTCGAGCCCCTACCTGCTCCAGCACGCTCACAACCCGGTCAACTGGTTTCCCTGGGGCGACGAGGCCTTCGACCTGGCAGCAGAGTTGGACCGCCCAGTCTTTCTCAGCGTCGGGTATTCAACCTGTCACTGGTGCCACGTAATGGAAGAGGAGTCCTTCGAGGATCTCGAAGTTGCCGAGTACATCAACGCTCACTTCATTGCCGTAAAAGTCGATCGCGAGCAGCGGCCAGACGTCGATTCTATCTATATGAACGCCGTCTACTACTTCAACGGTGGAAACGGCGGTTGGCCCATGACGGTGGTCATGACGCCCGACAGAGTGCCGTTCTTCGGCGCGACCTATATTCCGGCACGGGATGGCGACCGCGGCAGCCGAACGGGTCTGCTCACAATACTGGCGCAACTGAGCGAACTCTATAACACGGATACCGCAACCGTGTCGGACCGATCAGAGCAAGTGGTCCGAAGGATCGTGCGGGGGGCTCAGCCCCAGCGCCCCGGCGGCGTACCCGACCACAGGGTGATTCACGCGGGGGCCACCTCACTTCTCAGCCGATATGATCCGGTGTTCGGGGGGGTGGGAAACAGGCCCAAATTCCCCCGCCCGTCGATCTACCAGCTCCTTCTGCGCTACTCCCGGCGCAGCGGAGACGAAGCCGCGCTAGAAGTGGTCACCAACACCCTCGACCACATGGCCGACGGCGGCATTTACGACCATCTCGCCGGTGGCTTTCACCGTTACTCAACCGACCGGCGCTGGTTAGTCCCCCATTTCGAGAAAATGTTGTACGACAATGCGCAACTCACCGTTTTGTATCTGGAGGCGTTTCAGCTCACTGACAACCAACGCTACGCCACGGTGGCTCGAGAGGTACTCGACTACGTATCTCGGGAAATGACCCACCCCGAAGGCGGGTTCTACTCGGCCACCGACGCTGATAGCGAAGGTGAAGAGGGCACATTCTTTGTTTGGGATGAGGCTGAAATCGACGCCTTGCTCCCTGCCGAACAGGCCGAACTCTTCAAGGCCTACTATGGCGTTACCCCGCGAGGGAATTTCGAGGGCCACACAATCCTATCGATCGTGCGCCAATTGGAGTCGGTAGCCGTCTCCCATCAGGTCGGTCTGGACGAGGCCCGCGAGTCGATTCGGGCAGCCAAACAAACCCTGTACGATCACCGGCTCACTCGAATTCACCCCGGCCTCGACGACAAAGTCCTGGTCTCGTGGAATGGACTCATGATCGGTGCATTCGCCCGCGGATCGATTGTGCTCGGCCGCCCAGACTACGCCCAACAGGCGCAGCGCGCCGCAGAGTTCATCTTTGAGAATGTGTGGTCTGACGGTCGGCTCTATAGAAGTTATCGGGACGACATCGTCCGGAGTCTCGGGTTTCTCGACGACTACGCTTTTCTGATATCTGGTTTGCTCGACCTCTTCGAGGCGACCAACGACCCGAGGTGGTTGGAGAGTGCGATCGTACTTCAGGGTGTCTTGGACGAGACGTTCTGGGACAACGAAAACGGGGGGTATTTCTTCACCAGTAGCGAGCATGAGACCCTGCTTGCCCGCGAGAAACCTGACTACGACGGCGCCGAGCCGGCAGGAAACTCGGTCGCCGCCGAGAACCTACTGAGGCTGGCCGAGTTCACCACAGAACACAGCTACCGCGAGCGCGCAGAGGGGATCTTCCGAGCTTTCTCCTTCAACCTGCGGCGCGCGCCGCAGGCGCTTCCCAGAATGTTGGGGGCCCTCGATTACTACCTGGATACGCCGTGGGAGTTGGTCTTTGTCAGCCCACCGGAGGGCGGGGATATTGAACCGTTTCTCCAGCAGCTTCGCGGGACCTTCCTTCCAAATCGGGCGATGGTGCACGTCACCGAAGGTGAGGCGCAGGCGGCGGTTGGCCAGAACGTACCGTTGGTCCAGCTCAAGACCGCGCTAGGCGGACAAACGACGGCCTACGTCTGCCAGGCCGGAGTGTGTCAGCGACCAACCTCTGACCCTGTTCAGTTTGCCGAGCAGATCGCTCCTATTCGGCCCTACGTCGAGGAAGAACCGGCTCCCGAGGTTGTGAGACCTTAGACCAAGTCACTCAGACTTCGGTTCGCAGGGCCTCTAGAAAGGTATTCATCACGGCCACCCGCTTTGCCGCTTCGGCTCGAGCGGTCGGTGTATGGAGGCTCTCAGCTACCTTGAAGAGCTTTCGGAAGAAATGATCCACAGCCTGTCGACGGTCATCAAGGGGTCGCTCGGTTTCGAAGAGCGGATCGTCCGGATGGTACAGCCGACCCGGGTTGCCCAGGTCGTTCATGCGCTGCGCGCAGGCCATGACCCTCGCGATGCCGATGGCACCAAGTGCATCCAACCGATCAGCATCCTGGAGTACAACCCCCAAGCGACCGGTCGGGGCCAGGCCGCGGGACCAGCTACAGGTGCGAACGGCCTCGCAGATGGCCTCGACCTCGTCGGTCGCGTAACCCGAATCGCGTAAGTAAGGGAAGGCGTGTTCTGCTGAGCGCTCGCCGCCGAGGTGGCGATCTTCAGAGTGTTTCGGAATGTTGACCAGGTCATGTACGAGCGCGGCCGCACCGGCCAGATCACGATCTGCTTCGGTCTCGGCTGCTAGCCGCAAGGCCCAGTCGTACACCCGTTGTAGATGATAGCGGTCATGAGAAATGTCATCGTCGGGCACCTGGACTTCAATCGCGGTCCAGAGCGCCTCGTGTCTTGGAAGTTGCAGCCTCACTGGTCGAGGATGTGTTCGAGGAGCCCATCGACGGCTCGGTCGACGATCTTGTACATCCTTTCGAAGCTTCGAATGCCGCCGCCCCATGGGTCGGGTGTATCGAGGCTGTCAGCTCCAGGCTCGAATGATCGCATGAGGTGGATCTTGTGTTCGTATTCGCCGCCCAGTTGGAGCAGGCCACGCTGATTGCTACGGTCCATCGCGATCACATAGTCAAAGGTTTGGAGGTCCGAGGCCGTGACCTGTCGTGATCTGTCCCTCGAGATGTCGACACCAACGCGGGCGGCGACCTTGACCGACCCTGGATCGGGGGGGTCGCCGACGTGATAGGAGGACGTGCCCGCCGAATCGACCTCGAACCTGCGTTCTAGTCCCCGGGCCTTTACCTTGGCTTTGAACAAACCCTCGGCCATAGGCGAGCGGCAGATGTTCCCGAGACAGACAAAGAGTACTCGAGTCATGCTTCTGCCTTCCTACCCCAGCAGTTCATACCAGCGGTTGTAAAGAACTCGTCGGGATGGTCCAAAGCGAGCTCGGTGACGAGCTGAATCAGCTCGCGGTGTTCGATGTAACCACCGTCGAGCAACCGTTCGCGCATACTTTCGAGAATACCGGCAATCTGCCGCTTTGCGGCCTGGAGCAACCGCCGCTGTGATGCACATGCCCCGGTCATTTCGGGTATCAGCCGCACATCCTGCATACCGAGCTGGCACAGATATCCATAGAGTTTGCGGCCACACTCGGGGTCTGAACCGCCGTCGCGGAGCACCTTCATTCCGAGCTCCCACGCTTGATGGGTTGGCGTTCCTTCGGGCCAGAAGACCGATCCGCCCGCGTCGACCTCGTACAAGAAGAGTGTTCCGCCGGGTCGAAGTACCCGATGCATTTCGCTGACCCCCTTCCACTGATCGGGAAGGTGCATCGTGAGGAACTTGGCGTACACCAAGTCGAAGCGGTCATCCTCGAAAGCGAGCTCCATGGCGTTACCCGCCTGGAATGTGACGTTGGACAGGCCCTGCTCAGCCGCTTCGTCGCGAGCGCGCTCCAACTGGGGATTCTGGAGATCCACTCCCACGACTGATCCGGCTTCTCCGACTGCCTTTGCCAGTGCCATGCTCACTGCCCCGGGGCCACAGCCGACGTCCAGCACATTCATTCCGGGCTTCACAACCGAAATCAAGCGCTTCTGCCCGAAACTCGTCAAGAGCCCAAACAGGCGCTCTTGTTCGCTTTCAGAACTGCCCAGGATATACGTATCTTCACCCATACTGCGCTCCGCCTCTGACAACCGTTGGCCGAGCATAATGGCGCATTCAGGGCCAGTCTGCGAGCCCCATCGAGAAACGCCCACGGCAGCCCCGCTCCGACTGCTCGACTCGGGAACGAATATGAGGAGTTGACGAAGACTCCGGTGGCAACTAGATTCCCGCCGCCCCGAACGTGAAATCGTCCGCCTGATAGTGGGCGTGCAGCAAGCGAGACCAAACAATGAATAAAGTCGTGTGTTTAGGTGTACTCTCCAGCCTTGTCTTCAGCGCCGCTGAAGCCGTGAGTGAGGAGGGCATGTGGCTACCGGAGCAGTTGCCCGAGCGAGCTGAGTCACTACAGGAACAGGGATTGGAACTCGATCCCGTCGCCTTGTCTGACTTGTCTCAGGCTCCGTTGGGCGCAGTGATTAGCCTCGGGGGGTGCAGCGCCTCATTCGTGTCGGCGACCGGATTAGTCGTGACCAACCACCATTGCGCCGTTCGAGCCCTGCAAATGAACTCGACGGCTGACGACAATGTGCTCGAGGATGGTTTCTACGCCGAGACGATGAGCGAGGAGCTGTGGGCCGGGGCCGGGTCGCGAGTCTACGTAACTGAGGCACTGACGGACGTGACCGAGCGAGTGCTGGGTACAGTCCCGGAGGGCGCGACTGACGTCGAGCGATACGAGGCCCTCGATCGCGCAGAGAAGGAACTGGTCGCCGAGTGCGAGGCGACGGAGGGATATCGGTGCAACGTCGTGAGTTACTACGGTGGGGGCGAGTATCGGCTGGTCAGACAGCTCGAGATCGAGGATGTCCGCCTCGTTTATGCGCCGCCTCGCTCGATTGGCGAGTATGGTGGGGAAGAAGACAACTGGATGTGGCCGCGTCATACAGGCGATTGGACGTTCTTTCGCGCCTATGTGAACAGTGACGGGGAGCCCGCCGCACACTCCGAAGACAACGTACCGTACGCGCCTGCCCACCACTTGACGGTGAGCACGGCCGGTGTTTCGGAGGGCGATTTTGTCATGGTCGCTGGATATCCTGGCCGCACTCAGCGTTACGCCACTGCAGATGATATGGCCTACGCCCGTGACACGCGCTATCCGTGGTCGATCGGCTCGATGGTAGACCTGCTCGAGATATTGAACGCCATCTCAGAGACTGACGAGGACGCGGCAGTCCGGCTGGCGCCCTTCCGCTTCGGTTTGATGAATTACCACAAGAATAACTTGGGGATGCTCGACGGATTCGAGCGCAGCGGTGTGGCCGAACGCGCAGCCGAGACTGAGCGCGGTCTGCAGGAGTGGCTGGAGGACGACAACGAGCAACATCAGCAGTGGCGCAGCGACATCGCCGAGTTGGGCGAATTGTCGGCTGAGAGCCGGGGCACAGAACAACGCGACCGACTACTTGGTTGGGCGATGTGGGGCGTCGACTTGCTCAGCACGGCTTCGCGAGCTCACTGGCTCTCGGTCGAGCGAGAAAAGCCCGACCTCGAGCGCGATCAGGGCTATCAGGAGCGAGACTGGCCCCGTATCGCTGAAGGCCTCGAGCGGATGGAGGCCTCCTACGTCGAAGAGGCTGATAGACAGCTGCTCGTCTACTTCTTGAACCGGGCGCATACGCTGCCCCAGGAGCAGCGAATCGAGGCGTTCGAGGCACTGTTAGGCCAGTTTGACGGCGACGCCGAGGCAGCCGTTGATCACCTGTACGACACGACCGAGTTGGGCGACCCGGCCCACCGATTGAATCTACTCGAGGCAACCCGCGAGGATCTCGAGTCGAGCGACGATCCCCTCGTTCAATTGGCAGTGGCCCTATACCCGCTACGTTACGAGATGCATGTCGACTCCGAGCGTCGCAGCGGCGCGTTTACCCGGGTCCGGCCATCCTACGTCGCCGCCTTGTCGGCTTACCGTGGCGGAGCAGTCTACCCCGACGCCAACAGCACGCTGCGAATAACCTACGGACAAGTCCGAGGGTATTCGCCTCGCGACGCAGTTTGGCACCAGCCGCTGACGAGTGTGTCTGGAATCGTGGAGAAACACACCGGTGAGAGTCCCTTCAACGCACCTCAGAGATTGCTCGACGCAGCCGCTGAAGAGAGTTTTGGACCGTATCGCAATGACGAGCTGGGTTCCGTCCCGGTGAATTTTCTCTCGACGTTGGACACCACAGGTGGCAACTCGGGATCGGTCACCCTGAACGCCCGGGGTGAGCTATGCGGCCTACTCTTTGACGGCAACTACGAGTCGATGGCCTCGGACTGGCTCTTCGACACCGTCAGTACCCGTTCGATTCATGTGGACGCGGTCTACATGCTGTGGGTCATGGACCGCGTGGACGGTGCTCATCGGATCTTGCGGGAGCTTGGCATTGAGCCGAGTTTCGCCGAACATGCCCAACTCGAAGACGAGTGAACAACTGGCCACTTCAACTGAGACCAAGCTCATGGAATTGAACTGGATAAAGGAACGATCGCCTCGATGGGACGCCGAGAAAGTCCGAGTTATCGGAGAGGCGCCGGTCGGGATATTTGACCGGCGCTACCGTGACCTAAAGGCCAATGAGCGGCCCCCGGGCGAGTGGTGGCGTGTCGAAGCCGATGGCAAAGTGGTCGGTTACGGTTGGTTGGACGTGGTGTGGGGTGACGCCGAGATCCTCCTTGCGGTGGACGAGTCTTCGCGAAAGAAAGGGGTTGGAGCGTTCATCCTGGATCAGCTCGATCGCGAGGCCACCAGTCGGAGCTTGAACTATGTATACAATGTGGTTCGTCCTACGCACCCTTCGGCCGAGCAGGTCAGCGCTTGGCTAGTCAAGAATGGGTTTCAAGCCTCTGCAGATGGCAGCTTGTCGCGAAGAGTGACCCACCAGACCACTTTACCCGATCGTTAACACTGGAGAAGCCTTGTGACACTAGCGCTATGGTGCGTTTTTGCGGCGATGATTCTGCCCTATGCCTTCACGACAATGGCGAAGTTCACCGGTCCTGGGTTCAACAACAACCATCCTCGTGACTTCTTAGAGGGGCTGACTGGCTTCCGAAAGCGTGCCCACTGGGCTCAACTGAACACCTTCGAGGCTTTCCCTATATTCGCAGCCGCCGTAATAATCGCGCACATGGTTGCCGGAGCAAATGGGACGGTCGATGCGCTCGCAGTCGCCTTCATCGTGTGTCGGATCGTCTACGGGATCTGCTATATGGCCGACTGGGCCAGTGCTAGAAGTCTCGTGTGGTTTGGTGCGTACGGCTCAGCACTCGGCATCTTCATCGTTGCCGCCCTGGGCTAGAACGGCTCCTCCAGCCGATCTCTACGGCACTTGCCCGTCGTGCATCGAACAACACCCCATGTTATCCGGTGAGGTTTCGGTGAGCAGAAGTAGATCGGCGTCACCGTCAGCGTCGCCGTCGGCCCAGAGCATGACCGTCGCTGGAGCAAAAGTCGTTATGTCTGGTTGAGCGGTGAAAGTGAACGCACCGTCGTTCCGGAAAATCCGGATGGTGTTCGAATTCTCGTGGGATACTGCGAAGTCCATGTCGCCGTCGCCATCATAGTCCGCTGAGGACACCATGCCCGGCTGGTCATTGGTAGTCAGCGTGAGCGGAACGGTTGTGACCGGCGTTTCGACAAACTGTCCCGTCGTACTGTCGAAGTAGAGAAGGACGACGTAGTCGCTCCCACCTTCTCGGACTGACACCACGAGATCGAGGTCATCGATTGAGTCACCGTCGGTATCGGTGCCGAAGTCCAGATCGACGGCATGCGCTCTGTACGCTCCTGTGAGGCCAAACGACTGTGTGCGGTCTACGGGGTCATTGTCGACAGCCCCGGAACCGTTGTTGTAGTAGATGATGATCGAGTTGGGTTGGACGTAGAGCCAGTCGATGTCGTTGTCCATATCCCAGTCACCGAGTTCCACATGGGTCACAGATGGACCAGATGAGAAGGTTGCTGCAAACACATCTGGTGTGGAGCCGGTGAGGATGAACTCTCGATGCGGATTCCCATCGTCTACGACGGCCATGAGGTCGGTGCGGCCGTCGCCGTTCATGTCGGCAGGAGCCAACATGGTCGGCTTCTCGCCGTAGTCAAAGAGCTCTATCGGGGCGCTGAAAGTCCAAGCCCCAAGGTTTCTGACAAAGTAGAGTTTCCCATCGACCCCATCCCAACTGTTCCACACGATGTCCAGGTCATTGTCGCCGTCGGCATCAATGAGGGCGAGACCCAAGGTCTCCCCCGTTGAGTGGTTGACGTTCCCTCTCGGGACGGGAATGCCGGCCACCAACTCGTAAAGTTGATAGGTTGCGGTATTACCAGTTCCCATAGCAACGACGAAGTCAGCGTCGAGGTCGCCGTCCAGATCGCCGAACATGGCCATTTCGGTGGAGTACGCTCCGTTGGCTCCCATCGTGAAGACGCCGTGGTCCTCCGTGAACCTGCGGACGCTGACGTCTTCACTACCGGAGTTGGCGACTAAGATGTTTGGATCTTGATATACGACCGAATGTGGGTCGTCACCGACAGGGACGACCAGGACGTCTATGAAGCCGACTCCAGGGATGTACACATAGGCAATAGCAAGGTCTTGTTCGGGCAACAGCACCATCAAGTCCATACCGCCGACAAGGTCCGCATCGATGACCGTGCCACCTCGGAAGGTCCCCCCTCCCACGTGTTGTGTGCTGTTGAATCGACCTGCCACGCCGCCGGACCCGTTTCCAAAATAGACACGGGCCTCGGCTGTGTCCTGCATGACGACATAGAAATCCGCCACACTGTTCTGGGCTACGTCTTCCTCGAAAACCCAGCTTCTACCGACGTCTTCGACACAGTTGTCCACGCCCAGGTCCGCGCATATCTCGAGGGTGGTTCCGGTATCGATTGTTGTACTGATGGTGGCTCCAGACAATGCAGTGGCCAAACCGTACTGGGTGCCAATCCCGTAGTCCAACAAGCCGGTAAGGTTCATGTCACCGATCGCGACAGACCAGAACTCGTCCGTTCCGGGTGAATCGATCGTATTGACGATGCTGAACCGATCTTTGTCGTCGCCCTGTGTATGGTCGTGCTCGAGAATGAAGATGCCGGAGTCTGTTGGGCTACCAAGGTCAACGGCAGCGACTGCGATGTCGTTGTCACCATCGTTATCGATGTCGTCCACGGAGATATCTGTGACGGATCGGCCCGAGTCAATTCGTTCCTCCCAGGCGTTTCCAACCGTGTTTTCAAAGACGGTCGAAAAGGTGACGTCGTCGTAGTTGTTCGCTAGGAAGGTCAGAACGCCTTCGGTCGTTGCCGAATCGTAGTAGCCGACGATGAGGTCAACGTCATCGTCTTCATTGATGTCGGCCAGGAGCATGATCTCGATGTCTTTTTTGTCGCACTCGAGTAGATCGAAATTGCCAGCCGAACAGGAGTCGACGCCTACCGTGTTGTTTAGCTGCACAGTCGAACGGAGGGTGAACGTGTCTCCGGGTGAGTCGTATTCGTAGATGTCTACAGCTGCGTAGGTCGGATCATTGTAGCCGACTACCATGTCGTCGTCGCCGTCACCGTCAAGATCGCCGTAGGCAACTGCTCGAGCGGGTTCACCGACCGAGAGTGTGGCCTCAGGTTCAGCCTGATTGTAGAAGACAGATGGATGAGTGACACACGAAACCCCGTTCCACACTTGGGGCGTGGGACAGGGCGAGTAGTCCGTGGGATCGGGGATGCCGTCACCGTCATCGTCAGGATCGCAGGCGTCACCGACTAGGTCGGTGTCAGTGTCCTTTTGGTCAAGATTGTAAACCGACACACAATTGTCGCTGCCATCGGGGACGGTGTCTCCGTCAGAGTCTCCTTCGCACTCGTTGCTGCCATTGCAGCTAAACCCAACGGCACAATCGGTGTCGACGATACAGCCGCAGCCCGACACCTGTAGCCCCGGAACGACGATATGTTCGCAGCGAGCCCAACACTGTAGGTGCGGCAGGTTCATCACCATCGAGTCGACTTCGCCCCAATCAGCGGCGTAGTCGTAGGTGCAGGGGTCGAAGTCGTCGCAATCGTCGTCCCCGTCCTGGGGACAGAAGCCGGAGCCAAAGGCCGCCGCCAATTCGCAGTTCTCTGTCTGGTCGGCGTCGGTATCATCCACGTCGGCGACGTTGTTCTCGATGATGCCGTTTCCACAGATATTGGTGCAGTCTGCATCAGTGATGACGTCACAGCCTGCTGGACACTCGCCGTTGGCCACCGTATCGCACTCGTGATCGGAGAAACGCGGCTCGTAATCGCACGTATCGCCAAGCAGGTCGCCGTCTGTGTCGAGCTGGCCGGGATTGTAAACCTCAGGACAATTGTCGTCGTTCTGACAGTAACCGTCGCCGTCGAAGTCGTTGGCCGGGTCGAACTCACAGGAGTCGATCAGATTGTGAATGCCGTCCTGGTCGGTGTCTTCGGCGAGGCTCAGGCCGGCGATGTATTCAAAAGACTCGCAGATAGCGACGTAAGTCGCGGTGCAGGGACCGTCGTACCAAAGATCGTCATTCGTGTCGTAATAAACGCAGTCTCCGCTCGAATCGGGTTCGCCGCCACCCCAGGGTTCATAGCCAGAAGGAGCCGCTGCATATGCCTCCCACAAATAGACTCCCGGGCCTGAATTCCACTTGAGGCCGATCCAGACATTGCCCGATGAGATGCCGAGGCCGGACGACACGGTCGACCACTCGGCGCCGTCATTGGCCTTCATTAGGTGGTAGTTGTCGAAGGCCTGACACGCCGTCGCGGCAGCGCTCCAGGTTTGGGCGGGCAGGGCGATATAGGAATGCCCATTGTAGCCGAAGTTGGCGGTACCACAGACGTTGGCTTCATCGACCTTTCCGTTTGAATTGTCGTCGATCCCGTTACACAGTTCCGGGCGTCGGCCAATGAACTCATCGCAGTCTCCGCCGCCGTCGATCATGGTTTCGGAACCGTTTTGAAAGCCGTCTGCGCACGAGTACTCGCACTGCTCCCCGTGAAGTCCGTACCAACAGTCGCAGTCCCCTTCACCGCGAGTTCCGTCATCGCAACCCAGTGACCGATTGGGACCGCCACAGTAGATACCCCCCGAGTTGGGGCACTCGAGACAATTGGGCGGGCCTTCGGGGTTACCGAAGTAATTGTCGCCACACTCCACGGCGCAAGTGTCGTCATCGTCACAGACAAAGCTCTGACAGTCCGAGTCGTCAACACAATCTTCACCCTGGGCGAAACTGAAGCAGCCTTCGTCCAGAACGTTATCGCAGTCCTCTGAGACGCCATTGCCGCATATCTCTCTTTCGAGTCGTACAATCTGCCCCTCGAAGGTGAATGACCCTGAATTCTGGTTGGCGAAGTGCCATTGGCGAGTCATGGAGTAGAAATCGCCATCATGCTCGGTCATCGGTGGGTAGTAGATGGCGCCGATACTGTTGCTGGGTGTGTCCCGGCCGAAGTCGAGGTCCGCGACGCCAGCGCTGCCCTGGTCATCGGTCAGGAACGCATGGGCAACGGGGTCTCCGTTGAACGCGGTCAGTTCGGCGAGGGCTCCACCCCGCAACTGGGAGAGATGGAAGGACGTGAGTGTAACTCTGGGGCAGAAGACACCCGTTGTGGTTCCCCAGATATCTCCGATCTCGGAATATCCTTGGGGATCCCATGGGTCTCCGTCCTCGCGGCAATTCCCCGGGTTCTTCAATCTGTCGGGGTCTGCGGGCTGACTATATATCTCGAACGTGTCATCCGGATTGCTCCCAGCTTCGCCGTCGGCCACGGTGGTGCCTGGACACCAGGTAGCGGCTGCTCCAGTCGAGAACTGACCCATTGAGGTGACGTCGTCTTCGACCGAACTCTCGGTCGCCTCGACCATCCAAATGTCGAACTCGCCGGTCGCTGTATTCCCGTATCCTGCGAAACGTCCGATCGTCACCCACTGTCCTGGCTCTTGCGAGTACTCGGGATGGAAATCGTAGTCGGCTTCGGACGGCCGGTCCGCGCCCAGCTCGACCGGCTCGTCGAGACAGGACAGAAGCAGCGAAAACGCCGCGAAGAGAGCGAAGTGTTTCGCAAAAGAACGTGTGGCCATGGGTTTCCCCCGAGGGTTGTTGTTTGACAGAGGGCACGTGTGTCCCAAGAAAGGAACGGCATTTCGTCGAGGGAGTTGAATCAAAGGGGCGGTTTGGATCGCGATCGAGTGAGCTTGCTGGAAAGGCGACGCCGAGTCAGTCGCTATCGAAGCTTACGTCGACGGTATTCGCCGCAGCCGAGGATACGGCCGGGCCGGTGTTGGTCGCATCATCGTCTGTTAGATTCAGTAACGTGCCGCCGTTTTGAGCGTCGAGGATGAGAATGTCCGAGTCGGTACCGGTCTCGCTGACAGCTACACGGCCGCCGTCGGGGAAGAAGGTTGGTGCGTTGCCCGCACCGCCACTTCCGCAGCGTCCGCCTTCGAGACAATGCCGTCTCAGAGAGCCACCTGAGCCAGACCAGATCAGCGTCGAACCGTCTGGGCTGATGTCGAGCCCGCCGAAAATGATACCAGGCGCATCGCTGATGAGGGCTTCGTCGCCATTGTCCGGGTTAATACTCCAAATCTCTTTGTCATCACCGATCCCGCGCACGAAGTAGATCAGACTGCCGTCGGGCGCTGGAACGGGTCCATTGTCACTGCTGCCCCCAGTGGGTTCAGTGACCGCAGTCACGACCTCGGAATCGGTATTGACGATCCAGATCGGATCAGGCGTACCAACGCCGACTTTGTTGCCGACGAACAGCAGGTTCTCGCCGTCAGGCATCCACACTAGGTCCGAGAAGTTGACCACCGTGGAGACGATATCCTGAGAGTCGCCACCATC
>CAZDBH010000127.1:13368-18372 GCA_964503485.1 uncultured Bradymonadales bacterium | reverse complement strand
GAGTCGCGTGAGTACGCGATTCAATTTCGGCTGGAGCGAGCGGCTCGGAGAAAGCATGATCTGGGTGACCTCCGCCAGCAACTCGACCGGTGAGGCTGGCGGCGTGTGGTGGTCGTCGATATCGGTGTCCTTTCGACAAGCGTTCATATGGAGCGTGCCTCCTTGCAGCCCGTACTGTTGCTATGCCCGATGAGATCGAAGGAGCGCTCCAGGTCCTCCTGCTGCGGCAAGAGGATGAGAACCTCCCCTGCCTC
Organism: uncultured Bradymonadales bacterium; assembly: GCA_964503485.1. GTDB lineage: Bacteria > Myxococcota_A > Bradymonadia > JAFGEP01 > JAFGEP01 > CAZDBH01. Next base: position 18,118 of record CAZDBH010000127.1, on the reverse strand, counting down.
GACCTTGACCTCGAACACTTCGAGGCCGCTTCCACTGCCGCTCAGACATGCGCCCGAGCGCAGCGAATAGCGCATTTTGTGAAGAGGACAGGCGACTTTCGCCTCGCCTGCTTCGTCGCCTACCAATCCACGTGACAACACCATGTCGCGCCGGTGTGGGCAGGCGTTTTGGGTCGCGTACCATTCGTCTTTGCTGGCGACGTTGAAAACAGCCAGCTGTGCGTCACCGACTTGAACCGTGATTCCCCCATCGGGCGGAACCAGATCCGCCCTCGTAACCGGAACCCAGGCGTAACCGACCCGTTCCAGCTTCTCGCTCTTGGGCAGTTGAGTGGGAGGTGGCGCCGGGAACCTCTGCCCACGTTTGTGTACAAACCGCAGCGTGCGATCTTGGTCAGCAGAGTTTGCGAAGTGTGCAAAGCGCATCCGCTTGATCGGGTCGTCGACCACAGTGGTCCACTCGCACTGGTACGTACCAACCAACCGATCCATATGCGCATCGAGGGATTCGACCAACCCCAACGAGTCGTCCACAATCACTTCCCGGAGGTGGTCGAGACCGCCTTCGAGCTGCTCAATCCAGCGCGCGGTGCGCGTCAGTTTGTCTGCCGTGTGGATGTAGTACATCAGGAAGCGGTCGATGTAGCGAACAAGCGTCTCTTCGTCGAGATCCGAAGCCAGAAGTTCCGCGTGACGCGGCTTTGCGCCTCCGTTTCCACCCACGTAGAGGTTCCAGCCGTTCTCAGTCGCGATGACGCCGACATCTTTGCTGCGAGCCTCGGCGCACTCCCTAATGCAACCCGAGGCTGCCATCTTGATCTTGTGGGGACCCCGGAGCCCTTTGTAGCGATTCTCAATCTTGATCGCCAAGCCGGCTGAGTCACCCACTCCGAACCGGCACCAGTCGGTTCCAACACACGATTTGACCGTTCGCAGCGCCTTTCCGTAGGCGTGTCCACTCTCGAAACCTGCCTCAATCAAGGTTTCCCATATCTCCGGTAGCTGCTCGACTCGGGCTCCGAACATGGCGACCCGTTGTCCGCCAGTAATCTTGGTGTAGAGGTCGTATTTCTGGGCGACCTGGCCGAGCACAATCAGCTTCTCGGGGGTCAACTCACCGCCTGGAACCCGGGGGATGACGGAATAAGAACCATCGCGTTGGATATTGGCGAAGAAACGATCATTGGTGTCCTGGATCGTGGCGTGATCGCCAACGTGGTCGTTCCATAAGCTCGCGATAACCGAGGCGACGGTCGGCTTGCAGACCTCGCAACCGATCCCTGTCCCATACTCGGCGAGCACCTCCGAGAAGGAACGGAAGCGCCGTACCTGAATCACCTCGAAGAGCGCCTGTCGGGAGAGTGGAAAGTGCTCGCAGATGTCATTGCTGATCACTCGCCCAGCCGCCCGAAGCTCCTCTTTGAGAAGCCCTTTGACGATCGGCACACACCCGCCGCAACCCGAACCCGCGCCGGTTGCCGCCTTCACCTCGGCCATCGTGGTGAGGTTGCTGTCGCGAATTGCCTCACAGATCGTCCCTTTGCTAACTGATTCACAGGAGCAGACCTGGGCCGAATCGGGCAGCTCGAACCCGCCCAAGTTACCGCCGAGAACCCCGTCCACAATGAGAGTTTCGGGCTGCTCTGGCACCTGCTCGCCGCTTGTCAGAAGATGATGCAGGCGGGCGTAACCATCCGACTCGCCGACCAGGATTCCACCGATCAATTTGTCGCCCCGCAAGTTGATTCGGCGATAAATGCCTGCACGCTGGTCTCTGAAAGTAATCGTGTCCACATCGTCGCCCGAAACACCGGGCTCTCCGAGTGATGCGACGTCGACACCCAGTAGCTTGAGTTTGGTGGAGGTATCCGCGCCTGTGAAACGTTGGTCCTCACCGCACAGGTTGTGCGCCAGGACCTCGGCCATCTGGTAGCCGGGGGCGACCAGTCCGTAGGTCTGTCCTTCGACCGAGGCGACTTCCCCAATGGCGAATACACTCTCAGCGCTGGTGCGGAGCCGATCGTCGACGGCCACGCCGCCGCGAGTCCCAATCGCTAGTCCCGCTTCTCGGGCGAGCTCATCTCGAGGCCTGATTCCAGCAGAGACGACCAGCAGGTCGGTTGGCAGTTCCTGTCCATCGGCGAAGGCGATTCCCTCAATCTTACCGTTGCCACGGATCGAGGCGGTTTTCCGGTTCACGAGCACATCGATGCCTAGGTCCGAAATGTGGTCAGCGAGTACGTCGGCACCCTGGCTGTCGAGTTGGCGCGGCATGAGACGAGGTGCCAGCTCGACCACCGATACGTCGAGGCCGAGGTCGAGAACGGCCTTGGCAGCTTCGAGGCCGAGCAAACCGCCACCCAGTACTGCTGCTCGAGATTTGCCGTCCGCCCAATCTGCGATTTGCTCGAGGTCTTCGATAGTACGATAGGGAAGCACCCCTCGTTTGTCGTTGCCCGGTATTGGGGGAATGAAGCAACTGGAACCTGTTGCGAGAACCAGTATGTCGAACGATATGTCGCTCTCCAGCTCGGTGGAAATGCGTTTGTGGGTCGTATCAATAGAGGTGACCCGCTCGCCGGCTCGGAGGCGTACACCGTTGCTGCGGTACCACTCCGGTCCGGTCAAGTAGAGCGACTCGGGCTTACGGTCCTCGAAAAACGAGGAGAGATGAACCCGGTCGTAGGCCGGATGGGTCTCTTCCCCAAAGACTGTAATGTCGGTGTCTTCGGCTTGCGTGAGATCCGCTAGCCTCTGGACGAATCGGAATCCGACCATACCGTTTCCGATTACCACAACGTGTTTTCCTGCCAACGTTGACGAGCTACCCATCAGATTCTCCTTTTCACTCAAAAAGACCGTCCACACCCTCAACAAAGCAACGGCCATGCCAGGAACACAAAACGTTTATATTACAGTGAGATACCCAACTCACGATCCCGTGACGCCTTCAACGTTCAACAAATCTGTCGAAAGCTCGTTGGGGCTTAGTGGGCATCACGCGCGCCAGTGCTCGATTGGCGAGACTTTCACGGCGGCGGCTTTGAACGAGGGTTGACGAGAGTAGGGATCAAATTCGTCGCATGTGAGCTCATTCGTGTCGGGATAGTGCATCGGTATGAAGACCTGTCCGGGTCGAACGAGGCGGGTGATATGGGCTGTCGCTCTGATGCGTCCGCGGCGCGACTCCACGAACACGTCAGTGTCGGGCTCGATCCCCCACGCGGCTGCGTCTCGCGGATTGAGCTGAACGTGGGGCCTCATCGGGCTGAGTCCGCTCAGGATAGGTGAACCCGCCGTGCGGGTCTGAGTATGCCACTGCGCAACGGAACCGCGACCTGTGATCAAGACCGCTGGATAGGTGTCGTCAGGAAGCTCCCGGCGTTTCCGGGGCGGTTCGAAACAGAAGCGAGCGCGCCCGTTGGCCCGAAAAAACCAACCGTCTTCAAAGAGGCGGCGCTCGCACCGACTGTCCGAAGTGCCCCGAGCAAAGGGCCACTGCACTCCACCCGCTCGGTCGAGTTGGTCGTAGCCGGCGAGACCCGAGAAATCGCAGGGCTGACCGCGGGTTACCTTCTTCAGATCTGCGAATATCTGCTCGGGCTCCTCCCAGTGTTCGAGGCTCTCGAGGCAGCCCCATTCTTGTCGAATCGACTGAAAGATTTCCAGGTCGGTCCGGGCCTCTCCAGGCGAGGGTCGAATGGCTCGAACACGTCCGATCCGTCTCTCCGAGTTGACGAACGTACCCTCCTTTTCACCCCAGCCTGCCGCCGGAAGAACGAGGTGCGCCAACTCGGCCGTCTCGGTCGAGTCATACATATCTTGAACGACCAGGAAGTCGAGCCGACCGAGGGCCTCCTTCAGAAGCCCCTGGTTCACCCAGGAGTGGGCCGGATTGGTGCCGACAATCCAAAGACCTTTGATCTTACCGCGCAGCACGCCCTCGACTATTTGATCGTACGACCAGCTCTTTGCCTCGGGCAGCTCCGTTTCATCGACACCGAGCGTTCCTGCGACCTTGCGGCGGTCCTCTAGGCTGTGAAAGTCGTGTCCACCGAGTAGGTTGGTCGTGTTTCCGAACAACCGCGAACCCATTGCATTGCATTGGCCCGTGATCGAGTTGGCGCCGGTGCCGGGCTTTCCGATGTTACCGGTCATGAGAGCGAGGTTAATGATCGCTTGGGCAACGCGGACCCCCTCATGGCTCTGGTTGACACCCATCGTCCACCAAAAGGAGGTCCTCTTCGCCGACCCGATCAACTCCGCCAGATGGTCGAGGTCCGAGTCCGCGATGTTCGTATGTTCGGCCGTGTCTTCCGAACCGTAGTTGGACACATGTGACTTGAAGGCACCGAAATCCTCGGTGTGGTGGGCGATGAATCGCTCGTCGAGGTGTCCCTTTTCGATCAGCAGGTTTGCGAGCCTGTAGAAGAGCCTCAGGTCGCTCTTTGGAGCCAGGGGAAGATGAATGTCGGCCGCCATCGCAGTCTCAGTCGTGCGCGGATCGATGACTACAATGGTTGGATTGCGCCGACTGCTGAGAATGCGGTGCCAGAGGATGGGGTGGGCGATACACAGGTTGGAGCCCACCAAAATGATCAGATCAGACGCTTCAAAGTCGGCGTAGGTGTACGGCGGCGCGTCGAAACCGAAGGACTCGGTATAGGCCGACACCGCGGTGGCCATGCACTGCCGCGTATTGCTGTCACCGTGGTGCATTTGCATGCCGACTCGAGCCACAGTAACCACG
>CAZDBH010000127.1:0-13358 GCA_964503485.1 uncultured Bradymonadales bacterium | reverse complement strand
GGTTTTGGTTGGCGTGTCGAGCCAGTGTTCCCAGGTAGGCGATCTCTTCGACGGTGATCTGTCCACTGCTGAGGTATGCGATCGAGTCGGGGCCGTACTTCTCCTGAATACCCTTCATCTCCGAAACGAATCTGGAGATTGCGGAGGGCCAGTCGACTGGCTCCAGTCTACCAGTGGCCGTACGAACTAACGGTGTAGTCGCTCTCTGAGACGTTGCCGTAGCCTGCAGAGCAGCCCAACCCTTGGGGCATGCCATCCCGCGATTGACTGGGTATTGCGAAGACGGAACCAGCACAGCGTCTGCCTCTTCAACCCGAGTCACCTGAAGCCCGCAGCCGGTTGAACAGAAACCGCACACCGAGGTGACTGTGTTGTCGGATGCTCCGGTCTGGTTGGTCCGACCTTTCTCTAACTGTGCTGTTAAAGGGCCAGTCTCGCTGTACATCAACCGACTGACGACTCCCAACAGACCCTTGTTGAGGAAACTTGCGATCCAACTCACAGAATCCCTCCTGGCATTTTGGGCGGCGTGACCGCCACAAAAAAGAGATGCCGCTCGATGAAGTCCCCCGCGAGAACCAACACGAGGCTAGTCAGGGTCAGAGCGATCAGGGGGCCGTCCAGACCCGCTGCCTCTACGATGATGAGACTCGGCAGAGCAATCCCACCCGCGAGTCCCAACCCGAGCCGTACGAGGAATGCCCCTTTGAGCTGCCCAGCGAGGAGCCGAGCGCTGCGGCGTAGAGGTGTTTGGCTGTGGTCACGAAGGTGTGTCAGCAGTGAGGCTTCGATCATCAGCTTTGCGAGGACCCCCACGACGACTACCCAAGCCAGCGTCGGATAGCCAACCGCAGGCGTCTGTGATGTGACCGCAGACAAGACCAGTGCGAGGGAAGCGCCGCTTCCGATGGTCGTGAGCAGGAATTTCGATCCGGTCAGCGATAGGTTCCAGAACGCCCGGTGGGTGTCGTGATACACCATGACTGAGCACAGGACCCCAGAGACGCCTGTAACCCAGGTCGCCACCCAGAACGGCGCGGTCTGCCAACCCAGCAGGTACGCCAACATCAGGGCACAAGATGCGGCTGAGAACCCACCAAACGCGATGATTTCCCGACTCAGCCACGACTTGCGGAAGCCGAGGACGGCTCTGAATGCGTACAGTGGTCGGCCGAGGTGCCGAGTGCTCGCGCCCATCGCCAGAACGCCCGTGAGGAACGTCCCGATGGCCATTGCCAGGGCGCTGTTGAGTTGGCTAGAGCAGAACAGCCCGCCGATCAGGCCGACACCGACCGCCAGTTGGCTGAGCACTAACATTGCGACCAACGGTCCATGTGTCAGTTCTGGACGGATTGCATGGTAGTCGCCGGGTAGTGCGTTCCTGGGGAGCGGCTTCGTTGTGACGTACGACGTGGCCGGGAGCGTATAACCAGCGGTCGCGGCGCTGGGCAAAAACTCCCCCAATTCGCAGGACTCTCGCACATCGACCTCTTCGACGATTGTGACTCGTATGGCCTGACTCGGGCAGGCGGTCGCACAGGCTGGCGGCTCGCCCGCAGCGAGGCGTGGGGAGCACATGTCGCATTTCCTCACTACACCAAGCCGTTTGTTGTATTGGGGAGCGCCGTAGGGGCACTTGAGAACGCAATACTGGCAGCCGATACACTGGTCATCGAGGTGATGAACGATCCCGGTGATACTGTCTTTTGTATATGCGTTGACCGGGCACCCATCTGCGCAAGCAGGCTCCAAGCAGTGGTGACACGAACTCGTTACCGTCTTGAGAACCGGGTGAGTCTCCGTTCCGCCAGCGAGCAGACCAACGCTTCGCCAGACCTCCTCAGGGTCGAGGCCGTTCATGGAATGGCATGCTGTAACGCACGATTTGCAGCTGAAACAGCGATCGAGATCGACCTCGAACGCGTATTGCTGCCCTTCGCCGGGCGTAGAGGACGGAACCAGCTCCCGAAAGGTTCGGGCACCGTCGTCGAGCAGGTTGTGATGAACGCGAGAGAAGGACTCGATCGGGGTCGGTTCGATTCGGGGAGGAAACTGATCGCTCGTTTCCAGTCTAGCGATCAGGTCCCATTCGAAATGTTCTACTAACTGGCTCAAGATCCCTCCTTGGGTCTTGGCCATGTGATTAGCAACGCCTGTACCAAGCACCCGAGTGCGGTGATCTCAGCGGCGCAGCGAGCCGTTTTCGATAACCTTCAAGGCGCTTCGAGACCCGGAATGTGACAAACTTGTCGATATGAATCTGCGCATTCGACGAAATTGTAGAAAACGTAAGGAAGTGTACGACGGTGATTCGACAGCGGCGCTAAGAGGCGATTAACCAACAGCCCGCCTTCCGGATCGGTGGGCCCACAGGACCACCAACGCGAGCAGGGCGGTGTAGATGAGCACTGGGAGTCCCCAACTCGCGAGAATCCAGAGTGTCGTTCCCATTCGGGTAAGCCAAGCAACGTCTAGGTAAACGCCAAAAACCACGCAGAGAAAGCTGATCACCGAAGGCACCGCCAGACCGACACACATCGCAACAACGAATGGGGGGAATCCAAGCCACTGTTTTTGGGTGCGAGCGCACCAGCCTCCGACAGCTAGTCCGAGCACGAGGCAAAGGAGAGCCAGCAGTATGGCGGGGTCGACCGTCATGGGGTCAGTAGGGGAAAAGTCGGTCGAAGAAACTCCCCATGAGTTGGAAGGTCGGCCCGTCGAAGCCGCCCTCGACCCCCGCCATAATCGCGAAGCACAACAGACCGCCGCACAGCGCTGCCAGTGGAATCCTCAGCAGAAGTTCGTAGTTTCGGCGCTGCCAGGTCCAATCCTTGCGGTCCATGATCTTGTACACAAAATATGAAAAGGGCAGGAACGCCCCAAACCAGGCAGCGAAGTTGATCGCCGGTACACCAAAAAAGTGATGGGTCAGAGTGGCGTCCCAGCGCCAAAAGACCCCGGACATCGAGGCAAGAGGGTCAAGCTGGGCGTCGAGGCTCAGGGCCAGCGCCGTCGTCGCGACCGCCCTCCTCCACACGCCCTTGGCCAACCATGGGATCCAATTCGTAAGGTGCTGAACCACGGCAACCGTTGCGTAGAAGACCACGCACCAGCCAACCATCGTGACCATCGGGGCGGGCAGCGGACCGAGGTAATAGGTGAAACTATCCTCGAAAAAGTAGCCCATCGCGATGCCGGTGTTCTCGAGGATCAGGCCGTAGACGAACGTCACGCCAAAGAACATCAGCAGCGTCTCCCAACCTCGATAGAAGGCAATGTGGACGACGAAGAGTGCCACGACAACGAACTGCGACAACTCATAGATCGTCACGAGCTGTTCGTTGCTCAGGGGGTGCGACTGGTGTCCCACGATGGTGATGAGCGGCATGCCGATGCACATGAAAGCAAGCCACAGGTAGCCTTGCCACTTGTGTTCGATGCGGGTCGAGTTGTGGATGCGCAGCCCGAAGTAGAGCGCGAACCACACCATCGGAAAGGCGATCGTCGGCGCTAGGCTCAGCCGGGTAAATCCCAGCGCGTCGAACCCAGCTTGGGGGTAGTTCGCAAGAGCGCCGTGCAGCAGCCCGATGGCACTGATGTAGACGAACCAGATCGGAGTGTGGCGCACGAACTCACGCCAAAGTGTACGCAGACCAATCAACGGCGGTGGCGCGTCGATTGCGGTGGAAGCCGTAGCCATAGATATCCCTCGTCAGACTGCCAAAACGGGGCGTGATGTAATTCGGACGCGCAGGTAATGAATAGCATGAGTCGCCTTGAATTCCCATTTATTATTCTGCGCTGTACAGCGAATCGTGCTTCCGGTTCTGAACGGAGGGTAACAGTGGGGCTTTGTGACCTCGAACCCCACGCTGCCCATCATACGGAATTGAGCGGGCGAATCGTGGCCGTCGAGGGATGACTACCGCGGATCCAGAACCGCCCCCGGGTCCGCAAACTCGGCGTCTGTGCACACGCCGAGACCGGATCGTACGAACTGACACGTCCCACCATCCGGACAACTGCTGAAATCCAGAGAACAAATTGTCCGACATACTGGGCCGAGTTCTTCAAACACACACCAGCTGTCCTCGTCGCAGCCGAGTGGGTCGTCGCTGCACTGCTCGCCCTCGACCAGGACTCCAACCGGGAGGCAGTAGGATTGGCCGTGGCCGACGAATCTGCAGGTCTGGTTTTCAGGGCAGCTGTCAGGGAAGCCGGTACATCGTTGTAGACAAGTCGGACCGTCGGGGGTGTCCATGCAGCGGAGTCCCGGTTGGCATGCGTCCGGGTCTTCATCGCAGCGTTGCCCAGTTGGAAGGTCACCGTACGGAAGGCACTGGCCCTGTTCAATCCGCCCCCAACGGCCCAGGGAATAGCACCACTCCTGGGCTTCGCAGTCGGTGTTGGATTCGCATACACCAGTGCAACGCGCAGCCTCACCTGAATGTGAGGAACAAACCAATCCGTCAGCACATTCGTCTGGCTTGGTCGCACAGGGCTCTCCTCGCAGGAGTCCTCCTTCGGGCACGCAGTGATGGGGTCCGTAGCGACCCACGCAGCGGAAACCGCTCGGGCACGCGACATCGGTCCCGTTGCACCGGTGCCTGCAGACGCCATTTTCACACAGAGCGTCCGCCCCACATTCGAAACGACTGCATGGGGAGCCGAGGGGCGCATCTCCTTCCGGTCTGCAGCTCGCCACCCATGGTGAGGCGCCCGTCTTGTCACAGGCGTAGCCCGGAGGGCAGTCCGACTGTGTGACACAGCTAGGGACGCATATCCGGGACCCGCTTGGCCCCGTGCACCTGAGCTCGGCTCGGCAGGCGAATCGATCATCGGAACAGTCGGCTCCCACCTCGCCGTTGCCTGCTGGTACGCAGAGCCCGCTGTCGGGTGAGACCAGTCGACAACGCAACCCGTTGTCGCAGTCAGCATCCTGGAGACAATCGCTGACGCAGATCGCGTTTTCATCGAAACGGCTCGAATCACCCCAACACTGTCCAGGGCAACCGGCCGGATCGTGCCCACACGGTTCGCCAACCTCGATTCGTCCCGGCGTACATTGCCCGTTGTTGCATACCGAGCCAGCTATTGGGCAGTCAGCCGCAACCTCGCATCGCTGGGTGCAGTAAGAATTTCTGGCTCCTTGGGTCCTACACCAGAGACCCGGTCGGCACCCGAATCGGTCCTCGGTGCAGCTGTCAAAAAGACCTAAGTCGCCTTGGACGACGCAATGCATCCGGTAACAGGTCAGCCCCTCTGGGCAGCTGGCCCCCATGCAGGATTGGGCACAGTATGACAGTGCTGAATCGAACGGATCCGTGACGCAGTCCAGCCCTGGTCCACATGCGGTAATGTCGTCGCCACAGGCGGAGCCGGCAGCGCGGTTGCCAACGGGAATGCACACGACACCATCTTGAGTGAACCTGCAGGCGTGGCCCTCGGGACAATTCGGCGCCTCCAGGTCGCAGCGCAGCGCGCAAAACGCCTGCTGGGAGTCCGATTCCACACAGTTGTACTGCTCCCCATCGCAGTCGGAGACCCCACCGAGATAGCAGCTATCTCCTTGCTGACCGGAACCCGATCCGCAGGCGCCGCCCTGGGCGGTCGGTGTTCGAAGGGGCTGGCAGAAGCGAAATGGCCCGTCCGGTAGATGCTGGAGGGACTCCGGCCGAAAGCGGCCTCGATCAACGACGGCACAACAGGATGGCACTCCGGGCATCATTGCTGCGCATTCGTCGTCCGAATCGCAGGCGTGACCGTCCGCCCTTGGGGCAGGTGCGCAGTAGCTCTGTCCGGCGTGAACGTCACAAAGATACCCATCACCACAAGTCAACCCAGCATCCTCGTTACACCACCGCCCTGGCTCGACTACGGGTGGCCGACCAGAGGTGTCTGATTCGTTCTCGCTTGGGCGTTGTGAGGGCGAAGTGGCTTCATTCTGTGCCACATCTTCCGTGCTCGTGGATTCAATGGGCTGTTGCGGTTCCTGAACAGGCGTCGCCTCACGCTCCGACTGCGGACTCGGCTCTTCGCTCTGGTAGTCGGGCGAGTCAGGGGCCTGCCCAGCCTTCGACCACAGGAAAAGGCCGACCAAAGCGAGGATCAGTGCGACCACCAAAATTGGAGCCAGTTTTCTCATCTGTATCTCGCCGATAACGAGTTCATCGAACCCCGCGTCGGAACCAGATAGCCCCACTAAGGACTATTGGAGGCGTTTATCCACACCCAACCCTAAACGCCTGTAAAAAAAGATAAAGATTGGCACATCTTTCATTTCTCGAAGGCGATAATTGTTGTAGTGTCCTTCTCAGCGATGGGGGGGTTGGGAATCGAGAGAACCAAAACGACCTCCAGGGATCCGATGTTTCGACAGTTTAGCGTCAGAGCAGAAGCCAGTCACCCGTCCTCAGGTCGACTGGCGATGGTCGCCCTCTTTGTCCTTCTGACTTCCGGTTCCTGCGGTGATCCGGTCCCGGACGAGCCACTCGAGCAAGACACAAACGTCGGTGATGTCGCCACCGACTCAGATGCGCCAACCGATTCCCCGTCTGAGGTGCCTAACGACACCATCGATGAGAGCGATCCGACGACTGATCGAGAGGTCACCGATCAACCCGATGGCGAAGCGCTAGGTCCATGCGAAGCGGAAGACGCTTGCGACGACGGAATCACTTGTACGACGGACGTGTGCTTCCTCGGGACTGGCGCATGCTCCTATGTGCCTGATCACGGCGCGTGTAGTGACGCGGGGGGTGTCTGTTCAGCCTTTGATGGTTGCATTGCGCCGAGCGAAGTCGCCGGCATCAGCCCTGGCGCACCCGAACGCATCGTGGAGGATCCGACAACTCATCTCATGGTGGTCGAGAGTGAAGCTGTGATCCGCCTCGTGGAAGGCGCGACGACAGGCGATCTGCAGGATGGACTCGACACACTCTCCTCAGAGGCACTTGTGATTGGCTCCCTCCACACGGTGCCCTTCGCACAGGTTCTGTTTACGGACTTGGACGATCAGAGCGACCTCCGAAATCGTGTCGAAGAACTGCTGACGCTGGATGTGGTCGCGCAATCATGGATCCACCCAGCCGGCTTCGCTCCAACCTTGCTTCCCGAGGCCGGGACCGACGTGGGTTATGTCGATCGAGACACTGGCCTGCTGCTCAGCACAGCTTGGCATCTCGAGGTAATCAACGCGGTGAATGCTTGGGAGACCACTGTTGGCAGTGATGATGTTGCGATCGGTATGCTCGACTACGGATTTGCGACCAACCTGTCCGATCTGGGCGTGGCAGCAGTATCTGTGGGCAGCGGGAGTACGGTCACCGAGAGCGCCATGCTCGCCCCCACCAATCTGTATCTGGATATTGCCGAAATCATCTCCCACGGCACCATTTCAGCCAGCCTGCTCGGCGCCGAGGGAAACTCGGAGCACGGCGCTGAGGGCGACATCACGGGCGTAATGTGGGAGAGCGACATCTACGCTGTTCGTGTTGACGGCGGGCTGCTTTCCATAGTCGCGGGCGCTGAGGACTTCGCCCTCGTCGCCGGCGATCTCAGTTCGGGAACCGCTCCGCTCTATCTGGGCATGGGGTTGAACTATTATGACGGGCCAAGCGCCAGCAGCCCTCCGCTCAACAGCGACGTGCTTCCGTCAGAAGGCAATGACGCGGTGGTCGAGCTCGTCGAACAGACGGGGGACATGTTCGAGGCCGTGCTAACCGAATACCCCAATCTTCTGCTGATCCAGGGCGCCGGCAATGAGGGATTACATGGGGTCGAGGCCTCGTTTAGCGGTCTTGCGTGCGCCGTCGATGACCCGGTACTCGCTGATCAGGTCCTCTGTGTTTCCTCGGCCACGAACGATGGCGAGGTCGCCGAAATCTCCAACTTGGGCGGCGACCCGCTGGCGGCGCCGGGCGGCGACCTTGACCATGGTCTCTACGGCCTGACCTTCGATGGCACCATGAACGTGCAGCCGGTGAGTGGGACCTCCGCCGCAGCCGCGGTTACAACTGGGGTTGCCGGCCTCATACTCAGCGCAAACCCCTCACTCGAACCAGGCCAAGTGCACGACATCCTGGTCAATAACGGCACACCGGTCGAGCCCGAGGTCGATAGCGCCCACGACGGGTTCGCTGCGCTCGACGCGGAGGCGGCGGTGGAGGCAGCAGATGGTTGCGTGGACGGTGCTTGGAATCCCGAGACCTCAAACTGTGAGGCCTGCGTACCCGACTGCTCGGAGACCGATTGTGGCCCGGATCCGGTGTGCGGAGAGCCTTGTGGTGACTGCGGGTGCGGCGAGGACTGTGAGAGTGGTCAATGCGTTTTTCACGCCTGTGACGGCCGCGAATGTGGTGAAGACGGCTGCGGCGGTTCGTGCGACACGTGCGACGACGGACTTGCCTGCGTGGAGTACGCCTGCGTCACGGCACCAACCTTCACGGTCAACGCCCTCGACGACGAAGACGACACCGTCTGTGATGACGCGCACTGCAGTCTTCGCGAAGCGATAACGGCGGCTGCGACGGTAGACGGGAGCAGTCAGATCGAGTTCGCTGTCGCGGGCGAGCCCCCTTTTGTCATCTCGCCCACATCAGCCCTTCCGAGCCTCTCTGATGGGACACTTGTCGATGGTACGAGCCAGCCTGGCTTTGACTCGACTCCAGCCATCGAGATCGATGGGGCAGGCGCAGGCGAAGATACCGATGGACTCGTGGTCGCCGGAGACGGCGTCGTGCTTCGCTCAGTCGCCGTGTACGGGTTCACTGGCCGAGGTGTCGAGCTCAATGGAGACGGAAACACGGTGGCCGGATGCTGGATTGGCATATCGCCGCGCCCGGTCTCGGTGCCCGGCAATACGTTCGGAGGCATCGCAATCGAAGAGGGAGCAATCAATAACGTCGGCGGCTCCGCCCTTGCCGATCGAAACGTTGTTGCCGGCAATGGTGGCGGTGGCGTGCTCGTCACCGGCGCGACTTCAACCGGTAACCTCGTGCTCGGCAATCTGATTGGCACTGACGCCGACGACGCAGGCGATATAGGAAACTCGACGGGAGTCATTCTCGAAGACGCGGGGCCTACTCAGATCGGCGGTTCGGCGCCAGGTGAGGGTAACCGCATCTCGGGCAACTCGAATCTGGGCATCCGAATCCACTTGGGCGGTCCTCACATCGTCCAAGGAAACTGGATCGGGACGGACTCGACTGGTTCCGAGGCACTCGGAAACGGGCAAATCGGCATCCAAGTCGAGGCCTCCGACGACGTGCAGATTGGGTGCGCTGAAGTCGGATGCGGGAATATCATCGCGGCGAGCGGTATGGAGGGGATCGAACTCAACTCTGCGCACGGCGCGATCATCGAGGGCAATTTTATCGGCATCGGGGCCGACGGCGTCACCCCGCTGGGGAACGGCCGTTCGCTCACGTCGCAGGAAGACCATCTAAATGACGAGGGCATTCAGATCATCACGGGTGATGACATCCGGATCGGTGGATCCGAACCCGGACAGGGAAATCATATCGCAGCCAATGGGTCCGGTATCCGGGTGGTCGTTCCGGGCTTCTCCCACGTCCCAATACCCGACGGTCTGATTATCCAAGGCAACATCATCGGCTCTGAGGTTTGGTTTCGTCCCGAACTGGGTAACCAACAGTATGGTATCGTAATCCACTCCCTTGCAGAGGTTCTGGTCGGTGGTGACAGCGAAGGTGCGGGCAACGTCATCGGCGCAAACGGTCTGGACGGCATGTGGGTATCGACCACCGAACCAGGAACCCTCGACATCGTGGGCAACTTTGTTGGCGTCAGCTCAGATGGAGTCGATGAACTTGGAAACGGTCGCCATGGGATCGTGTTGACCCGCCATACCGGCGTCCACGAAGGGGAAGTAGGCGGCCTCACGACCGTGGCGGACAACAGAATCGGTTTCAACGCTGGCTCGGGTATCTGGCTCGGTAATGACGTGACTGAGGCGGTTACTCATCTGCCGCGTGACGTGGCAGTCTTGGGGAATCGTATTCACGACAACGGATTGCAGGGCATCGATCTGAGCCCCGATGGCGTCACCGAAAACGACGACGGCGACATTGATGGCGGAGGCAACGACGGTCAGAACTTCCCAGTGATATCTGATGCGGTGATTGAGACCGACACCGTAACACTCACTGGGACCATCGATACCCTCGCAAGCATACCGGTTCGCATCGAGTTCTTCGCCAATCGCTTCGGCTGTCCAGCCGACGGTCACGGACAAGGTGAGCGGTATCTCGGCTTTGTGGATGTAACGACCGATGCGGTTGGTCACGCGACCTTCGAGGCTTCGCTCCCATTCGAGGAGGATTGGCCTCGACGTTTCACCGCCACAGCGACAGCGACAATCGAGCGGGAGATCGGGCTCGATGGGGACGCGGTAACCGTCACCCGTCAGCAGACATCAGAGCATTCAGCGTGCTTTGAAGCCGCCTGCACCCCCGATTGTTCAGGTCGGGACTGTGGGTGGAACGGGTGTTTTGGGACCTGTGGGGAATGCGATGAGAGCGACTTCTGCGCGAATGTGTGCAACGCGGAAGGTCAGTGTGTCATCGCGCTGGAAGAAGAGATTGCCTGCGACTACCTCGATGAAAACTGCGATGGGTCGGTGGACGAAGCCTTCACCGTAGGGGGCGCGTTTGTATCCGACAATCATTGCGGCACCTGCGGTCAGGCTTGCGACGAGCCGCGATCCGACGCGAACGCGACCTCGGGAACCTGCGACAGCGACCGCTTGTTACCAGTGTGTGTGTACGGCTGCGAAGAAGGTTATCGAGACGCGAACGGCGTTCCAAGCGATGGTTGCGAGTGTGAGGTGTTGTCAGAGGACGATCCGATCGAAGACAGCCATCCGTTCATCGATGCCAACTGTGATGGCGTAGACGGAATCGACCTGGACGGGGACGGTTCTCCGGCAGGTGACGGCGATGGCCAGGACTGCCTCGATGATAATCCGTCTATCACTCCAGAAGCATGGGATTGGGTAGATGGCGAGTGCGAAGAGCGCACGACATGGTCGATGCAGAACCTCGATCCAGAGGCGGACGAGGCCGTTTGGCCCTCGGTTGTCACCGAGTCCAACGGCGACCTCGCCTTGGTCTACGCTCACGGCGACAACCCGACGTACGCCCGGGTGCTGAGAGAGCTCGACGGCGCCTGGCGTCTCGAGGACTACTTGCTCTCGGACAAACAGGTCAGCGCCGGAAGTGTGACTGCGGTTCTGGCTGCTGACGGTGCCCTGCTCGTGGTGTACCAGTACGACGATCCGCTGAAGATCGATGGCCAATTGCGAGTCGCCCGGATTCACGAAGGCCATATCTCAGTCGAGGTGGTGGACGATGGCGGCGAGGGCCCTTCTGGCTTTCTTCCATCGATCGCTTTCGACGGAGACGGCTTCCTACACATCGCTTACACGACGTGGGACGAGTTTGCGCGCTCGAGCTTGTACTACGCGACAAACCAAAGCGGTTCCTGGGAACGCACGCTGCTCGACGGCGAGGGCCCTGGAGATGGGACTGACTTGGCCGTCGATGATTCCGGTAGCATCCACATCGTATGCAAGGGAAGCGACCAAGAGACGACCTATTTTACGAACGCCAGCGGGGATTGGGTTTCACAGGCGATCGATCCAGATCGCGACGTCCGGGAACCGGCTGCGATTTCAATGGGCAACGTACCTGGCCAGGTCCATTTCGCCTATTGGTCGAAAGACGATGAAGTGCTCTACTACACGCGACTGACCGACAGCGGTTGGACCACAGCTCCAGTCGCTGAAGTGCAATCCGCAGGCTCACTCGCCCTGCTGGTTGACGGCGAAGGCAACGCCCATTTGAGCTGGAATACCGGCTCCGGCGATGGAAGTAGCATAGTCTACGCGACCAACTCCGGTGGGTTCTGGTCCATCTCGGTGCCGGCCAGTGGTGTCGGTGGGGGGGCCGCGCCCAGCCTGGCTCTCAACGGCTCGGGCCAACCGCTCGTTGCGCTCTCGTCTCAAAACCCGCCAGGTGTGCGCCTGGCACTGGGTGGCGATCCAGAGACCGTGTGCGGTACGGCCGCCGACCCTAACTGCGACGGAGCGGACGGAATCGACCTCGACGGTGACGGGGTAGCTGGGCTCCTGTCTGGGGGGACCGACTGCGACGATCGCGACGACACCATCAACCCGAACGTTGAGGACGTATTGGGTGACCACCAAGACCTCAACTGCGACGGACACGACGGGGTCGACAGCGACGGCGACGGCGCCGCGAGCGAGGCCTCCGGCGGGGACGATTGTGACGACGACGATCGCGACGTGAATCCAGACGCAACCGACACGGTCGGCAACGACGAGGACGAGAACTGCGACGACGTCGACGGAGTTGATGGGGATGGGGACGGCTTCGCCAATGAGGCGTCTGGCGGTTGGGACTGTGAGGACAACGACACTGAGGTGGGACCCGGGGACTGCACGAAGACATTGGTGGTCATCGACGACGATGACGACGATGACGGTGCCTGTGACGGATCGCACTGCAGCCTGCGTGAGGCACTCACTTTCGCCAATGAATATCCCGGCTCGACTCGAATCAGCTTCGCAGTTTCGGGCCCAATTCCTGTGGTCATTACTCCAACCAACCCTCTGCCCGATATCGAGGGCCGAGTCGAAATCGACGGCACGACCAAATCCGTATTCTAGGGCCTTCCGGTCGTCTAAATCGACGGCTCGAGTGCGGGCGGGAGCCATGGACTGGTGCTGCTGGGTGGCGATAGCGTGGTCCGTTCGCTGGCCGTCTATCGCTTTGAATGGAGCGGAGTCCGACTCGAAGACGGCGACGGGAATCGGGTTTTGGGCTGTCACCTGGGCACCAACCGCGCTCAGGAGCCCGATCTCGGCAACGGAATCGATGGTGTGTATGTGAGTCGCTCAGTCGACAACGCAATAGGCGGGACTGGTTCTAACGAGGGGAACCTCATCGTCAGCAGCGGGGGGGCAGCCATCCGTATCACGTCGTCATCCGGGGACCGCAATGCGATCTTGGGGAACGTCATCGGCGTGGATTGGGCCGGACTCGTCGAACTCGGTAACAACTCGGGCATCGTCGTGGCTTCGGGCGACGAGACCGTGATCGGCGGCGCTGGATCTGGAGCTGGCAACGTCATCGCTGGCAACGACAACAGCGGGATTCGAGTCGACGGTGGCGACGCAAAGATCTGGGGCAACCACATCGGAGTCGCGCTCGACGGCGGCGCGTTTATCGGCAACGGACGCTTTGGCATCGAGTATCTCCCCGACGAGGGGCTCATCATCGGAGTCGATTGCGAATGCAGCGAAGAGGTTTACTGGG
>CAZDBH010000126.1:12060-18426 GCA_964503485.1 uncultured Bradymonadales bacterium | reverse complement strand
CTAAAAGCTAACGGCTGGAGTCCGGGGCGTTATACGCGACGGGCTCCTAGCCCTTCTCTTGTTCGTTACGCCCATAATCGATCTGATACTGTTGCCGTTTATCATCCTATTCGACGGTCGGTTTTGGGTGGAGTTCATCAAGACCGGGCTGCGAGCTATGGTCGTCGTGACTGGCGGTGTGGGCATCGGTACGGCACTGAGTATGGTTATCGGCAACAAATATCGGGCACAGAACGAGACATGAAACGAATTCCCCGGACGTTCACACACTCGCGTTGATAGTTGGAGTTGGCGAATGAAGTTTTGGTTTGCAGTCGGAGCAGTTACGGCTGCTGTTGGAGTTGCAGTAGGTGCATTCGGAGCCCACGGTCTCAAGGAGCGTCTCACTGAAGACATGCTCGCCGTCTACGAGACAGGCGCCCGATATCACCTGATTCACGCCCTCGGGATGCTGGCCGTCGGCGCCGCCGCACAGACTTGGGGAGGCACACTGGTCAACGCTTCTGGTTGGTGCCTATTGGCCGGAGTCTGTCTCTTCTCCGGAAGTCTCTACGCTCTTGCGATCACAGGAATCAAGCCGCTTGGCGCGATCACTCCGCTTGGTGGCTTGTCTTTCATCGCCGGATGGAGCCTGTTGGCCATCGCCGCTCTCAGAGCCGCGGCGTAGTTTGTCAGCGCCGGTGGCGGCCTCGGTTCGGTCCGAGGAACTCGGGCACCTCTTGCAGCCAGCCTAACTCCAGGACCCCCCACAGCCCGAGTAGGATGGCCTCGGCAGCGTCGTGACGCAGAGTGTGCGGACGCCGTACGCCACTCCACTTGATGACGCCATAGGCCAATCTGTGAGCCGATTTCTTGGCAAGCGCACCCGTTCGTTGCTCTCGAGGTAGCAGAAGGCGCTTCCGCCAAATCTCAGCACCGACGAGTTGGCAGTCGCTGCGGAATCGTTCAGCGGCCCCACACCAGGTTTCGTACAGCCGCCGATCGCCTTCGGCAACGAGATGGGAGGGCTTCACCTCATCAAGAATCTGTCCGGAGCCCCGACGCAGTTGCGAAATCCCCCCGAAATGGTGAGAGCGAGCCCATTCAAGACGGCCATCCGACGAAAAGACAGCGATTCCCGTCCGATATCCGAGGTCGATTGCGATGAGCCGATCATCCTGAATCAAAGTACGCTCCACTCCGACCAGCCTACCAGCAAAGCTCGGTGAGAGACCAGCTGGCGAGCAGGCCAAAAAAACCAGAAGTCCACGCAACAAACCAATCGAACTGCCGATAACGAATCGGGCGGAGAGGAGGTTCGGCCGTGGATTCGAGAGACTGGCTCGCTTCGATACTCAAACAGGACCGACTGAACCGCCTGGCCGGCGACCGTCGAACCGAACAACTACCTCCCTTTCAACAGCACGCGGTTCTTCGGGCTGTCGATCTCCTTCGCCGCAGAGGAGGCTGCCTACTCGCTGACGAGGTGGGCCTCGGCAAAACGCACATCGCGGCCGCTGCGATGAGGACTTTTGCCGGTGCGCACTCGTCGGTCTTAGTCATCGCTCCCGCCTCTCTTTTACAGATGTGGCGCACGGTGGTAGGTCCCGCTCCGGGAGTCGTATTCCTCAGCTATACAAGTCTTGTGCGTCGGGGCGCCGCCGCTCCGCCCGGGGGCTGGGACCTGGTTGTCGTCGACGAGGCCCACCGGCTTAGGAATCGAACCACGAAACGATTCAAGCGAGTCAGCGATCTGTCGGCTCGGGTCCCCTTACTGCTCATCACCGCCACACCGATGCACAATCGTTTGGCCGACGTGGTGTCACTGCTGAACCTGCTCACGGGCTCGCTCCGACTGGACACCCTCGAGCGGCTGCGAGCCTGCTTGGTCGGGTTCATCATCCGGAGGACACGACCCATCATAGATGCGTTCTACGGGTTGAAGTCCGACCACTCGATGCACGGTCTCGGTCCCAGGGCACGAATCCACTCGCCCTGCCCCCCGCTCTCGGCCCCAGTGCGGGACCTGCTCGCCGACTGGAGTCACCTACAGGAGGCGGCGTTTCCAGAGCAGCCTCCCGAGGTATTGCGCCTAGTTGACCGAATGCTCCTCAAGAGAGCCGAAAGTAGTCCGGTGGCTCTGTTCAAGACGATTGAGCGGAGCCTGCTCTTCCTCGAACGAGCCGAGGAGGCGGCTCGGGTCGGTAGAGGTCTGAGACGTCCCGACTTCAAGCGGCTGTTTGGCGCAGACCCTCTGTGGACAGCAGCCCAACAGGTCTTTCCTTTCTTCTACGATGGTCTCGAGTCCGAACCCGTTCTCCAATTCGAGAGGCTTGGGGCGCAGCTTGCCGAGTTGCTGGAACGTGCACGCTCCGGCTTCAGCCCCGAGGCAGACCCAAAACTTGCCTACCTACTGCGTCTTCTCGAGACAGACGCCGGACGCGTTCGAGTAATCGTCAGTTGTTTTAGGGACACTGCTGATTACGTTCACCGACACCTTCGGGACAAACGATCCGTGATGGTCTGTGGTGCCGAAGCGCGGGCAGCCTCGGGAGCGCGACTTTCGCGCCGGGAGGCGCTGCTCAGATTCTCGCCCAACAGCCACAACGCACACGTCCCTTCAGCGCACCGGTTCTTCACACTTGTTGCGACAGATACCATCAGCGAGGGCGTGAACCTGCAAGATGCGGATCAGCTAGTCCACTACGACACGCCCTGGAATCCGATAACCGTACGGCAACGAGAGGGGAGGCTGGTAAGATTGGGCTCACGTCATGATTCAATTGACGTGATTCGGTTCGGTGTTCCCGAAGAACTGGAGCGTCGTCTGGCAATCACCACCCAACTGAACTCAAAGCGAGCCGCCGCGCTGCGCCTGATTTCCGACGAACGACCAATTGACCGACCTGCACTGACGATGGCGGCCTATCATCGTTGCTGTTCACCACTCAGGTTGGGCGGCTCCGCGGTGGAAACGTCGGAGAGAGTCTGGTTCGTTGCCCTGATTCAAGACGAGTCAGTGACCATCGTCGAATGCGGGGCCGACGCCGTCCGCGAATCAACGGCCAGGCATCTTCACCGGCTTGCAGCCGGAGTGCCGGTATGTTGGGCACCGGACTCTCCCCCCAGGGCGGTTCTTCGGCGAGCGGTCGAGTTCTTGCGCCGTTTGGCTGCGACCCGCCGTTGGACGTTGCTGGAGCCGCGTGCTGTGCGGATCGCGAGTGACCGGCCTCGCCGAGCGCACCTTCCACACCAGAAATATCGAATTGGCCAGGTTTCCCCCTGCGCCGTTCGAACGGCGGACGAACCTCCCCCAATCCGCTTGCTCGGCGCAATCGGGATGGGACCCGGGTCCTGCACATCCGCCCGCTGCGATCGGTGTCAGAAGACACAACCCGATTCACCTCTTGCTCGAATCCGTCAATCGAGGTAGCAGAGGACTGGTTCTGACCAGCGAATCCAGATCGTGATGACGATCTGTTCGTGACAGGAGAATGACAATGAAAATGCCCAAAGAACTCCAGGCCGCATTCAACGAGCACATCTGCGCCGAATTTTACGCGGCGTACAGCTACCTCCAGCTTGCCGCCTACTGTGAGAGTGAGCATCTGCCCGGTTTCGCCCAGTGGTTTCGGATTCAGTCCGAGGAAGAGTGGGCCCACGCCATGAGGTTCTACGACCACGCCGTGGACCGCGGAAACGAGCTGATTCTGTTACCAATCGCCGCTCCGCCATCCCAGTTTGAATCTCCGGTCGAGGTCTTCCAGGAGGCACTAACTCAAGAGCGCCGAGTCAGCGAACGGATCCAAGTTCTGTTTGCATTGGCCCACAAGGTTGGAGATTACCCATCGTTTTCTCTGCTTCAATGGTTCATCGACGAGCAGGTAGAAGAAGAAAACACGCTTGAACTCATTGTCGCCCAATTGCGCCGTATCGGAGACAACGGAGCAGCTCTTCTCATGTTGGATACCGAGCTCGGCAATCGGCCGGCTATCGAGACGCCCCCCGCAGGCTAGGCCCCCGTCACGTGATATGAATCCGGGCATTACTTCTTGGGAATCGACAAGAGGTGATTTCGTTATATATAGTACTGTGATTCATCATCGAGACGCGTGATTTGTCTGAAGTTATCCCAGTGCCCATAGCTGGTGAACCGGGTTGGGGGAAAGTCATCGATCAGGTTCGTGATCACGGCGCCGCCCTGATCCCGCACTCAGATACAGGTTCGATTTCGCCACTGGCTCCAGCCACAGTTCAGTTCCTTCATGGCAATCAGGAGATCGTTCAGGTTACCGGACAGGTGATCCAGATCCTTCAAGACCAGTTCGCCCTAGCGTTCGTCGGCGAAGAGAAGGAGCGTTTGATGGCTGCGGTTTGTCCAGCCGAGCCCAAGGGGAAAAAGGAGGCCGACGAGGGCGACAAGCCACTCTGGCATCGGTATTCGGAAATGACAAAGCCCGAGAAAATGCGATTGGCAAGACGCGGCAACGCCGACGCGCGACGATTGGTGCTCAAGGACCGGGACCCCACTTTGCAGCTTCACCTCCTGGGTAACCCGGGTATCACAGCGCGGGAAATCGCCGGACTGATTCGCTCGGGGAGCGCCAGTCACGAGTTTTTGAGGCGCGTGATTTCGCGGGCGGATCTAACCGGTAACGCGGCGGTGGTCGAAGCCATCGTGAGGAATCCCCACACGCCGATCAAGCTGGCAGTGCAGCTCGTTCCCAAACTTCAGAAAGAGGTTGTGCGGCGGATCGCGAAGTCGGGCAACCTGCGCGGTGCTATCGTATCAGCGGCTCGAAAGCGTGTTATAAGGCGCTGATCAGTCACCCTTCCCGCGTAGTTTTCTGTGGGCTTCTGCCTTCTTTGCCTGACCCAGCCGAGGTTCGATTTCTGTAATTCGTTCTAAGAGACGCTTAACTTCCTTCCTGTCGTGCCGATAGATTGCCATTTCGAGGTGACTGCAGACGAGGTCCAAGCCCTGTTGGATATTGAAGGGCTCCAAGAAGCTGAGTCGATGCTCTTTCCGAAGCGCCACAGAAGACAGAAGCCTCGAGGCCTCTTGGATTCCAGCTAAAGCTTCGCGCGCTTTTTGTGCAACGTCCGAACCGACTCGAGAAGGCGTAGCGCCCGAGAGGAGCTTGACGAATTTGGCCTCGGCTTCCTCGATCTCGAATCCAGTAGCGCTCCAATGTAAGTCGAGTCGATTGAATAGGTGGCCCTTCTCGAGAGAGGCATAGCGGGTCTTTACCATCTCGATCAGCTCGGCCGTCAGCACCTCCTCGTTGTCTGCAGCGACGAACTCGAGGAGTTCCACGTCGCGCAGAGCAAAAATGATCGCAAACGTGTTCCGGCGCGACAGGTTGGTGAGAGTGTAGACCTTCCTGAGTGGAAAGTGCCCAGTCAGGCAATTCTCGAAGAACTTCTCTCCCTTTGGGCCGAGCTTGAGTCGTTCCGCTAGGGCAACGACGTCCCCCTGGATCATAGGAATCAGTGACAGAAAGTCCTTTTGCTCCGCCTCAGCGAGTTCGGTCGTGAGTTCCTTGTATTTGGTCATTGCCTCCTGGAGCCCAGACATTTTCTGGGGGGCAGCGCTGGGAACCGCACTGGGTGCCTTCGTGGCAGTAACGGCGCCAAGCTGTGACTCCAGAAGCGTATGAATCGAGTACATGATGCGCTCTTCTTTCGCCAACATTGCCAGGATGATTCGGGACTTAGCGGTGGCGGCTTGTTCAATGAAGTCCGGCGGTAAGAAGCCCAACTTCAACAGTGCGTCTTCCTCCGAGATGCCACTGCCCGCAGCGACCCAGACAACCGCTTCGGCCTGTTCGTGGGTCAAGTGTTTCTGGTGTTGTAGTAGCAGAGCCAAGGTGGTCCCGATCGCCGCCGGTCGCCTATAGCCTCGGCGGACGAAGCCACCCTTCCAGAAGAGATACCACATCGATCCATTTTCGGTGACGCCTCTGAGGAGAATTTCGTCGCTACCGCCCTGCTGGGAAAGCAGCTCGAGAACACCTGATCCAGTCTCGCTACCCTGGGCGATCGCGGCGCTCAAGGGCAGTGTGTCGAGAAAGTGAAGAGCGAGATCCTCCGGTTTTTCGGCGGTTTGAGGGGTGCTGGCTGGAGCGGAAGCCGCAGGTTTACCGGTTTCTGGCGCGGTTTCCGGCCCCGGAGCTGGTTGCGAATCGGAGGCTGTGGCAGGTTTTGGAACATGCCCCGCATTCGCTGGGTCGTCCGTCGCGGGTGGGTCTGGGGCTGGCATTCGCGGCGACGAGAGCGGTACCGAGGCTGCCGCCCCGGTATTCGGTCTGTGCGGAGATGGCGGGGGTGCTGCGCTTGCTGCCCTCGGAGAAGGTATCCGCGGAGATGATAGTGGTGCTGCGATTC
>CAZDBH010000126.1:0-11960 GCA_964503485.1 uncultured Bradymonadales bacterium | reverse complement strand
GCGGTGACGATGCCGGGGCAGCGATTCGCGGTGACGATGCCGGGGCAGCGATTCGCGGTGACGATGCCGGGGCAGCGATTCGTGGTGATGATGCGGGCGCAGTGATTCGAGGCGACGAAGCCGGAGCCGTGACTCGCGGTGATGAAGCTGGCGCTGAGATCCGGGGTGACGAAGCCGGGGCTGGAATCCGTGGCGACGACGCCGAGGAGGGTAGTCGCGGTACGGGCCCACCGTCCGAGAACCGGTCCTGGGGCTCAGGCTCATCCTCGGGCAGCGGTTCCTCTGGGGCTTTCCCACTGATCAGTGCAAAAATATCGGCGAAGAGTTTGTCTTCATCTTTCGGTCGGAGGACCGCCGCACCGGGCCGCCACGACACGATGGTCGAGCGGAATTGCATTTTGTGTCCACCATAGTAGATGATGACGTCGATTTCGCTAACGGGTGGGGGGAATTCGATGGCATTGAAGGACAGGGTACCTGAGTCGCGTTGGCGGGTGGCCAAGTCGTCCAGGTCGTCCTCCAACGTGATTTCGACCGAGAGAAGGGGCTCCCCGTCGACCATCATTAGTTTGACGATTTGCTCTTCGGTGCTCATGTTCCCAACCTGTTTGTAGCGAACAGCCTGAGCGTTTCGAGGCTCCTTAGTCGTTTCTCGAAGCCTGGCAGACATTCGAGAGAATGTCACCCTTTGCATTTTCAACGTCTTGTATTATTGATTCCAGCGTTTTGAGCGAACCAAGCACAACAGGAACCGAAATGACAGTCGCATATATCCCAGATTCTTCTCCATTCATGACCACAGGCCTGCAGCTTTTCAGCAACGCGCCGTACAAAGTTCGGGACCTGAGTCCGGAGACGGTAGCGTTTGGTCGCAAAGAACTCGATCTCGCCTTGCACGAAATGCCGGGACTCTTGTCCCTTCGCGAGGAGTTCGGCGTTAAGAAGCCGTTGGCCGGTGCCAAGATCATGGGTTCACTTCACATGACGATTCAAACAGGCGTTCTCATCGAGACCCTGGTTGAGTTGGGTGCAGACGTTCGTTGGGCGTCGTGCAACATCTTCTCTACTCAAGACCACGCCGCTGCCGCCGTCGCCGCCGGTACCCCCGAGTCCGGCGGTACCGCCGACAAGCCCGCCGGCGTGCCAGTCTTCGCCTGGAAGGAAGAGACCCTCGAGGAGTATTGGTGGTGCACGTTGCAGGCGCTGATCTGGAACGATGGTACCGGCCCTGATCTCATCGTGGACGACGGTGGTGACGCCTCGTTGCTTATACACTTGGGCGTCGAATACGAGCTGGCCGGTGAGATACCTGCGGTCGCGAGTGCAGACAACCACGAGTTCGCCATTATTCTTCAACTGTTGCACGACGTGCGTTCAGAGAAGGGCGACGGGTTCTGGCAACCGATCGCTGAGAAGATTCGCGGGGTCTCCGAAGAGACGACCACGGGTGTCAATCGACTACGCCAGCGCGAAGCAGCCGGGACCCTACTGTTTCCTGCCATCAACGTGAACGACTCGGTGACCAAATCGAAGTTCGACAACCTCTACGGTTGCCGTCACTCACTGGTCGACGCCGTATTCCGAGCCACCGACGTGTTGCTCAGTGGTAAGCGGGCTCTCGTCTGCGGCTTCGGGGACGTTGGCAAAGGCTCGGCACAATCTCTCAAGGCGCAAAACGCTCGAGTCGCGGTCACAGAGGTTGATCCGATCTGCGCACTGCAGGCCTGTATGCAAGGCTATGACGTAACCACGCTTCAGGACGTAGTCGGCGAAATCGATCTCTTCGTAACGGCGACCGGAAACTACAATCTCATCACCGCCGACGATATGGTCCGGATGAAGCACAACGCTATCGTGTGCAACATCGGGCACTTCGACAACGAAATCGACATGGCCGGGCTAGAGGCCATGCTCGAGGCGGGTGAGGTCGAGAAGATCGAAGTCAAACCGCAAGTTCACGAGTGGCGCTTCAAGAATACAACTCACGGACCCAAAGGTGCCGGTCACTCGATCATTATCCTGGCGGAAGGTCGCTTGGTTAATCTCGGATGCGCAACTGGTCACCCAAGCATGGTGATGTCGGCCTCCTTTACGAACCAAGTCCTGGCGCAACTCGAGTTGCACGAGCGAGCAGAGAGCTATGGTAAGACCGTCGTCGTCCTTCCAAAGCATCTCGACGAGCAGGTCGCACGACTGCACTTGGCGAAGTTCGACGCGAAACTGACAATCCTCACAGAGCAGCAGGCCGATTACATCGGCGTACCGACCGAGGGGCCGTACAAGCCCGATACGTACCGGTACTAGTTCCTTGAGCGATCCCGTCGAGTCATTTTTTGGGCCAGGCGGGACTCTGTCCCACGCCTTTGAGGGCTACGAAGCCCGAACCTCGCAGGTCGAAATGGCTCAGCTTATCGCTGAAGCCATCGACACCAATACGCGTGCACTCATCGAAGCTGGAACGGGTACGGGCAAGACACTCGCCTATCTGGTGCCCGCCCTCCAGAGCAAAAAGAAGACCTTGGTCTCTACTGCGACCAAGAACCTGCAGGAACAAATCTACTATAAGGATGTGCCAACCCTGCTGGGCATGGGCTTCGAGTTCGAGGCCGTCTACCTAAAAGGCCGATCGAACTATCTCTGTCTGCACAAGTTCAAGGACTTCCAGGTCCGACCCCTCTTTCGGTCCAAAGAAGATACGAAGCACTTTCAGTTGATCGAAGACTGGGCCTTGTCTACGAAATCTGGTGATCGCGCCGAGTTGCGCGATCTGCCTGATGATTTCCCGACTTGGTTCGAGTTGAGTGCGACATCCGAGACGTGTCTCGGGGCTGAGTGTCCCGACTACGAAGGGTGCTTCGTGACTCAAATCAGACGCAAAGCCGCAGA
This sequence comes from uncultured Bradymonadales bacterium, assembly GCA_964503485.1. Lineage (GTDB taxonomy): Bacteria > Myxococcota_A > Bradymonadia > JAFGEP01 > JAFGEP01 > CAZDBH01. The sequence continues at coordinate 9,074 of CAZDBH010000126.1, read as the reverse complement.
AGCTCAGTTGGTCATCGTCAATCACCACCTGTTCTTTGCCGACTTGTCTGTGCGCGCGGGCGGCTTTGGGGAAGTGTTGCCAGAGACCGATGTCGTTATCTTCGATGAGGCCCATCACCTCGAAGACACGGCCACCAGTTTTTTCGGCCGTTCGGTAAGCCCCTTCCGTATGAAGGAGCTAGTTGGCGATTTAGGCCGAGCAATCGAGAATCTGAGCAAGCGGCCAGAGAAGTTGCTCGAGAAAACGAAAGACGCCGAGCGACGTGTTACGAAACTGTTCAAACAACTGGCCTCGAGGGTATCAGCCAAAGAGAGGGCAGAACTTTCTCCCGACCTTTTGGACGACCAGAAAACGGGAGAGGCATTTGCCGCAGCAAAGCAGAGTCTGACAGCGCTGCGCTTGGAGTTGACCGCCACAGGCAGCTTGGGCGAAGTCGCGCTGAGCCTGAGCAAACGTTGCGGTGAGATCGGTTCTGACATCGCCTTCGTTCTCGAGCAGCGGGAGTCCGGCTGGGTTTACTTCAGCGAGCTGAGGGGACGAAAGCGAGATACGGTGTTCCTACAGGCCTCTCCCATCGATATCGGCCCGATGTTTCGCGAGCTCTTGTACCCCAAACACACCACCACGATCTTCACGAGTGCGACTCTGACGGTCGATCACGCCTTCGATTACTATCGTTCCCGTATCGCATTGGGTGTAGATGAACCGGTCACGGAACGGCTACTCCCGTCGCCGTTCGACTACATGTCCCAGTCTCTGCTATTTGTCCCAGAAGGTCTCTCCCAGCCGAATGCCCCCGATTTCGTAGAGTCCGTCGCTCCGACAATCGAAGAGCTTCTCGAGATTACAGGCGGGCGGGCGTTTGTCCTGTTTACGAGCTATCGGAACATGCGTGAGTGCTACCGACTGCTCAGCAGCAGGCTGGACTATCCGTTGCTCCTTCAGGGAGAGCGGTCCAGAACCGCCCTGCTCGAGGAGTTCAAAGCGAAACCGACGGTGCTGTTCGCGACCTCGAGTTTCTGGGAAGGCGTGGATGTGCCCGGCGATCATCTCAGTCTGGTCGTCATCGACAAACTGCCTTTCGCATCACCCGGCGATCCCATCGTGAAAGCCCGTGTGAACTATGTAGAGGAGCAAGGCGGTGAACCATTCTGGAACTATCAGCTGCCAGAGGCTGCCATCGGCCTCAAACAGGGTTTTGGTCGTTTGATACGAAGCCAGAGCGATCGGGGGATTGTCGCCATACTCGATCGTAGACTTTTGGAACGGAGCTACGGGAAGGTGTTTCTAAACACGCTTCCCCGAACTCGACGGACGCGGGATATCGCCATCGTTCGCGAATGGTGGGCTCGTCACGGATCCGATGTTTCTGAGGGGTGACCCTCCACCGCTACCCCAAAAAGGACGATGTCGATCAGGTCTTTCAGGGCCTCCTCGGCGCGCTCCCGTGTCATTTGGTTTCTAACGATGTGTTCGTAAGCCACCCGCTGCACCATTCCTACAACCGCGTGGGCGAGCACAGTCGAATTCACAGGTCTGTAGAGCCCTGTTTTGGCGCCAAACTCGTTGGTGACACTGATCAACGCAACGACCCGAGAATAGAACCCTTCAATTACGGCGTTGTATGCTGGATCGACCGCAAGAGCCTCTGTGAAGAAGATGCGCGTCAATTCTTCGTTCTCGAGGAAGACGTTGACGATCTCGAGGGCGACGACTTTTAACTCCCGTCTCAGTCCAGAAACTGTCGCGATAGACTCAAAGCTTCCCCCCTGCCAGCTTGAAATGGCCTCGGTGACGAGTGTCAGGAAATCGGAGAGAGTCTCCCCAAAGATTTCCTGCTTGCTGTTGAAGTACAGATAGAACGTCCCCTGGGCAACGCCTGCTTCCGCAACGATTTGGGAGACCTTCGCTGAGTGATAACCATGCTCAGAGAAGACCTTAATCGCTGCTTTCTTTAGTTCTTCGCGTCTCATTCATCCACTCCTGTGACCCGCGAGTCAGTATAGAGTGTTGCTCAAAGTGTCAATATTAGCGACTCTATTCCGGCCGAATCGGATACAAGCGACTCGCGATAATGCGTAGGCTATCGACAATACTGTACGTCTTCACCTTTCTGGCGACTGCCTGTTCGAATGAGTCAGAGGAGGGGTCAGATGATAATCCCTCGAATGTGGTCGAAGCGCCACAGCAAAGCGAGGCGCCGGAGCAGGAAACACCGGCTGGACCCGATCGCGATGCTCCGATCCTTGCTGATGCGCTCGAATACGAGGTGTTGTCGTGGGGGCGCGTTAGGTGGCGCTGGACGGCAGCGGTTGACGACGTAACCTCTCGACTGCAGATGAGCTACCACCTTCGCGGGCGAGCTGGGTCACTTGTTGACGCAGATCCGCCCACAGAGATTGAACCACCCAGGGGATCGATCGAGCACTTGGTAACCGGGCCTGTCACTCACTCTGTGTGGACCGTAGTTGCCGTCGACGAAGCGGGGAATCCGTCCAACGCGATTCCTGCCCGCCACCTTCTGGCCAGGCCCCGACTGCACAACTTGCTATCGCGGGCAATCGATGGAGAGCTGCGAGAGTGCATCCGAAGTGAAAGTGAGCTGCTGTGTGTGGGGGAGCTGGGACGGTACGCAGCTTGGGATGGGACGACTTGGCGGGAGGATTACGTTGATACCCCCAGTGTTCTTCGTGCAGAGCCGGGAGCGCAGGGCGGCGTCGTAGTCATCGGTGACGATCGTCGATACGAGTGGACCGGAGACGGGCTGACCCCTATCGAGGACACATTTGAAGGAGAGGCTAGCGCACCACTAGGCCAATTCACCCGAGAACCGAGTGGTCTTGCCTTCTGGCTGGACGCGGATGGGCATCTCTGGGGATCGGACGACAATCGTTTTCGCCCACTTGCGAACCCGCTACTTGTGGACCAGGCGGCTGGCTGCACCGCTTTCAACGACATCTTCTTTGCGGGTTCGATCGGGTTCGCCTGGTGTCGCGACGGTGGGCAGTACGTGATGCGGACAGAACAGAGGGGGTATAGTTGGACCGCCCTCACCGAAGCACACATGCTGTCGGCCCAGCCTCGAACTCAGCGCAGCTACACGTTTGGCGCCGGCCGACAGATCACGATGTTGACCTGGGGTGGCGAGGTGCTGCGCTACGAAATGGGGGGGTGGAGGACGCTGCTGGAGCCAACGACGTTTGGCCGGGCCACTACTATGTCCGTGGAGGAAGACGATCGGAGATTGCTCATCGGGACCGAACAGGGTCTCGTCGGATTGACGCCATTGGGCGAGGTAGAAGAGCCGATCCCGTTGCCTCTCCGCGCCCCCCCTATCTACATCGACCCGCCGGGTGAAGAGCGTCTGATCGTCTCATCAATCGGGGAGCTCTATGAACTCAGTGCAGGAGAGCTGCGATACACGCCCCCAGGTGGCGGGTTCACGAACGTGGTGAGAAGCGGGCAACAGATCGTGGGGGCCTGGGCCACGTCCGGGGAAAAGAACCTGTTCTACAAATGGCGGTCACCGCACTGGTCGGTGCGGGAGGTGTCGAGCGGCCAGCCTGAAATGACCATCACCTCCGAGATTCTATTGCCAAATGGCACCTTCCTATTGGGAGGGGAGTCGCTCGAACATGGGGGGCGTGTGATGCTCCTAACCCCACAAGCCGCGATGGTTGAACCGTTCCTGTACCCACCGCCGCCACCAGAAATCGATCCAGCGCTCGAGGGCGAGCTCCCAGTCGAGCTCGGCCCAGACGGCTTGCCTTTAGATGGTGCGCCGCTCGATGAAGAGGGTGCTCCCACGTCGCTCCCCGAGGCGGTGCCGACATCGCTCCCCGAGGCGACGAGCCAGCCCACCGAACCGCCGCCTCTCGAAGGGGTGCTGCCCGCGCTGTTGCCAGTTCCTCCGGCTGTTCCACCCCCGATAACTGCCCTTGATTGGGATTTTGAATCGGGGACCGCGGTCGCCGTAGGGATGGGCGGCTCAATTTGGTATCGCATGATGTTCCAGGCCGATCCCACGGTTTATGAACCGCCCATACTGCCTCCACCGCTGGTCCCGGGATGGCGCACGATACCAACTGAGGTCGTGACGCCGTTTACAACGGTCGCCGTGACAGGACAGGACACTTACGTGGTGGGTGGAGTGAACGGCCTGCTTCTCAGCTGTGTGGAGGCCGTTTGCGAGGTGATGACCACCGACGCAGGCGATATTCGGCGCTTTGTCCGCACGCCCGAACGATTGATCGCCGTGGGTGCCGACAAGCTACTCGAGCTCACGACCAACAATGAATGGACCGAAGTCTCCCTGCAGTATGCTCCCCCCTACCCAAGAGGAGAGGAACCCACATCGGCCCTAGGCGTGGCCGAACATGGGCAGACTCGCTGGGTGCTTGCAAGCGACGGATCCATATGGACGGGTCAGCGAGACCAACCGCTCTGGGCTATGGGTCTCGTCGAACAACCAGTCGATATCTGGTTGGATCAGGAAAATCGGGTCGTTGTTCTCACCGCGGACACCATGTACCGAATCGATCCGCCCGGTTGGGCACCAAATTCCGACGAATAACTCCCCTTTTCAAAAAAATTTTTTTGATATTGCAAGAAGAGGGGCGTGCGGGCCTGTGTATGAAAAAGCCCTGATAATACAGCTGGTTACACGAGAACCTCTAGTCTCCGGATCGCTGGAACGACCGCTCGTCCCCGGTTTTTCTGGCCCAAACGCCAAGAAAACCGCCCCAAAACGTTGGCGTATCGGGATCTTTTAGTATAAAGTCCTCCACATTAGCACGAGAACAAGTTCGCTGCGCTCCACCGTGGGCGCTAGGTCCCGTTTTGAAAGGTGAATCAAACAACCCTCGAAACGGTTTCTTTTAGAGGCGGCGCATAATGCGCCAATCATAACTGGGGAAGGAACCCCTTTTTTTTGGAGAGGCAACCATGGCAGGAAAGAAGAAGAAGTACTTCGTTCTGATGAAAGGTGGCAAGGACACCAACACAGTTTTCGCGAGTGCTCAACCGCGTGGTGCAGCTCTCAAGGCTGCTAGCCGAGGCCACACTGACATCAAACTCCGCGAGCGCGGAACCAAGCGCGTTCACGTCTTCGTAGGCGGACGCGAGCAAGTCAGTGCCCCGGCGAACCGGCCTTCGTGGCTGCCGTCAAAGGTGTGGAAGCCAAAGGTCAAGAAACAAGGCGTCGAGCACCTTAAGTAAGACAGAATTGAAGTCCCTGGTCGTTTCGGCGGCCGGGGCTGTCTTCTAGAGACGTTTGGGGGGAACAAATCTTCCCTGGTTCTGCCAGTTTGGGGATTTGTTCCCAACCAAGCGTCTCTTTTTTTTGCCTAGCCTCTCCTAGGTAAAATACCTACTAGCGGTTGGGCCAACCGGCTCAACCGCTTCCCCAAACTCACCCAGAAACCTCTTCCGTGCCCCTTTTGCAGAGTTTCCACAACGGGTACTCTCCCCGGGCGACCAATAGCGGGAGAGCAGACATGTCCGTTCTGACAGTCGAGGAAAAGAAAGGTGGCGTTCGCCTCGTGACCCTCTGCCGGGGAAAGGTGAACGCCTTCAACGTTGAGCTAATGAAGGCACTATCTGAGGCCATAGTCGACTCTGGCACCAACAAAGAAGTTCGTGCCGTGGTTATCACCGGCGCGGGCAAGTGTTTCTCAGCTGGCCTCGATTTCAAAGCGATGATGAACGCTACAGTGAAGGGGCCCGGTGGCGCCGACGAGTTCGGCTCGGCAATGCGGCAGACCTTCATCGATGTCTGGAACTGCCCCAAGCCTACCGTTGCGGCCGTGAATGGTGCAGCGATCGCAGCCGGCTTTCTAGTCGCAGTTGCTTGTGATTTTCGTTTCGCCGCTGCAGGCCGCGGAGTTCACGGCCTGAACGAGCTCACCTTTGGGGCGGGTTTCCCACCGATCGCGATTGAACTGGGCCGCTACGCGATGGGTGAACATATGAACACCGCCATACTAGAGGCGGAGATGTTCTCGAGTGAGGAAGGCGTCAACAAAGGGGCGTTTCATCTCTGTGTCCCACCCGACGAGCTAATCGAGGTCGCTCTGGCCCGCGCCGTAAAAGTGGGCGCCTATCCTCACGAAGCCTACGCCCACGTCAAGGCGCAGCTCATCGCTCCCTATATGGAGCGCGTCGATGCTGAGACCGAAGAACACAAACAGAAGACGGCTTCGATCTTTGCCAGCGCCGAGAGCACGGCAGCTCTGATGAAATACGCTTCGGGAATGATGGGCGGCAAATAGCGGCCTTCTCCCTTTTCCTTTCTCTCCGCCCTTTCCCCTCGACCTTCTCCCTTTCCCCCGGACATGGTCGATTGATTCTCCAGTTGAATTGTTTGTCTCATCAGTGTTATTTCGTTCTGAAATTGGCTCGGCCCGATTTGCGATGGGGATGTGCGACATGAGCTCCGAGGTGAGTTCGAATTCTACACAAGCAGTACGAGGATCGTTTCGACCCGTCCTTCGCTGGCTCTATGTGCCCTGGGCCTGGCTCGTCCTGATTCCGTTCTTTGGTGTTTCGACGATCATCATGGGGACGGTCGCTGTGGCCGTTTCGAAGATTCTGGGACCGCGGGCTGGCTTCCGAATTGGCACCGCTTGGGCTTGGATCAACGGCAAAGTGAACCTGACTCGGACGGCGATCATCAATCCGGAGCGGATCGATCCAAAGAAGTCCTACGTAATCATGTCCAACCACTCGAGCCACTACGACATCATCGCGTTCTACGGCGCGTGGCGGCATCAATTCCGCTGGGTAATGCGCCACAACTTGCGACGCGTGCCGGGTCTCGGATGGGGCTGCGAGGCCATCGGGCACATCTTCGTGAACCGCTCAAACCGCGAGGCCGCGATTGCCAGTCTCAATGAAGCTCGCAGTAGGTTGGTAGATGGTGTTTCCGTGATGTTCTTCCCCGAAGGCACCAGAAGCAGTGATGGTCGCCTCATGGGGTTTAAAAAGGGCGGATTCATGATGGCTCTCGACTTGGGGTTGCCAATTCTGCCGATATCGATGTCGGGACCCAGCGATGTGCTTCCGTACGGTCACTGGAAGCCACTCCCTGGGAGAATCAAGATCACGATCCACGAGCCCATTGATGTCACTCAGTATGGTCTCGAACGTCGCGACGAACTCATGCACGACGTGCGCGAAGCAATTCGGTCGGGATTGAACGATTGGGAGCGCGGCCTCGATTCACCGCCTACCTCGTGACCCTGGGTTGCGAGGTTTGCGCTTGGCTTCCACTCACGCTATCAAGTTCTTTGTGAGAAACACCCCACACGTATCGCAACTCGGTCCGGTCTGCGCCCGCTCAGGTCGATTTCCGCTCATGATGGGGATCGTCCTATCGGCGTTCTTCTTTTGCGCTGGATGCAGTCCTGATCTGCGGGGTCGTTCGTGCCAAGAAGACACGGAATGTGCTGCCAATGAGTCGTGTCTTTCCAACATCTGCGTCGCTTCATCTTCGGCAGACCTCGACACCGAGTCGGATGACGGAGCGGTGAGCGACTCCGACGAACCGGTTGATAGCGACACGGTGACTGATAGCGACACGGTGACTGATTGGGACGCCGTGATCGAACCCGACACGGTGAGTGACGCCGACGCGGAGAGTGATACGGATGTGGGCGATCCCGAAGAAGCAGACGGCGACATCGAGTTGGAGGTCGACAGGGGAACTGATCCCGATCTCAGCGACCTCGACGAAGGGGATCTCCCTCCGCTCGATCCGTGTGCGCCGCAGTATTGCCCGTCTTCGGGTCCCTTGGTTCTGCCCTTCGAGGACCTCTTCGACGGGTCCGGCGGCCGTTCCGTACCGTGTGGCTGGAACGTCCCGGTCGGAGCTATCGACTATGCGTCGGGGAGCAACGGCCACGATAGTGTGGCACGACTCAGCGGCAACGGAGCGGTGGCCGAAGTCGTTTTCAATGAGCGAGACGCCCGATTCTATATCGAGATCGAGGTGGCAGTCCCTGACTCCGGAATCACGCTCTGTTTGGGCGGCATCGGTGAGGATGGCGAGTGCGAGATTGCGGGCCTTGCTCTCACCCGAGGAGAGGATGACCACCACATCGCCACCACCCAAAGTTCGCCGGTGATCGACGATGCGTTCTACATTCACGAGCCGTGGCGTTCGGTGATCTTCGACGTGAATCCGAATGAGGGTCTCTACACCGTCTACGTTGACTATCAGTACCTTGGTGGCGAACTCGACTACCTGGAGACTGCCACCGCTTTTGATCGCCTCACGGTTGGATTGGCTGACAGCGGGGATCCTGAGGCCAGCTTCGACGGGCTCCGCATTCAAACAGCCTCGTGCCTTCATGAAATCCCCGCCGCTCGCAGTGTCGTCGAGGGGACGCGCCACATGGTCAGAAGTGAGGAACCCGGCCTTTGTGCAGCTTCGTTTCTGACTTTGGACGCCGGTACCAACGACGGCTACTGGATTGGAGGAACCTTCGAGGATCTGGACATCGCTGGCGCAACATTTGAAGTCATGGGGGTCACAGAGACCGAAAGTGACGGCCTGAGTTACTTCATCGTGGATTCCGTTTCACGCCAACACGAAAGCAGCACGGGCATTTTTAACTTCTTGATCGCTTCTGGTGACGGGTCGGACAACGACAGGGGATGGGTCGATATCGAAATCACCCACACCAATGGGGGAGAGGTCGAGGCTTCTGGGAGGCTGCTCGGCAGTGAACACCCCATCGTGGTCGGCTACGGCGAAGCAAGCGGCCCCTGTTCCGCCCAATTCTCGACAGTGAATGCGGGCCGCAAAGGTCTGTATGACATCTCCCTGTCTTTCCATGAGCTCTCGATTGGCGACGATGGCCTCGAACAGGCCTTCATAATTGGCAGTTCGGGGGGCGGCGTCGGGTACTGGATTGGCGAGGACGGCTTCAGTCGGATGTTCACCGAGACAGGTGACTTCGCGATATTCCTGATCGGACCCGGGGATCGGACGGCGAATTCAGGTCGAATCGACGCTGACTTCTATCGTTTTCCATAGGGGGGAAAGGGAAAGGGAGAAGGGAAAGGGAGAAGG